>JANOAR010000033.1:0-56678 GCA_031411235.1 Verrucomicrobiota bacterium | reverse complement strand
TGCATCCATGCGCTGCACGATGCCGCTGCGTGGGGCTTTCATTTCGGTGATGAAGGGCGCGTGATGGAGCTGCTCAATGTGCTCCAGTTTTGCCACATCGCCGCCTTGCGCGTGAACCATCTGTTGGAACTTCGCCCAGGCTGTGCCGTCGTGCAGCCACTCGCGCAGTTGCTCGCGCCCTGAGATGGAAACAGCGACGCAGAGGTCGAGCGTCATCTCTTCCAGATCAGCGGGGCCTTGGCCTTTGAGACAACGCACGCACTCGGCGACTTCGAGGGCGTTGCCTGCGGCTTCGCCCGTGGGCTCGTTCATGGCGTTCAGCGTGGCTGAGGCGTGGATGCCCATCTCGCGGCCCACGGCGATCATCGCGAGGGCGAGAGCCTTGGCATCATCGGCAGATTTCATGAAGGCCCCGCTGCCGTGCTTCACATCGAGCACGAGTCGATTGAGTCCTTCGGCCAATTTTTTGCTCATGATGCTGGCGGTGATGAGCGGGATACTGGGCACGGTGCCAGTGACATCGCGCAGGGCGTAGAGCTTCTTGTCGGCAGGGCAAATGTTGCCTGTCTGGCCAGTGATGACGCAACCGATCTCGGCCACGGTTTTATAGATGTCTTGCTCGCTGAGGTTGGTGCGATAGCCGGGAATGGACTCCAGTTTATCCAGCGTGCCGCCAGTGATGCCGAGGCCGCGCCCCGAGATCATCGGCACCCATAGGCCATCGCAGGCGAGCAGCGGCGCGAGGATGAGCGATGTCTTGTCGCCGATGCCTCCCGTGCTGTGTTTGTCCACACGCGGCGGTGTCTTTCCCGGCCAGTGCAGCGCGGTGCCACTGTGCAGCATGGCGGCGGTGAGGGCGCTCGTCTCCACGGCATCCATACCACGGAAGAAGATGGCCATGGCGAGTGCGCTCATCTGATACTCCGGCATGTCGCCACGGGTGAAGGCGGCGATGAGGGCGCGGATGTCCGCCGTGCTCAGCGTGCCGCCGTCGCGCTTGTGTTCTATGAGCGAGGGGATGTGCATGGTGGTGTGGCTGGAGGCATGGCGTTCACAACGTAGCGGCGCGGCGAGATATGCACGCTGTTTCACGCGCTCGCAGGTACTCGCTTCATCATGTGCTAAAATTCTAGCACAAAGAGTTTGCGTGGCAAAATTGGACGTGCTAGTTTTTTAGCATGGATCCACACAAACTCAGTCGGCGCGAGCGCCAGATCATGGATCTCATCTATGCCAGGGGCGAAGCCACCGCCGCCGAAATCACGGAAGCCATGACCGATGCCCCCAGCCATTCGGCGGTGCGTGCCTTCCTCCGCATCCTCGAAGACAAGGGTTTCCTCAAGCATCGCGAAGACGGCAAGCGCTTCATTTTTCTACCCACCGAGCCTCATGCCAAAGCCAGTAAGTCGGCGCTGAGGCAAGTCGTGCAGACCTTCTTTGAAGGCTCGCTCGCCAATGCTGTTGCCGCCCTCGTGGATGCCAAGGACGGCAAAATTTCCGCCACCGAACTGCAACGTCTGGAGTCCATCATCAAACAAGCTCGCAAACCTTAAACACAAGATCCTATGAACACCGCAACACTTACGCTTATCGACCTGCTGGCCAAGGGCACAGCCGTTCTCCTCCTCGGCTACGGCAGCATCGCGCTGCTGCATCGTGGCTCGGCAGCGCAGAGATCGCTGGCTTGGCTGGCAGCCTTTGCCGCGTTGTTGTTGCTGCCGCTCGCGGCGTTGGTGCGGCCCGTTTGGACATTGCCTGTGGTCATCGCCGCTAGCGAGTTGGCCCAGACTCAACCGATCGTCCACGAGCCCATGGCCGAGGTGCAGACTGTGACTACGCCCAGCGCTGTGGCTTTACCAGAAGTGAAGCGCATGGCAGCATGGAGCCTGTGGCAAGGCCTCGCCGCGATCTACCTCGCAGGCGTCGCGGCGGTGTTGGCCTTCCGTTTGATCGGTTCGTGGCAGCTTCATCGGCTCAAAGCCAGCGCCACTCGTGCTGATGCTGGCGTGGAGGAACTCATGGCTCAGCTCGCCGTGTCGCATCGATTGCGCCGTCGTGTTTGTGTAATTGTCTCTGACTGCGTGGACGTGCCAATGACCTGGGGAACCGTGTGGCCTGTGCTGCTGTTGCCAGCCTCGCACAAGGGCTGGAGCGTGGCTGACCTGCGTGCGGCGCTGGCTCATGAGCTGGCACACATCTGCCACGGCGATGCCGCATGGCGTTGGCTGGGCACGCTCGTCACGGCGCTGTGGTGGCCGCATCCGCTGGTGTGGCTCTCGGGCAAGGCTTGGCGTCTGGAGCAAGAGCGGGCCTGCGATGATGCCGTTGTCCGTGCTGGCTGCGATACCGAACAGTATGCGGGGCAATTGCTCGATGCTGCGCGTTCGCTGCGCCTCGGTCGTTGCCAAAGTGCTGCCGCCTTGGTGATGGCGATGCCTTCGGGCCTGGAGACGCGCCTGCGTGCGGTCGTCGGCGATGGTGTGAATCGTGCGAGTGCCGGACGGCTCGCGGCTTGCAGCGCAGCGGCCATGAGCCTCGCTCTGGTGCTCCTTTGTGCCTTGTGCCAAGCCCAATCCATCGCTGCCGATGATGTCAATGCGGGTGAGCAAATCGTGGTGTCTGCAAACTTTATCAGCATGAGCGAGCAGGCTGCGTTGCCGCTCGATGTCTCGCTGGAAAAGGCAGCGAAGGGCGAGGCCGTCACACTCGACGAGGCATCGTCGCAGGCGCTTCTGAAACAGATCGTGCAGAAGAAGGGCATCAACTTGCTGTCGAGACCTATACTCGTTGTGAAGCCGGGGCAGCAGGGCACTATCGAAACTTTGCGTGAGTTCGTTTACCCCACAGCTCTGGCGAAAGATGGTGTGACGCCGACTATGCACGACATAAGTAAACTCGGCATAACGCTGGGCGTTACGGCTACGACCAAGACTGGCGGAGACATTGAGCTAGCGCTCGTATCGACGATGCGCGACTTCGTCGGCTGGCGTTGGCCATCGCAGCCAGAGAAGGTCATCGGAGGTATCGCCGACGCTTCCAAAGCCGTGCGCAAAGGCGAACTCGCGCAACCGGTCTTTAGCGAGCGAAAGATCACCAGTAGCGTCGAGGTGAAGCAAAAGCAGTGGCTCATCTTGGGCCTTGCACCACCAGAGATGGTGCCTGGTCTCGCGGCAGAAAAACAGCCATCGAAGAAACGCGTCTGGCTCATGGTCAGCGCCAGGACAGTGCGTGCCGTGGCTACAAAGACAACAGCGGCAACAAAGACCATGTCACCAGCAACGCCTGTGCAGCCAGCCAACGCCTTCCATGTGAAGGCCAAGCAACTGGTGCTGCCACGCGTGCAGTTTAAAAATGCCAAGCTCAGCGAAGCCGTGGAATACCTGCGGCGGAAGTCGGTGGAGATCGATCCTGCCAAGAATGGCCTCAACATCCTCCTCAGAGCCAGCGACAAAGGTGACCCCGAGATCACCCTCGACGTGAGCGACGTGCGATTTAGCGAAGCCCTGGGCTATGTCGCGCAACTCAGCGGCAGCGTGGTGACCTACGAGAGTTATGCCGTACTTATCACCCCACAGGCCAACAAAACCAAAGCCCCTGTCGCAGCTCCCCAAACCGCAGCGCCCAAGGCCGTATTGCCCGCCACAGACTTAACCAAGCGAGCGGCTGGCATCATCTTGCCAAGTGTTGAGTTCCGCGAAGCCAGCGTGGAAGAGGCGCTTGAGTTCTTCCGCGTGAAAGCAAGAGATCTCGACCCTGCCAAACAAGGCGTGAACATCCTGCTCAAAGCTGGCGACCCTGCCAAGGCTGTGGAGCTAACGCTGAGCCTGAAGAACGTGCCCCTGACCGAAGCGCTACGATACGTCGCAGAACTGGCCAACCTGGAACTCCAGGCCGATGACAATGCCTTCCTACTGAAGGAGCGCGGTGGCCAGTGAAGGCCGTGCCGCACGCTATTTCACCGCGAAGGGCGCATTCGCGGTGGCCGCGTGGCCGTTCCCATCGGTGATCCAAACGTAGAGGCGGTAGTTGCCTGCCTTCTTTGGAGCGGTGATGGTGGCGTGGTCTTGAGCTTCCTTTGGCACACAGCCAGGGACTTGCGGAGGCTGGGTGGCGTGGCCTTTGGCGTCGCGGCCCCCTTGCTCGGGCAGCACGGCCCAGCGCCATTTCATAGCGTCGCTTTCAGCATCGCTGGCGTTGGTGTGCGCTTCAAATGAACTGCCTGGGGAGATGGTTTCTGTGGGCACGCCTTGCAACGGTTTCACCTGGGGAGCGGTGTTCTGTGGCTTGCGCTTAGCCCAGCGTTCCTCCAGCACATCGACACTCGCGGTGGTGTCGCCTGCCTGCGTCATAAGGCCAAACCAAGTGTCGCTGGCCTCATATTTCCAGCCCCAGATGAAGGCGTAGCTGCCGAGGAAGGAGCCGCCCTGCGGGGTCGCGATGACCTCATCATAAGCGCGGGCCATCATCGAGGCCTTCTCGGTGCTGGTCTGTTCGAGCGGGGCACCCGTAGCGCTCTTGCGGCACTCCCAGTAGCCCTGGGGCCCCCATTCGGTGAGCATCCAGGGGCGCTTCCAGCCGACTCGCTCGACGATTTTGCGCAGGCCAAAGAGGCCGCCATAGGTGTTCACACCGATGAAGTCGAGATGTGGGGCGTGTTGGTTCAAACCCGTTGCTTTGTCTTGAGTAAGGCCTGCCAGCGCGGTGAAGGTGGGATGCGCGGAGTCGAGCGATTTTAACAGCACGGCGAGGGCGTCGAGCTGCTGCCAGAAGGCGGCATTGGTGCCTTCGCCCTCGCATTCATTGCCCAGTCCCCAGGCCAGCAGGGCGGGGTAGTCGCGGAAGGCCATGACTTCTTTTTTCACCCGCTCGGTCTGCTTGGCGCGGTGCTCGGGATTAGTATAGGAGAACCACGAGCTATCAGGCTCTAGCCAGATACCAACACTGACGGTGAGCCCGAGTTTGGCAGCCTCGTCGAGGATCTTGCCAAGGCCTTCGGTGGACCAAGTGCGAAGGGAGTTGGCTCCGCGTGCGGCGAGCTTGTCGAGTTGTTTGTCGCCCCCGGCACCTTGGACGAAATAGGGCTGCCCTGCACGGGTCATGCCATGGGTGGTGTCGAGGGTGACGGCGATGGGCTCAGCCCAGGCGGTGGTGGCGCAGCAGAGAAGCAGACGTGTGTAAAAACGAAACAACATGGCGGGCATGGTAGCACACATTGCCGCGTTTGGAATCTACGGGTTGGGCACTATGGTGACTTGACCCGAAAGCATGGGGGCTGTGGTGATGAGTTGGCAGAGGGGCCAAGCGATTCAGCCGCTTTGAATTGGGCGACATGCCGCGTAAAGATGATGCGGAGAGGGCAATAAACCTTGAGACAGCAAGGCACCACTATGGGGCGGTGCATTGAATAATATAAGTTTACGCAAATGTTCATCGCCTTAGTGGAATGACGCGAATATTTGGGGTTTTACGCGGGCTTTTATGGTCTATCCCACAACCCCCTCCCTAAATTTGCAACGACCAAGCAACCCCTTTGTTTCCCTGTTATGCACCTGCCGCGCTATCTCTCCTTTACCCCACGGCTCCTTCTTGTTCTCTGCCTCATCGGTATATCCTGCGCACGAGCGGCGGATGCGCCGACGCGCAGCGTCCTCACGGTAGATGGTGTTTCGCGTGAGGCCTTGGTTTACGCTCCAGCCAATGCAAACTCTGTTGCGGCACCAGTCATCTTTGCTTGGCATGGGCATGGCGGCAATATGAGCAACGCCATGCGCATGTATGGCTACCACCTGCTTTGGCCGGAGGCCATCGTGGTCTATCCGCAGGGGCTCAACACGCCAGGCAAGCTCACGGATCCGCAAGGTCTGAAGCCTGGTTGGCAGCATAGCGCAGGAGCCCAGGGCGACCGGGATTTGAAATTCTTCGACGCCATGCTGGCCGAGTTGCGCAGTAAGTTTAAAGTCAACGACAAGCGCCTTTACAGCACGGGCCACTCGAATGGCGGCGGCTTCACTTACCTGCTCTGGGCCGAGCGTGGCGACCTGTTTACGGCCATGGCTCCTTCGGCGGCGGCGGCTCCCACACTGCTGGACAAGCTAAAGCCCAAGCCTGTGCTGCATGTCGCTGGGCAGACCGATCCGCTGGTAAAGTTCGCCTGGCAGCAGCAAACGATTGAGGCGCTGCGCAAGCTCAACCAATGCGGCGAAGGCAAGCCCTGGGAGTCCCAGCAAGGCGGCACGATCTACGAGTCCAAGCTCGCCATGCCCGTCATCACTCTGCTCCATCCCGGTGGTCACCAGTTCATTCCCCAGGCACCAGCGGCGATTGTGAAGTTCTTCAAGGCGCACACGAAGCCGTGAGCAAACCCTGCGCTCAGGCAAGTATCTGCGGAATCACTTCGCCGAAGTCGCGCTCTAGCCGCTTGCGCCCTGGCACCTCCAGCTTGTGGGGATCAAGGCCTAACAAGCGCAGGATCGTCGCGTGGACATCGGTGACATAGTGAGGGTGCTCCACGGCGTGGAAGCCGAGTTCATCGGTGCTGCCGTGGATGGTTCCGCCTTTCGTGCCACCGCCTGCCAGCCACACGCTGAAGCCATACGGATGATGGTCGCGACCATCGCTGCCCTGGGTGCCAGGCGTGCGGCCAAACTCGGTGGCGAAGACGACGAGCGTGTCGTCCAACAGGCCGCGTTGTTTTAGATCCTTCAGCAACCCAGCGATGGGTTTATCCACCTGGGCGGCGAGCGAGGCGTGGTTTTTCTTCAGCCCCGAGTGGGCATCCCACGCGCCTGCGGCACCGTCGCCGTGTTGGATTTGGATGAAGCGCACGCCACGCTCTGCGAGCCTGCGTGCGACGATGAGCTGGCGGGCAAATGGGGCCGCCACCTTGTCATCCATGCCGTAGAGCTGCTTCGTGGCTTCGCTCTCGGTGTCGAGATTCATGGTCTCGGGCACAGCGGTCTGCATCTTGTAGGCGAGCTGGTAGCTCTTCATTCTCGCGAGCAGTGTTTTGTCGCCAGGGTAGGCTTCGGCGGTAAGTTCATTGAGCCGATGCACGAGGTCGAACTGCGCTGCTTGGGCACCTTGGCCAATGGCGATTTCGGGCGCAGCAAAGGTGAGCGGGTTTTTCGGATCGACCTTCAAATTCACCGCGTCGTAGGCTGGCCCGAGGTAGTGGCCATCGCGTACGTCGAAGTAGCGCGGCCCCATGTTGATAAAGGCTGGCAGCTCGTCAGACATCGCTCCGAGGCCGTAAGTGGCCCACGCGCCGAGGGTGGGCACGCGCGGCTCCAGCATGTGCCGACCACTGGCAAACTGCACCTGGGCTCCGTGGTTGTTATCCGTCGTCCACATGCTGCGGATGAAGGCGATCTCGTCAGCGCAGGAGCCGATGTGCGGGAACCAATCGCTGATCTCGATGCCGCACTGGCCGTAGCGCTTGTAGCCGACTTGCAGCGGGTAGATGACGTTGCGCTGTTTGCCGTTGGCATCGTTCACCACGACTACGCGCACGTTCTTCAGTTTCTCGGGCGAGAGCACACTTTTGAAGGGCGTCTCGTCGATGGTTTTTCCAGCATACGTGGTGAGCGCGGGCTTCGGGTCGAAGCTCTCCATGTGACTCACGCCGCCACGCATGAACAGCCAGATCACGCGCTTAGCCTTTTGCGGGAGAACGGGCAAGCCGCTCGGTGGCTGCCAGGCGTCCTCGGCCTTCACCTCACGCGCCATCATCGCGGTGACGGCGATGCCGCCAAGACCCCCGAGGATGTCGCGGCGCAGGAAGGGCGTGGGGGCAGTGATAGGGCTCATCGCAAGGTGACAAAATCATTGTGGTTGAACAGCGCCTGTAAAAACAAACTGCGGTTGTTTTGCAAAGCGGCCAGACCTGAGCTGCTAGCCAACTGCTCGGCCTCGCTCGCGGCTCGGCCCAGCACGAAAAGGAAAGCCTGTGGGATGAACGCCGCATCGCCGATGGCCTTCATTTTTACCGCCAGAGCCTCAGCGCACTCGCGACTGAGCTTGCTGTTGGTCAACGCCAGGGCCTGCTGCGGCACGATGCTTTCATTGCGGCGGTAGCATTCAAGCACGTTGGCGTTGTCGAAGGTGGCGAGGAATCGGTGCTCCACATCGGCGTTCTGGATGAAGTAGAGCGAGCGGCGCGGACTAGTTTCCGAGGCCGCAGGATCAAGGCTCGGGCCACCGAGCGTGAGGTCAAGTTTGCCCGCGAGTTGGAGTAAGCTATCGCGCACCACTTGCGCCTCCATGCGGCGTGGATTCATGCGCCAGTAGCAGGCATTGTCGGGATCAGCAGCGAGCGTTTGCGCCTCAGCACCAGCATTGGACGAGGAGCGGCGATACAAATCCGAGAGCACCATCGCGCGATGTAGGTGCTTCAGGCTCCAGCCATGATTCATGAAATCGACCGTCAGCGTATCGAGCACATCCTGATGCAGTGGCGGCGCGCTGCGACGTCCCAAGTCGCCCACATCAGGCACCAGTGAGGCTCCGAAGTGCCGCGTCCACAGGTGATTCACCAGCACGCGAGCGGTGAGGGGATTGCGCTTGTCCGCTACCCACTGGGCGAAGGCGAGGCGGCGTCCCGTGCTGCTCTCGGGGTAAGATTGCACCGTGGCGTTGTTGGTTTCCTCGGGGCCTTCCTGGGCTTTTAAACTGGCAGGCAGGGCGGTGTAGGCGGCACCGGGAGCCACCGCTTTTGCCTTTGCCTTCTCAAGGGCTTCACGCGCTGCTTTCAGCTTTTTGTCGGCATCGGTGGCCTTCGTATCTTGCTCCACTTTGGCGAGCGCAGCTTCGGCTTGCGCCAGTTTGTAGTTCGCCTCAGCGGCAGCCGCCGCTTGGGCGAGCGGCTTGTCCGCCTTAGCTTTTTCAGCGGCAAACAAGGCACGGATCATCGCGCCGCGTAGCTCGGCTGTTTTGCTGGCGGCGCTATCGTTTTTCGCCCGCGCTGCTTCGAGCTGTTGGTTCGCCGCACGCAGTTGGTCATCGAGCACAAAGGGCAGTCGCACGGGCTGCGACGAGGTCTGAGGCAGGGGCACAGCGCTGGGCTGGAAGGCAGCAAAGGACAGCACCGCAGGCACGCCGGGTTGCAGCGGTTTGCTTTTGTCTTCGTTCTTCTCATCACCTCGGATGTGGCGGTACGTCGGCGTATCGAGGTGCAGATCAAAGACTCGCGGCAGGCCATTTTTCTCGAAGTCAGGCTCGCCCTGCCAGGGATCAAGGCGCACATGCACGGGCTCGAAAATGGCTCTCATGCGGTAGTAGTCGGCCTGTTCGATGGGATCGTATTTGTGGTCGTGGCACTTCACGCACTGCATCGTCACACCAAGGAAAGCACGGCAAGTGTGCTCGATGGTCTCATCCAGCCATGTCGTGCGATTGAAGAGATAATAGCTGCGTGCGAGGAAGCCCGTGGCACGCAGATTATCGCGATCCTCGGGAGCCAACTCGTCTGCCGCGAGCATCTGCACGATCATGCGATCATAGCCTTTGTCGGCGTTTAGCGATTCCACAATCCAGTCGCGCCAGTGCCATAGATGTTTCTGGCTGTGGCGCAACTGTGCGCCCAGGCCATACCAGTCGCAGTAGCGCCAGATGTCCATGAAGTGCCGCGCCCAGCGCTCGCCGTACTGCGGCGTGTTGAGCAGATGATCGACGACACGCTGGCGTGCCTGCGGTGAGCTATCCTTTAAAAAAGCCGCACTGTCCGCAGGCGATGGTGGCAGGCCGATGAGGTCGAGATACACGCGGCGCAGCCAAATCTCTGGCGCGGCCTCGGGCTGTGGTTTCAGTTGCTTCGAGGCCAGTCGAGCTGCGAGTAATGCATCGAGCGATTGCCCCGAAGCCAGCGGGGACTGGTAGGCCCAGTGCGCCCGTGGATCGGCCTCGGGCGCTTCGTTTGTAGGCGCGGGCGCACCAGCATCGAGCCAAGCTTTGAGCTTCGCGACTTCCTCGGCATTCAGTGCTGAGCCTTCGCCCTCGGGCGGCATACGATCGTCTTTGTCAGTCGTCGTCACGCGCTCCAGCAGCAGGGCGTGTTCGCGCAGTAAAATATCGCCACTATCGCCGCCTTTGCGCATCGCCGCCGCCGTATCGAGGCGTAGCTCGGCCTTCTGTTTCAGCGCTCCGTGGCAGGTGTAGCAGCGGGCTTTGAGCAATGGCTTGATGTCCTTGGCATAATCCACAGCGGAAGCGTTTTGCGTGGCCAACATGAGCACCGCGAGCACAACCCCGCCTCGCCCATCAGGGCCGAAACGAGTCGGAGTGTGCGCGGCTGTCTTCATAGGGCTGGGGACTGTGGAGGGATACGCCACGCCACAGACGACTCTTGGCTTGGCGTTGTGGAATCGTCGCGCCCTTCCTGGATCTCAGATTCGGCTCTTCACCACCTCGTGATGCCGCCTTGATCTTGATGCGATCCTGTTCCCCACTCTCGCCCCCCGTTTCGACCCCACCTATTCATGGCTGCGACTATCACCCCCACCGTTCTCTCTGCGAAAGACCTCTGCCTTCAGTTCAGCCTCCAGCAAGTGTTCAAAGACGCCACCATGGCCGTGCATGAGGGCGAAAAAGTCGGCCTCGTCGGGCGCAACGGTTGTGGCAAGAGCAGCCTCATGCGCATCATCGCCGGCCAGGAAAAACCCGACTCGGGCATCGTCTCCACGCGCAACGGCATCATCATCGGCTACCTCGCCCAGGAGTTTACTTTGGATGAAAACGCCAGCGTCATCGACAATGTGCGCTCGGGTGGTCAGGCCGTTCTCGACATGATCGAGCGCTACGAATCCGGCGACGTGAGTGGCAATCAAGAAGCCGAGCTGCTGCACCAGATCACCATCCACGATGGCTGGGGCCTAGAGACACGTATCAAAACCGCGATGATGGAACTCGGCGTGCCACCTGCGGATCGCATCGTCAGCGGTCTCAGCGGCGGTGAAAAACGTCGCGTCGCCCTCGCTCGCACGCTCGTCGCGCAGCCCGATTTATTGCTGCTCGATGAGCCGACCAACCATCTGGATGCCGAGTCGATCCTGTGGCTGGAAAAGTACCTCCAGGACTACACTGGCGCGACCTTGTTCGTCACGCATGACCGCTACTTCCTCGACCGCATCGCCACGCGAATCATCGAGATCGACGACGGCAAAGCCTTCAGCCACGCGGGCAATTACACCGCCTACCTGGAGAGCAAAGCCCTGCGCGATAGCTTCGAAGCAGGCTCCGAGCGCCGCCGCCAAGTCTTCTTGCGTAAAGAGCTGGAATTCGTCCGCGCGGGTGTGAAAGCGCAACGCAGCAAAGCCCGCTCACGGCTCGATGAATTCGACCGCGTGAACGCCATCGACGCGCCCGAAGAAGAGCTGGTGATGGATCTCATCATCCCCACGCCACCCCCGCTCGCCAACGTCGTCATCGACGCGGTGAACATCGGCGCAAAGATCCCCGAGCGCTGGCTCTTCAGCAATCTCGACCTCAGCTTTGAACCCGGCACCTGCACCGGCATCATCGGGCGCAACGGCCTGGGCAAGACCACGCTGCTGCGCATCCTCATGGGCGAGCAAGAGCCCACCGAGGGCAAGGTCAGCATCGGCAAGCGCACCGTCTTCAACTACGTCGATCAGCAGCGCCTGCTCTTGAACCCCGAGAACAGCGTCATGGAGGAAGTCGCAGGCAAAAGCGAGTTCGTCGATTTCGGCGATGAGAAGCTGCATGTGCGCACCTACCTGCGCCGCTTCCTCTTCACCGATGAGCGAGTCACGATGCGCGTCAAAGAACTCAGCGGCGGCGAGCAAAGCCGCGTGCTGCTGGCGAAAATATTGCGCCGTGGTGGCAACTTTCTCATCCTCGATGAACCCACCAATGACCTCGACCTCGCCACCATGCGCGTGTTGGAGGAAGCCATCCTCGCCTTTAAAGGCTGCGTGCTCGTCGTCAGCCACGACCGCTACTTCCTCGACCGCGTCTGCGACCGCATGATCGCCTTCGAGGGAGACGCACAGATCAGCCTCTGCGCAGGCAACTACAGCTACTACACCGAGAAGCGAGCCACCATCATCGCCGCCGCCAAAGCCAGCGCCGCCGCTTATAAAAACCTAGCATCGAGTACCACGTCAACCTCCGCAGCCCCTGCCCCGAAAGGGCGCAAAATGTCGCAAAAAGAGACACGCGAATTAGCCGACCTCGACGCCACCATCCCCGCGTTGGAAGCCGAACTAGCCAAGATGGAAGCCGACCTCTGCAACCCCGAGCTGTATGTGAAACTCACCACCGAAACCCCGGGCTACCTCGCCGACATCGAAAAAAAGAAGACCCAGTTAGAACGCAAATTCAGCCGCTGGGCCGAGCTAGAAGAGATGAAGGCCGCGGCGAATTGAGCCCGACGCAACGATCGTCAAAAAATTAGATCCCTGTATTTTCGCCCAGCGTATTGACACCGTCCAAACAAGCCTCTTGAGTCCCCACCCGCATGAACGACTTCGATACCCCCACTAGCATCGCCCCACGCTCCAGTTACCTCGTACCTACCGTCATCGAGACCGAGGGTCGCCAGGAGCGCGCCTATGACATCTATTCCCGCCTGCTGAAGGATCGCATCATCTTCCTCTCGGGTGAAGTGAATGACGTGATGGCGAACATCATCATCGCCCAGCTTCTCTTCCTGCAAATGCAGGATCCCAAGAAGGACATCAACATCTATGTCAACAGCCCCGGCGGCAGCGTCACCGCTGGCCTCGCGATTTATGACACGATGCAGTTCCTCACCTGCGACATCGCCACCTACTCCATCGGCCTTGTCGCTAGCATGGGCGCGGTGCTGCTCACCGCAGGCACCAAGGGCAAGCGTTACGCCCTGCCCAACTCCGACATCATGATCCACCAAGTCTCCGGCGGCGCACGCGGCACGGCCAGCGATGTTGAGCGCACGGTGGAGTACATGTTCAACCTCAAGCGCAGGCTCAACCGAATCCTCGCGCACCACACGGGCAAGAGCGTCGAGCAGATCGAAAAAGATGCCGACCGCGATAACTACATGACAGGTGCCCAAGCCGCTGAATACGGCCTCGTGGACAAGGTGCTCGAAAACAAAAAAGAGCTGCCCACTGGCGAGGCCACTGCCGAGACGAAGTAACTCGGCTATCTCATCGCAACATCGTGCCCGATGCAGGGGAATCAGCCGCAATGCTGGTTCCCCTTTTTCATGGCGCTGGGCACCCACATTCATCAGTGGCGTTTTCCTGCTTCAGAACACTCCGGTGACATGTATAAAATTCCGGCCGTCGCCGTTCCTTGTCGCCCATGAATCGACCCCTCCCGCTTTTGCTGCTCACACTCACCGTTTCCGCCTTACTCCAAGGCGCTGCCAGTGCTGCGGTGACGGATGGGCTGGATGCGACGGTGAAGCCCTTTTTCTCCCAGCATTGCACGAGCTGCCACGGTGTGAAAAGGCAGAAGGGCGACCTGCGCGTTGACACGTTAGCGGTCGATCTGCAATCGCCAAAAATCATGGCGCACTGGGAGGAGATCATGAACCGCATCAACTCCGGCGACATGCCGCCAGAGGATGAGGCGCGGCCCAAGCCAGAGGAAATCTCGCGTGTGGCGGACTGGATCGCGACGCAGCTCCGCGAGGCTGAAATCGTGCGGCAGTCATCCGGCGAACGGGTGACCTTTCACAAGCTCTCGCGTGATGAGTATGCGAACACAATTCGTGATCTGCTGGGCGTGAACTTTGATGCCAAAGGACCAACGGGGCTGCCGGAAGATCCAGACTGGCATGGCTTCGAGCGCATCGGCGCGGCGATGACGTTATCGCCCTTCCATGTGGAGAAGTACCTCGCGGCAGCAGATGCGATCTTGGATGAGGCGCTGTCATTGCGGCCCGAGCCGAAGCGCGAGCTGATCCACTGGGGGCCGTATGATTTCCGTTGGAAGGGTTTCAAAGAGGAATACGAGGCGCGTGGCATCGCGGACAAGGTGCGCATCGAGATCGTGCCGAACAACTACACGACTGACACTTGGAACATCAAAATCCCGCACACGGGCGATTACCTCGTGCGCATCAAACTCAGCGGCTTGCGGCCCGAAGGCGGACGTGCGCCGCGCCTGAAGCTCTACATGCCAGTGGTGGACAAAACGATCATCGAGCAGGATGTCGATGCGCCGGAGGATAAGCCCGTCACTATCGAAGCCCGCGTGCATCTCACGGCGGGCAGCTATCCGGTGCGCGTGATCAACTCCGTGCCGGGGCCGAACCCCGAAGGCCGCAAGTCACGCCACAGCGGCACGCCCAATGCTTTCACCAACATGCGCAGCCGCGTGCCATGGCAGCTCAAGCTCAGCGACGATGACTTCAAGCCCATCCAGCCCACGCTGATCATCGACTCGCTGGAATGGGACGGCCCCATCGTCGAATCCTGGCCCACCGCCGCGCATCAGCGCATCTTTTCGAGCCAGGATGCCCGCGAGATCATCGCGAAGTTCGCCGAGCGTTCGTGGCGGCGTCCCGTGCAGGCGGCGGAGGTGGAGCAGCTCATGCAGCCCTATGAGCAGTCAAAAAAACTTGGCGAGAGCTTCGAGCAATCCGTGCGCGGCTCGCTCGTGGCGGTGCTGTGCTCAGACAGTTTTCTGTATCTTGAGCAGGGCGAATCGAAAAAGACGCGCCAGCAATTGAGCGACCACGAACTCGCCTCCCGCCTCTCCTATTTCCTCTGGAGCACCATGCCGGATGACAAGCTGCTCGGCCTCGCCCGCAGCGGCACTTTGCACGAGCCGGGCGTCCTCCGCGCCGAGCTGAAACGTATGTTTGACGATGAGCGGAGCGCCGCGTTCGCTCGCAGTTTTCCGCGCGAGTGGCTCCAGCTTCGCAAGGTGGGCATGTTCGCGCCGGACAAGGCGCTGTATCCCGACTACGACGAAAATCTGGAAGGCAGCATGATCGCGGAGACCGTTGCTTTCTTTGGCGAAATGATGCGGCGCAACGGCCACCTGCGCGAGTTCCTCTACTCCGACTGGACGATGCTGAACGAACGCATCGCCGAGCACTACGGCATCAGCGGCATCCGTGGCGATGCCATGCAGCGTGTCGCCTTGAAGCCCGAGGATCATCGCGGTGGCCTACTCACCCAGGGCTCCATCCTCAGCCTCACCTCCGATGGCACGCGGCATCGCCCCGTGCATCGCGGCGTGTGGCTGCTGGAGTCCATCATCGGCAGACCGCCGCCTCCACCACCTGCGAACGTGCCCGCGCTCAACACCCCCGCGCCGAATACCCAAAAATCCACCGTGCGCCAGAAGCTAGAGCAACACCGCTCCGACCCCAACTGCACTGCCTGCCACAGCAAGATCGACCCGCTCGGCATCGCCTTCGATAACTATGACGCCATTGGCCGCTGGCGCACCGTGGAGACCGTGCGCGACGGCACCGGCGCTGATCCCGCGCTCGATCCCAGCGGCGTGCTGCCCGATGGCCGCAAGTTCGCCGACTCCCTCGAACTTAGAAAAATCCTACTCGCCGACACCGACAAATTCGCCGCCGCCTTCACCGAAAAACTCGCCACCTACGCCCTGCGTCGCGGCATGACCTTCTCCGACCGCGAAGAGCTGAAGCGCATCGCCGAGCAGGCCAAAGCAACGAACTACAAGCTCACCTCATTGATCGAGTCCCTGGTCACGAGTCCGCTGTTCTTGAAGCGATAATGCCGCTCGCACTGGGCTGGTTGCGTCGCTTGCCTGCCACCTCTTTCACGGCTACCGTTTCTGATATTCGATCATGGTAAAATCCAGGTCGTCTTGTGGCTATGGGGGCGACCTTTTACCACGTCGAGGAAACTTTCCAGTCCACACCATGATTGCCCTGCACCGCTCTTGCACTCGTCTTGTCCTCGCCCTGATCTCGGCATCTCTCGCAGCCATCGCCGCACCGGGCGATGTGGAATCTGGCTTCCCTACTGCCGCGCTTACCGTGTCGTTTGGTGACCTTCAAGTCTTTGGCATGGCCGTGCAGTCGGATGGCAAGATCATCGTGGGGGGCAGTCACGAGCAGGCCGATGGTCTTTATCAAGGCAAGCTCACTCGCTTGAACGCGGACGGCTCGCGTGATGCCTCGTTCAAAAGCTACGTCAATGGCTGGGTCTATGCCGTGGCGGTGCAGGCGGATGGCAAGATACTCGTCGCGGGCGGTTTCACCACCGTCATCTCGCCAGGGCCACCCTATTCGGACGGTCTGCGCAGGGGCATTGCCCGGCTGAATGCGGATGGCTCGCTGGATACGACCTTTGATGCGGACATCACTGGCAATAGCATCAACAGCATGGCCGTGCAGGCGGATGGCAAGATATTGATCACGGGCTACTTCAGCCAAGTCGGTGCCACGGCGCGCACCAACATCGCTCGGCTCAATAGCAACGGCACGCTGGACGCGGCCTTCAATCCCGTGCTCGGGCAACCTTATCCCAACTCTTTCATCGTGCAGCCAGATGGCAGCATCTTTATCATCGGCAGCATCGGAAGCGTGGGTGGTGTGACGCGCTACGGCATGGCGAAGTTGACGAGCGCTGGCGTGCTGGACACGACCTTCGATGCCGGGTTCTTGGCTAATGGATCGCAGGTGGCGCTGCGGCTGCCGGATGGCAAGCTCCTCGTGGACGGCTACACGGGCGCTGTCAGACTCACGGCCACGGGCGCGTTGGATGCGACCTTCACCTCGCTCACCTATGATGGCGATCCTGGCTACAAGGTGCGGTCGATAGTGCTGCAGGCCGATGGCAAGGTCATCATCGGCGGTAAGTTCACTGGCTTGAATGGCACGCCGCGCAACAGGGTCGCGCGGCTCAATGCAGACGGCACGCTCGACACCACCTTCAATGCCGACGGCCTCGCCACCACCGAAGTGCTCGGCCTAATGCTGCAAGGCGATGGTCGCCTGCTGGTCGGCAGCAAAGGAGCAGGCCTGAAGCGTGTGCTAAACGATGTGGCTACTGAGACGCTCACAGCCCCCACCGCCACCAGCGTGCAATGGCTGCGCGGCAGCACCATGCCGGAGGTGGCCAGCGTGCAGTTTGATCAATCCACCAATGGCACCACCTGGACACTGCTCGGCGCTGGCACCCGCATCGCAGGCGGCTGGCAGCTCACGGGCACGAGTGTGACGGGTAGCTTCCTGCGCGCTCGCGCAGCAACCTTGGGTGGCTACTTCCAAGGCTCACTCATGCCCATCATCAGCGAGGCGATCACGCCTGCGGGCACACCGCAGTTGCGCGTGCAATACCCCGCCAGCACCTACATCAGCAGCGGCTCCTACACGCTCAATCTCGGGGCGCTGGAGGTCGGGGCCAGCAGTGCCACCTTCGGCCTGACGCTGCTCAATGAAGGCACGGACACACTGAAGCCAGTGCTCGCCGCCATCACCGGCCCCAACGCCAGCGATTTCTCGGTGGTGCAGCTCAGCAGTCCGAACATGGCTGTGGCAGCGACGCGCACGTTCAACGTCGTCTTCAAACCCTCAGCCATCGGCACACGCAGCGCGACCCTGCACATCACGAGCAACGACCCAGCGACCCCGGACTTCACCATCGCCCTCACCGGCACCGGGTTGCTCTCATCGAACGCGAACCTCGCCTCGCTGGCCGCCACGTCGGCTGTCTTCACGCCAGCCTTTGCGGCCAATACACTCTTCTACACGGCCAACGTGCAGTCGCATGTCGTATTCATCACTGTCACACCCACGCTCGCCGAGTTGAACGCCACGATGACCATCAATGGCAACGCCGCAGCCTCGGGTGTGGCCGCCTCGCTCAGCCTTGTCAATGGCGCGAACGTCTTCACCATCATCGTCACCGCACAGAACGGCACCACCACGAAGACCTACACGCTCACGGTGAATCGCGCGGCCAGCATTGTTCCAGGCGATCTCGATCCCACGCTCAACCTCGTCGGCATCAATGCCACCGTGCGCGCCACCGCCTTGCAGTCCGATGGCAAGCTCCTCGTCGGAGGCTTCTTCAACGAAGACCCCGCGCATCAAGGCATCCTGCGGCTCAATGCGGATGAGACGGTGGACACCAGCTTCAACGCCAGCATGATGGGCGGCATCCAGTGCATGATGGTGCTGGAGACTGGGAAGATACTCATCGCTGGCAGCTTCTCAGGCATCCGGCAAGGCACGGACAATGGCACCCTCGTCGCACGCAACAACATCGCCCTGCTCAACGCCGATGGAACCGTGGATGCGACCTTCAACCCCAACATCGTCTTCTTCCCCACTGATCCGATCAGCGGCTTCTACGGCACCATCGAGTGCATGGCCTTGCAGCCGGATGGCAAGATATTGGTCGGTGGCTATTTCAACAAAGTCGGAGCCACCGCGCGGAAGTGCATCGCCCGGCTCACTGCCGCAGGGGCGCTCGATACGACCTTCAATGCCGGTGCCCTCACCTTCAGCTACGACGACACCCAGACTGCCGTGGAGAGCATCGTCGTGCAGGCCAACGGCAAGATCGTCTTCGGTGGTCAAGTGGATGCCATCGGTGCCACAGCACGCGCCGGCATCGCTCGTGTGTCCACGACTGGCGCACTCGATACGACCTTCGATCCTCCCCTCATCGGAGCGCTATCCATCATCCGTTTGTTGCCCGATCAGCGGCTGCTCGTCAGTTCGACCAGCGCCGATAACTTGCATAACGGCCTCGTCTTGCTCAGCAGTGCGGGCGTGGTTGATGACAGCTACACCGCAGGCGTCGCTGGAGATGCACGCTCCTTGATTCTGCAAGCCGATGGCGGTGCCCTGCTCTGCGGTTACTTCGCTAACACCTACGTCGGCTCAACCCCTGGCCCCGCCCGTGGTTCTGTCGCACGCTTCAGCGCTACGGGTGTGCTCGACACGGTCTTTAATCCCATCGCTACTTTCAACAATGGAGCGACGGCGCAAACCGATAGCCTCATGGTGCTGGAGAGTGGCAAGATCGTGATTGGTGGCCAGTTCGATGCCATCGCTGCCTTCCCTCGTGGCTACCTCGCGCGCATCATGAACAGCACCACGCCGCAGAGCATCGCCAACGTCGGCCAGACCACCGTCGAGTGGCTGCGCGGCGGTGCCTTGCCGGAAGCCGAAGATGTCAGCTTCGATCTCTCCACCGATGGCGGCAACACCTTCACCGTGCTCGGCGATGGCACGCGCATCACGGGCGGCTGGCAGCTCACCGGGCTGAACTTGCCCGTGACTGGCGGCATCCTGCGGGGACGGGCGCGTTGCCTCAGCGGCTTTCACAACAGCAGCAGTGGGTGGAGCGCCTTCCAGGCACCATTCGCGCCCGCACCGCCGAAGATCGTCGTCGAGTATCCGCTCAACAATGTTCTCGACGATGGCGATACTATTAACCTCGGCACCCTCGGACTCAATGTGCTGATACCCGTCACCTTCACCGTGCGCAATGCGGGTGGCCAAGCGCTCACGCTCAGCAACGTCACCGTCAGCGGCACCAACGCCGCGATGTTCACCATCACCGACCAGCCCACGCTCAGCGTTGGTTCGTTGGATAGCACCACCTTCACCGTGCAGGCGAAGCTGACCTCCAGCGGCGCGAAGACCGCCTTTCTAAACCTCGTCAACAACGACATCACCGCCACACCCTTCAACATCCAGCTCAATGCCACGGGCGCTCCCGCCGTGCTGCCCACGGCCACCACCAACGTCGCGACGGGCCTCGACTTCGACCCAGCGGGCATGGTTATCGACATCGCGCGTGCTACTTTAAACGCGAGCATCGACGCCAAAGGCCAGCCGCGCGATGTGGCTTTTGAATATGGGCCGACGACGGCCTACGGCACCACGGTGCCACTCGCTGGCCCCTTCACCGCCACGGGTACAGTCGCTGTCTCCACGCAGCTCACGGGCTTGCCACCACACACGCTTTTCCATTACCGAGTGCGCGTCGATGGCGATCTCGGCAACGCGCTCGGGCTTGATAAAACCTTCACCACGGCTAACCACGCGCCCGTCGCCGACAACGATACCGCCTTCGCCCTCGCCAGTGCCGCGACCACCATCGACGTGCTCAACGGCGACACCGATGCCGATGGCGATAGCTTGACCATCACCGCCAAGAGCGCCGTCGCACCGACCACCGCAGGCACGCTCGCCATCGTTGCCAATCAACTCGTCTTCACCGCCAACGCGGCCTTTGGCACGGGCGCGAATGCCAGCGCTACCTTCACCTACACCATCAGCGATGGCGAAGGCGGCACCAACGTCGGCAGCGTCACCGTCACGCCTGGCAGCGCCATGCTCGACATCACCACCAAGTCCATCTTCGCCGAGGGCACAGCCTTTGAGAACCCCAGTAGCTACCCCGTCGCCATCACCACCAGCGGCTCGTGGGCCGTTACCGAAGCCCTCGCCTGGGCCAGCGTCGCGCCCGCCAGCGGCGTCGGCAATGGCATCGTCCATATCACCGTGCAGCCCAACACCACGACCAGCGTGCGCATTGGCATCATCAAGATCGGCGGCGTCGCGCACACCATCACCCAGGCCGCCGTCGTGAAGCCCACGCTCGGCCCGCTCGTCGGCTCGCCGTTTGAAGCCATCGTCGGTGGTTACTTCGAGCTGGTCATCCCCACGACGAATGCCCCCGTCACCTACGTCGCCACCAACCTGCCGCCAGGCCTCACGTTGAACAACAGCAACGGCCTGCTCAGCGGTCGCCCAACCATGACGGGCACCACCGCCACGAACTACAACGTCACCGTGAAGGCTAGCAACGCCGCTGGCCCCATCGCCACGGACACCGCAGGCAAAGCCGCTGCCACGCTGACCTTTACCATCCACGTCGTGCCGTTGCCCGCAGGCGTCGTCGGCACCTTCAACGGCCTCATCGAGCGCAGCACCACTCTCAACCTCGGCCCAACGCCGAACCTTGGCGCGCGCTGGCAAATGAACGTCTCCGCGCTTGGCGGCGTAGATGGCAAAATCATCGAAGGCGTCACCACCAAGAGCTTCACTGGCCAACTCGAAGTCAGCGCTGCCGACGCCGATCACCCCACGCTCACCGCAGCCATCCCAGGCACACCTTACACCCTCGATCTCAAGCTCGATGCCACGCAAGACAGCCTCAGCAGCACGCCCACCGACAACACCTTGCACAACGCCAGCAACAGCCAAACAAGCCTCGTCACCGGCTGGGGCAATGCCTGGAGCAGCGTCGCCGCCACGCTGCACAAAGCCACCGCCTACAAGGCCCAGCACAACTTCATCATCAGCACCCCCACGCCGCCCACCAGCACCAGCGCCACCATCCCCGGCGGCTATGGCTTCGGCAGCTTCATCGTCAGCGATACCAACGGCGCGCTGAACATCACCGGCCAGCTCCCCGATGGCAGCAAGCTGCTGTGCAGCACCTTCATCGGCCAGCATGGCGAAGTGCTGCTCTACACCGTGCTGCATGGCAACAAAGGCAGCATCCACGGCCCGCTCGTCGTCACCGCCGCCACCGCGCCCAACGCCCCTGCCGATAACACCCTCGCAGGCAGTCTCACCTGGCTGAAGCCCACGCTGGCCGCGACCGACAAAGACACCGCGTACAAAGCCGGCTTTGGCCCCATCGCCCTCGCCGCCAACGGCAGCACCTACGACGCGCCCGACAAAGGCCAGCGCGTGCTCGGCCTGCCCGCGCCCGCCGTCATGCCCGTCACTGCGACGAATGCCAAGCTCGCCTTCACTCTCGGTGGCTTGGATTTGGCGACGCCTAGCAGCCTTGAGTTCAACCAACTCATCCGCGTCAGCAACCCCAGCACCACGGGCCTCACCAACACCGCCACCGTCGCCGCCTACAACTTGGCGACTTCCACCAACCTCAACAAAGTTGCCATCACCACCTTCACCGCGCCCACGGGTCTGTTCGCTGGCAGCTTCACCCTGCCCGGCACGCCTGCGCGCCTCGCCCCGTTCAACGGCCAAATTGTCCGCACCTTCAGCGGCAGCGTGCCCACCACGCAAGGCTACGGCTACTTCCTCCAGCCCAGCATCCCCGGCACTGGCGAAACCGTGGCCACCTCGCCCAAGCTCAGCGGGCGGGTGGTGTTCAGTGCTCCGTAGTTGACGAGTAAAAACGAATTAATGCCTGCGGCCGTGGCGCGGCCTTGTATCCGAGAGGTCAGCCTGTCCCCGAGAACTCGGAGGAGAGTTGTTGCAAGGGGTAGCGGGTGAAGTGGGTAATGATGGAGTTCATTTCTCCCCCCATGTCCAACATCCAATCCCAGCGCTGGCTCCTCAATCGTCGTCACTTCCTGCGCGGCCTCGGCACCACTGTGGCGCTGCCATTGCTCAATGCCATGATTCCGCTTCGCGCCAGTGCGGCAGCTGCTGCGGCGAGCAAGCCACGGCGCAGCGTGTTTGTCTATATCCCGAATGGCGTGAACGGCATGGCTTGGCAATGCACGAAGGCGGGTCGTGGCTACGATTTGTCGCCTTCCTTGCAGCCGCTGGAGAAGCATCGCGATGACTTCACGGTCTTCAGCGGATTGCATCATCCGAATGGCATCGGCCAGGCACATGTCTGCGCGGAAACGTGGCTCACGGGCGCGAAGATCGACGCGCAAAGCGGGCGAAAATACGTCAACTCCGTCTCCGTGGATCAGCTCATGGCCGAGGTCACCGGCACGCAGACACGCCTGCCCTCGCTGGAGCTTTCCATCGGCTCGGGCGGACGCAATGGCGACTGCCTCGCCTACTCGCGCGACGGCGTGCCGCTTCCGGCGGATGACAATCCGCGCCGCGTCTTTGATCGTTTGTTCGGCGAGGAAGCCGGTGGCATCGAAGAACAGCGCAAACGCTTCACCAAACGCCGCAGCGTGCTCGATGCCGTGCTCGGCAACGCGAAGTCCCTCCGCCTCGCCCTCGGCACTGAGGACCGCACCAAGCTCGACGAATACCTCCACGCCGTGCGCGATGTAGAGCAGCGAACCGAGCGCCTCGAATCCTGGCTCGACGTGCCCAAGCCCGTCGTGAATCCGAAACTCGCCGCGCCCTTCAAGCGTGATGTTTCCAAAGCCCAAGCTGGCGAATACTGGCGCACCATGTTTGACCTCATCGTGCTCGCCCTGCGCACCGACATGACCCGCGTCGTCACTTACATGAACGGCAGCGAAGGCAACGGCCTCGCCATTCCCGAAATCCAGATCACGCAGGCCCGCCACAATCTCTCGCACCACAACGGCGATCCCCTCATCCTCGATCGGCTCGCGAAGAGTGATGCCTTCATCATGCAGCAGTTCGCGCACTTCCTCGATGAACTCCGCGCCGTCAAAGATGGCGACGAAGCCCTGCTCGACCGCACCATGATCCTCTTTGGCAGCGGCATGAGCTACGGCCACAGCCACAGCAACAGCAACCTGCCGATCCTTCTCGCCGGCGGCAAGAACCTCGGCCTCAAGCACGGCCAACACATCGACTACAACCGCCCGCATCTGAAGGAAGACTACAACCTCAGCTACGACGAATGGAAAGCCCTCTGCGGCAAACCGAAGGACGAGAAAGCCCGGTTGAGCAACGTCATGGTTACTATGCTGCAAAAGATGGAAGTGAACGCCGAGCAGTTCGTCGATAGCCTCGGCCCGGTGAGCGAGGTGATTTGAATGCAGTATCAAGTCATCATGTTTAAATCCATGCGCCTCGCTTCGATCCTCGTCATTCTGCATTCGTCATTAGCCGCTGCTGCGCTCGATCCGAAGGTGCAGGCCTACATCGACACGCACTGCATCAAGTGCCACGACGAGGACTCAGAGAAGGGCGACTTCCGCATCGACAATCTCTCCTCCAAGATCGGCTTCGAGGACACGCCGCAATGGCTGGAGATCATGGAGCGCATCAACTCGGGCGAGATGCCGCCGAAGAAAGAGAAGAAGCAGCCCTCGACTCAGGAGAGCGGGAGTGTGGTCGAGTGGTTGGCGGCGCGGATGAAGGAAGGCGAATCAGCCCGCATGGCCGCACGCGGGCGCGTTTCCTACAATCGCCTCACGCGGGACGAGTATGTGAATAGCGTGCGCGATCTCATCGGCGTGCATTTCGATGCCACTGATCCGGGTGGCTTTTTGGAAGATGCCGAGTGGCGCGGCTTCGAGCGCATCGGCTCGGTGATGACGCTCTCGCCCTCAAACATCGAGAAGTATCTCGCCGCTGCGGAGACGGTGCTGGCGGAGGCTTATCCGGTGAAGAAGCCAACGCTCTATGTCGCCTCAAAGCCTGCCATCGAGGAGAAGCAGATCGACGAGCGCCATCATGAGCGGCTCAGTGCGCTCGGCCTGCTGGACAAGGTGCGCTTTGAGATGTGGCCGGGTGACATCTTCCGCTACTCCAGCCCGCCAGAGCCGCTGCCAGAAGCGGGTATCTACGAGATCAGCTACACACTCAGCGGCCTGAAACCGGAGAATGGCCGCGCACCGCGCCTCTATGTCTATGAGGCCAAGCTCGACCGCGTGCTGCATGAGCAGGACATCATCGCGCCCGAGGACAAACCCATCACCGTGACCTTCCGCGCCCATTTGCCCAAGGGCCGGCCAAACATCAGCGTCATCAATGAAGTGCCTGGGCCATCGAACAACCCGCGCTCGGGTCGCCATGGCAATCGCCCCTTCATCAGCACGAAAGATGGCCGCATCCCCTGGCAGATGAAGCTCACCGATGAGCAGGGCCGCCCGCGTTATCCCTTCCTCATCATGGACGCCGTGAGTTGGAAAGGCCCCATCATCACTGAAGAGGAGCAACAGCGCCGCGACGAGTATCTGCCGCGCGTGGAGGGTGACATGCAACAAGTGCGTGATGGCCTCAGCAGACTCGCGCAGCGTGCCTTTCGCCGCCCTGTGACCGCGACTGAACTCGATGGCTACGTCGCCATCGTGCAGGCCGAGATCACCGCAGGTGAGAAGTTCTTCGATGCCGTGAAGGCAGGCATGTTGTCCATCCTTTGCTCGAAGAGTTTCATCTTCATCGCCGAGGGCGACGAGGATGCCGACCGCCACACGCTCAACGATTGGGAGATCGCCTCCCGCCTCTCCTACCTGCTCTGGAGCACCATGCCGGACGACGCGCTGCTCGCCTTGGCCGAACAAGGAAAGCTGCGTGACAAAGCCGTGCTCTCCCAGCAAGTCGCACGTCTTCTGGCCGATCCACGCTCCGTGCGCTTCACCGACTCCTTCGCCTCGCAATGGCTGCACTTGCGCAAAGTGGGCCGCTTCCCGCCGGACAAGAAGCTCTACCCCGACTACGACGCGAATCTGGAAAAGAGCATGGTCGGCGAGTCAAAAGCTTTCTTTCGCCAAGTGCTGCAAGACGGCCTCACGCTGCGTGAATTCCTGAACTCCGACTGGAGCATGCTGAACTCCCGCCTCACACAATTCTACGGCGTGCCAGACACTGGCCCGGCGCACGACGACTTCCAACGCGTGTCCTTGCCAGCGGACAGCCGACGCGGCGGCCTGCTTACCCAGGCGGCCATCTTGTCGCTCACCTCCGACGGCACGCGGCATCGCCCCGTGCATCGCGGCGTGTGGCTCAGCGAGGCCATCTTTGGCAAAACCCCACCGCCACCGCCTGCCAATGTCGAGCCCATCGTGCCCAATCCTATTGATGCCGCGAAAGCCACGCTGCGCCAGAAGCTCGAAGCCCACATCCACGACGCCAACTGCGCCTCATGCCACGCGAAGATCGACCCCCTCGGCCTCGCCTTTGAAAACTACGACGCCATTGGCCGCTGGCGCACCGAAGAAGTCACCGACGGCACCGGCGCGAACCCCAAGGTCAATCCCGCCGGCAAACTCCCCGATGGCCGAGCCTACCAGACGCCCGAAGAATTCAAAGCCCTGCTCCTCGCCGACCTCGACACCTTCAACCACACCTTCATCGAAAAACTCGCCACCTACGGCCTCCGCCGCAGCATGAGCTTCGATGATCGTGCGCCACTGAAGACCATCGCCGCCGCCAGCAAGGCGAAGGACTACCGCCTGCGCGACCTCGTCGAGGCCTTCGTGTGCTCGGAGTTGTTTGTGAAAAGGTAGATTCGAGTGGCACTAGAAGTTCCCCGCTCCCAAACCGATTCGATTGCCAATCGAATCTACAACGTCACCCCGCGCGGCTCGCGCACATGCTTCACCCCATGCTTGCGCCCGTTATCGATCATCCAGGCCACATAGCGGTAGCGCTCCTCCAGCGGCAGCTTGCTCACGCGAGCGATCTCATCGCCAAAGGCACGGCGGAGATAGTCCTCGAAGATAGAGGGCTTTTCTTCGGTGATGGCGGCAGCATTCATGACTGCGATTGTAATCCGGGAATGAGCAAAGTGAAGTTTGGAATCACACTGGGTAGCCACGAGGCCATCTCCGGGTTTATGCCGATGAGAGCGATGCTTTTCGCCGTATCAATCATCGTATGCAAAACCTGAGGATTGAGCGGATGTGGCGGCAGATGCCTCTCGGCGCAGGCCACGCGCAGTTGATGATCTTCCAGCAAGCTCATCGTCCTGCCAGCGGATGCTTTCCGCACGGCGACGAGATAGGGCGGCAACAAGTGTTCATACTCCCGCACACGCAGCTTGGAGAGTTCCATCCAGAAGGTGCGCTCTAACCGCAGTGCTGCCGCCAGGGCGACATTGCGATCCAACAGCATTTGAAGAAGGGGCCGGGACTCAATGATCGCTGTTGGGATTTCAGGATGCTTGACCCGCAGCTCTCCCATGCGGTCTTCGTCGTAAATGTGCAGCCAGCCACGCGGATCACCGCTTTCCACAAGCTTGACACCCAGCGCGGTCAGGAACGGCCAGTCTTTATCACGCCCGGTGCGCTTCATGTCCGCAACCACATGTGGATGCGCGTAAATGGGCGTCGTTCCCTCCAGCCACGACGAGCGCGCACGCGGAGCAATGCCAAAGACGTCCAGATAGCCATCTGTGCCGGGCCACTCGAAGTGGCTCGTCCACCCGCCCTTTAGCCAGCGTGCATCCAGCGGCGGACTGATGTTGCCGCGATACTGGCAGGGTGAATCACCGAGCGGGCTTTCAGAGAGCAAGGCGACAAACTTATCGGCCATCTCGGGATCGCAGAGCAGGTCACAGTCCTTCGTGGAGTCCGCCACTTCAAAAGCCACGCAGGCCATGCCGCTCGTGATCGCGCAACGGATGCCACGCGCCTGTGCTCGGCGCACCAGCTCAAGGTAAAACTCGATGATCTCGTATTGATTCATGGCACGGGGGAGCTAGGCCACGGCGGATACCACTTCAAGTCTTCGTGTTTCACCCGTAGCTCGCAATCAAGTCGAACAACTTCCGCTCAAGCGAGCGTATTTAGCGGCCTCCCTACCACCCCATGCCCAATCTCAACCTGAACAAATGGCAAATCAGCCGCCGCCAGATGCTGCGTGGACTCGGTGCTTCCATCTCGTTGCCGCTGCTCGATTGCATGGCTGTCTTGCCAGCACCGTCGAAGCCGAAGCGCAGTGTGTTTCTCTACATCCCGAACGGGGTGAACACGCTCACTTGGCAGATCGAAAAGGCGGGCCGGGAGTTCCAGTTCACCAAGACGCTGGAGTCGTTGGAAAAGCATCGCGCGGATGTCACACCGATCAGTGGCCTGCATCACCCGATGGTGCTCGGGAAGCATCACAACTGCGACAAAGTCTGGCTCACCGGTGCCGACGTGCCGGGCGATGGCGGAGCCTTCCGCAACAGCGTCTCCGCAGATCAAATGATGGCCGAGGTGCAGGGCGCGGCCACGCGCTACTCCTCACTGGAACTGGCCGTCGAGGGCCACTCGCTCGCATGGTCGCGCGATGGCATCCAGATCCCTGCCGAGCGCAATACGCAGACCATTTTCAACATGCTCTTCGGCGTGGAAAAGGACAGCAAGGAGACCATCCGCCGCCGCCTCAGCCGTCGTGGCAGCATTCTCGATCTCGTGGCAGAAGATGCGCGGCGCGTGAACAAAAAACTCGGTAGCGAAGACCGCACCAAGCTCGACGAATACCTCACCGCCGTGCGGCAGGTAGAGGAGCGCACGCAGCGTGCTGATGAGTGGCTGAACATCCCGAAACCCAAGCTCGAAAGTGCCCAGGTAGCGCATCTCAGCCGGAAGCTGGACATGACCGCCGTGGCCGACTACCACCGCCTCTTTTATGACCTCATGGTCATGGCGCTGCGCACGGACTCCACCCGCGTCATCACCTGCATGATTTGCAGCGAGTCGAATGGCGGAGCCATCCCCGACATCGGCATCTCCCAGACCCGCCACGGTCTCTCGCATCACAACGGCGATCCCGAGCAGCTCCGCCGCCTCACGCAGACGGATACCTTCCTCATCGAGCAGCTCAGTTACTTCCTCGATCAGCTCAAAGCGCATCAGGAGGACGACCGCAGCCTGCTCGACACCACGCAAGTCCTCTGGGGCAGCGGCATGGCCTACGGTCACAGCCACGGCAATGCCAACCTGCCCACCCTCCTCGCCGGTGGCAAAGCGCTCGGCTACAAGCACGGCCAGCACATCGACTTCAACCTCCCCAAGATCGGCCAATACAACGTCGCCGATGCCATGACCCACTACCGCCTCTGCTCCCGCCCCGCCGACAGCGACGCCCGCCTCAGCAACCTGCTGCTCACGATGCTGCAACGCGTCGATGTGAAGACCGAGCAGTTCCAAGACAGCGTCGGGCCGATCTCGCAGCTTGTGGCATAGCCCACGATCCAATGGTCTCAGTCGATTATCCATATCTCTTGAGCCAATGAAAGAACTCGGCTGCGTTCTCACCGTCTTGTGTTTGATCTTCGCGCTGTTTCTTTTGTGGCTAGGCTATGTAACCACATTTGAGGCTGATGGACTAATGTCCGGCATGGAAAGCACGCCCAAAGAGGGATGGGACTATTGGATACAAAAAAAGTTTTGGTCGGATTTTTGGACCTTTTCCCTTTGGCTCTGCTTCTGCATCGCAAGCGTAGTGTTGCCGCTGATTGCAACAGTGCGCAGCCGTTCTGCGATCACAGAGCGACGAACAACCGACAAAATCCTGCTCGGCATGACGGCACTTTACGCAATCCCAGTTCTGTTTGAGATCTTCTCTTGCCTGAAGGCCAAAAGCCTTATGGTGTTGTTCCCGCTGCCTCTGCTGCTTGGTGGGCTTTACTCATTTGGTATTTCCTTGCTCCGAGTGCGCCATCCACACAATGGGCCTCATGAGCGACTTGATTGAAATAAGCAATTCCAGAAACAGGCCCCAACACTTTCATTTCGCCTCCATGCGCCTCCTCACAGCCCTTTTTATCTCCATTTCCCTCCTCCACGCCGAACCGCCCAAGTTCCGGACGGACGCTGATGGCCCGGTTGATGCCCAGAAAGCCAAGAAGACCAAGGACAAAATCACCGTGCCGGAATGGTATCAGATCATCGAGGGCAAGTTCCCGCCGGAAGGCTCGGCTCATGCCATCTCGGGGGAGCTTATGGTGGTGGATCATTTGGAGCGCCGCTTCCAGATCCGCGTGGATTGCAATGACAGCCAGGAGCGCGGGGTCTGGGATCTGCCGGTGGATGCGGTCATGCTGCCTTACGGCTCCATCTATTACCACGGTGCGCCTGCCGCTTTGCAGGACATCCCGCTCGGCACGCATCTCCATGGCTTGTTTTACATGCGGTCGCCGGATGACACCACGCCGCCGCCGGATGGCCCGCATCATAGGAGGACACCGGAGGGCGACTTCCGCCGCTGCTTCCGCATCGAGGACGACTTCACGCATGACGCACGGCAAAAGCAGGCGTGGAAGGTCGGCAGCCTCGATCTCACCACGATGAAGCTCACGGCCACGCTGCAACGCGAAGGCAAGGCCACCGGCACGCCGAAGATCTTCGACCTGCTCACCAGCACGCGCGTGATGAAAGGCAGCAGCTTTGGCGATCTCAAATCCTTGCAACCCGGCCAGACCGCGCTGCTCAATCTCACCTGGGTCACGCTCTACGGCCCAGGCCGCATCACTGACCTCTGGCTCGACGAACCCAGCCGCACGCTCGCCACCGCGCAGCAGCTCGAACGCCACCGCAACCACACCCGCGAGCGCGGCCTGCCCGGCTGGGTGGACGCCGTGGATGACGACGCGCAGATCGTCACCATCACCTTCTTCGGCAGTGTCGATGCCGGACTTTTCGACGAACTCACCCTCATCAACCCCGAGCCCATCGGTTGGCCGCTTTCCAAAGAGGAAGACAAGCCCGCCGAACCCAAAGGCACCATCGCCGTCGCCCGCGACAGCCTCATGACCTACGATCCCATCAATGATCGCAAAGGCGGCAACATCCTCGACATCAAAAAAATCCCCATCGAGCCCGGCAGCAGCGGCGTGCAGATCCGTGTGAAGTGCGACATGATGCTCGAAGGCTTCCGCCCCCGCCGCATCGTCCGCTTTTACCCCGCCACCTGGAAAGTCAATGCCCTGCCCCGCGAGGAGCAGTTCGAAGGCCGGGAGTAATAACTTCAATCCAACCCAACCCACCGCCATGAAACTCACCCTCGCTCTCCTCTCCTCTCTCTGTGCCTCAGCACTCGCGCTCGATCCCCACGTCGAAGCCGTCATCCGCATCGTGGAGGGAGCTAAGGGCAAAGTCGAGAAGACTGAAGACGGCCAGAGCCTCAAGCTCGTCGATCTCGCTGTGCCAAACACCAGCCCGCACGACCACCGGAAAGACGATCCGTATGACGCGGCGTTCTTCGAGCATCTCGGCCACATCACCACACTGGAATCGCTGAACGTCATCTCCACGAAGTTCAATGACGAGTGGATGCCAAACATCGCGAAGCTAACGAACCTCAAGACACTGCGCTTCACCAACAACGGCCCGCTCACCGATGCTGGCATGGAGCAGCTCGCCGGGCTGAAGAACCTCGAATCCTTCTCCTTCGTCGGCACCAAGATCACCGGGAAGGCGTATGCGAAGTTCGAGGGCTTCACCAAGCTCATCAAAGTCAGCCATCGCGGTAGCAGCATCAACGATGAAGGCCTCAAGGAACTCTGCGATCACCTGCCCAACCTGGAAAGCATCAGCCTCGCCCACGCGAAGTTCACCGATGCTGGTGCGCCGAACCTCGCGAAGCTCACCAAGCTCAAGGGTTTTGAAATCGGCACGCCGAACGCCACACCGCAGGCCTTGGTTCACCTCGCGAAGCTCCCGCTGGAGTCATTGCAACTCGGCGAGGGCTTTGAGTCCGCAGAGTGCATCCCTTTGATCAAAGGCATCGCCACACTGCGCCGCCTCACCTTGAACAACGCCACGAAGCTGACCGATGCCGAACTGAAAACCGTCGCGGGCCTCACCCAACTGGAGCATGTAGAACTCGGCAAGGTGCCGTTCCCCGATGAGCGACTCGGCGTGCTCGCTGACTTCGCCTTCCTCAAGTCCATGCGCCTCGTGCCAGTGAAAGAGCCGTTCAGCGACGAAACACAGGCGAAGATCAAGGCGCTGCTGCCCAAGACTGAACTCACGTTTAAGTGAGCCGCTTCGCTGCCGATACTCACTATGAAATACAGGTTGCCGCTGCTAGCCCTCACGTTTTGGACGGTTCTGTCGGCGATGGCGCAAGATGCCAAGACTGGCGTGCCTGTGAGCTATCAACTCCCGAGCAAAGGGCCGCTGCCGCAGACCTATCGAGTCACTCTGGCCATCGTGGATGAAAAAAAACCGGACTGGATCATCAGCCAGTTCGCGGCGGGCGTGGTGCGCACGGTGACGGCGGAGAATGGCGGGAAGTTCTCCGAGGTGTGGAATGGCCTGGATGACAACTTCATGCCGGTGCCGCCGGGGACTTACGGTTTGAAAGGCATCTACATGCCCGCTGCGAAGTGGGCGGTGGATGGCGAGCATCACTCCATCACGCCGCGTTATGTCACGAGCGCGGATGCCTGGCGTGCGCTGCCTGGCGAGGCAAAGCTGCCAATCGTGGTGGGTGATCCGGTGAACAGCCCCATCGGCGATGTCGATGTTGGGGCCAATGGCGTGGGCGTGTTTTGCTATCAGTATCTGGAGAACTCGCGGAACTTTTACGCGGCGGATTTCAACAAGCCGATCAACTACGATCAGGCCACGCTCGGCTATAACTCCGGCGGTGCCGCAGGGGGCAAGGCAGTCGCCACTGATGGCATCACTTCATGGTGCAGCGAGAACGAAGGCTTCGTCTTCCGTACGGATGGGAAGAAGTTTGGCAATGAAGATGGCCGCTATCGCAAAGGCGTGCATCAGCAGGAGGGCAAGGTCACGGCGCTGGCCGCGTGGCGTGATGTGGCAGCGGGCAAATCGTTTGTGTATCTCGCAGAGCGCGGACGCCTCGTCAGGGACGAGAAGCATTGGCATTCGCCAGCGGAGAGCACGACGGACATGGTGAATCAAATCATCGTGCTCGATGGCGAAACGGCGGAGCGCCTTGCAACAGTGCCAGTGACGGAGCCGCGAGGTGTTGTGGCTCGCTGGGGTGACAAGCTGTGGGTGCTACACAAAGAAGGCGATAGCTTTGCCGTCAGCGCCGCTGCGCTGAAGGCTGGATTGCCTGAGGCCGAGATCAAACGTGTGCTCAAGGTGCCTGCGGACATCACGCCCGACGATCTGGAAGTGGACAGCCATGGGCGCATCTACTTGGCCGACGCAAAGGCCAGCAAAGTGCTCCAATATTCATCCAGCGGGAAACTGCTGCGCACCTTTGGCAAACTCGCGGTGCAACGCTCCGGCAGCTACAATCCAGACTCGTTCATGTCGCCGGAGAAGCTGTCGTGCTGGCGCGATGCCGCAGGCCACGACCGCCTTGTTGTCATTGAGCGGCATGGCTTTGATCGCGTCAGTGAATGGAGCGCTGATGATGGCAAACTGACGCGTGAATGGCTCAGTGCGCAGACCTTTGCCAATGCGGGTTATGCCGTGGACCTGCGTCATCCTGAGCAGCTTTACATGCAGGGTCATGGCGGTTGGTTGCTGCGCTTCCGCGTGGACTACCAAACAGGTGAGTGGCGTGCCGAGGCGGTGTGGCCTGATGTCTGCACCGGGCGCTTCGAGCATCATCACTTTGGCTTTCCGCGCATGATTTATCGTGGTGAAACGCGTTACCTCGCATGGTCGCGCGGCAATTTTATTTATCGCGAATCGGGCGACCGCTGGCTGCCATCGGCGGCGATTTTGACCGAAGGCGAGGGCAAGGATCGCAAGCGCTACATGTGGCACGATGCGAATGGCGACGGCCAGGTGCAGGACAGTGAATACCAGCCGCACCTCACCACACCGCCGGCAAATCCGCGCTACTGGGGCGACTCGTGGCTAGATGATTTGACGCTCGTGGCGATCCAGGAGGGCAGCGCGGATGTGTGGCGGCTCGCACCGGAGTCTTTTGATGCGCATGGCAATCCGATCTATGCGGCGGACGGCTGGAAGAAGCTGCTGACCGATCCCGTGCTCGATGCGCGCAAGCAAGGCACCGCCACGGCGACCTTTGGTGGCAACGAGATCGGCGACCGCTTCTCCTCCGCCTGGGCGATGGTCGCAGGATCGATTCAGGACGGCTTTTATGTCAATGCGCGCGGCCCGGACCTCGGCGCGAACTTCGGCGCGCAGCAGAAGCTCTCGCGCTATGTGCCGGATGGCAAAGGCGGCTACGCACTCGCGTGGCGCGTCGGACGTGTGGCCCTGCACGGCACGGCGGACGAGGGCGAGGTCTATGGCTCGATCCATGTGATGGCACCGATCGGCGGACTCATCACGCAGGTCGATCAATCGCGCATGGGCATGGTGCTTTACACCGAAGACGGTCTGTATGTGGACACGCTGTTCCCTGATGAACGCAAGACCGGCGGCAAGACCATGGGCCCCTACAACTTGCCCGGCGAGTTCTTCACCGGCTATTCCTTTGCCAACAAGAACGACGACAAAGTCTATCTCGCGCTCGGCAAGACCACGCCGATGATTTTTGAAACGGAAGGCTGGACAGCGAAGGGCAATCCCACACGTCGTCTGGAGACATTGCAAAAGTCCGTGAGCATCGACGCATCGCAGATCGCTGCCGCGCCTGAGTTCGCGCTGGCCGTGCGCAAGCAACGCGGCGGCGGCACCACGGCTCGCGTGGCTTTGTTTGCACCCATGCCCGGTGGTGGCCCGGCGCTCGATGGATCAATGATCGGCTGGGAAGTGTGTGAGCCGGTCGCCTTCGCCGCCGACGCGAAGCAAGCCGTCGAGGTGCGCTGCGGCTTTGATCCCGCTCATCTTTATCTGCGCTGGCATGTGCGGCTGGGCCGGAAGTTTGACGCAAAGCCGCTCGAACCCGCCGAACGCATCTTCACGCATGACCGCGAGGCCGACACCCTGAGCTTCTACATCCAGGGCGATGCCAATGCGAAACCTGCCAAGAACGCGAATGGCCGTGCTGGCGATGCGCGCTTCGTCTTCGGCCTCTTTAAAGACAAAGATCAAGTGAAGCCCGCGGCGATGGCGATGCTGCCGCAGTGGTTCGGCGCAGGCAAGCCCAGCCCGCTGACCTATCAAACACCCGCAGGAGGTGCGGCGGTCTTTGAGCACGTCGGCTTGCTCACCACCGCCAAACTCGGCCACGCGATTGATGCCGATGGCGAAGGCTTCGTCATCGCCGCCGCCATCCCGCGTGGCAGCGTGCCCATGCTTCCTGATTTTACCGGCGAGTTCCGCACGCAGGTGAATTTCGACGCCACTTTCGGCGGTCATAACCGCGTCTGGTGGGCCAATGCCGACGGCTCCGCCACACGCGAAACGTATGACGAACCCACCGAAGCGCGGCTCTATCCAGGCTCCTGGTCGCAGTCGAAATTTGAGCCCATGAGCAGCTTGCCCGTCCGTGCCTGGAATGCCATCGGCCCGTTTGGTTTCGCCAAGCTCGCACAGCTTCATCACGGCAAAGATCGCCCCGAAATCACCCGCACCCTAGCCGCCGCCGCCTTTCCGCCCGAGCAAGGCATCGACCTCAGCGCCACCTTCACTGGCGAGCAGACTCAAACGCGCAAAGCCGCCCGCCCGCTCAAATGGAAACCCGCCAGCATCAGCGGCGACATCGTCTCGTTCGACGCCGTGCTCGGCTGGAAAGGCTACGAAGATGAAGGCAGCGCCTATTTGGTCACCTGGGTGCATTCGGCTCAGGCCGTGAGCGTCAAACTCAAGCCGCTCGATGAACATCACGGTCATCACGCCTTGCGCATCTGGCTCAATGATCAAGCCCTGCCCAGCCTGCATCCCAAAGGCCGCAGCGCGAAAGATCTGAATCACACGCTCGATGCCACCCAACCCGTCGAGCTGCGCGCTGGCTGGAACAAGCTGCTTCTCCGCTACGATCAAGTCTGGGGCGGCAATCAAGTCGGCCTCGCCGTGGACGCAGCACCCGAAGTGCTGTGGTCACTGAAGTTCTCCAGCACACCACCCGCAGGGCATTGACGCCTCTGATTGAAACGAGCTGCCAGCACATAAGCCAAGATAGTTGGCGACAATGCACGAACGTTTTTCAGCTTGTGCTGAAATCACTTCCCCAGAGTCAAAATTCCACGCTAATATCGTGACCGTAGTTTAACCCCGCCACCTGTGCGGCAGCTTGAATGATATTCTTCTTCGTCAGGTTGTTGAGGTTCGTGGCTAACAGCCAGCCGCCTGGAAGAGCCTCGATCATCTCGCGAAGGTCTTCACGATGTGGATAGAGTTCATCAGGCGTGCGTCCGAGATATTTGCGGAGCCGACCTTGAACATCGGGATGCTGTGCGCAGCGTTGCAAGAATGTTGGGTCATCGTTGGCAAGTTCCCGCAGGATCGTAGCGAGTGCTTCAATAGCATTGTTGTAGCGGAAAGCCTTTCCACGAACCGTGAGAGTGCCACTGCGCGAGGAGGAAATGGGCAGAGCTTCGCTCGGTACAGGGCGCGGAGCAGATGCCAAGACTTGAGGCGCTATGGCAGGCGTTGGCGGGCGTGGCGTGGATCTTTGCTGAGGAGGCGTTGTTTGCTGGAGAATGGCAGGTCGTAGCAACGAGAGAAGAAACTCCGTCACATCATCGGAATCGGGGCGAATCCCAGCCTTGGACTCGACAGCATTGGTGAGGAGATCGACAAGCAGTTCATCCCCTTTCTCAACCAATTCCTTCCAGGCATCTGGTATCGCCGCACGGGCTTGTGCTGTGCGATTGCGGCTGCGATACTCAAGCCTCGCTGTTTCGACAGCCGCACCCGACTGCACGCGCACTCTATTCAAATACCGCTCAAGGATTGCTGCCGCCTCAGAAGCTTCACGCTCAAAGAGGTCGAGCTTGAACACGCGGCGCTCCTCGTAGCTGCCCTGCTCCATCGTGAGGTAGAAGCTCCAGGTCTTGCCATCCGTCAGCACCACAAACGGCACACCGCCTGAATGGAACGCATAATCCAAGGCTTGGCGCACACCTTCCTCGGCCTTACCTGGCCCCTTCACTTCCATGAAGATCGTGGGCCTTGTTGGCGGATGGCATAGAGCAAAGTCGGCTCGACCTTCGCCCGTCTGATATTCAGGCCAAACGACGGTTGTGTCCCACGATTCCCAACCTAACTGCTGTAGCACCCGGAGAACGATTCCCTGTGAGATGGACTGCTCGTTCGGAAACAACCCCTGACGAAGGCGTGAGATGATGTCGGTGATTGTGAATTCGAGAGACATGATGATACATAGGTCGCGAGTGTCCTGCTAAGCGCCCTCTGCTGTTTCAGCAACTGATACCAAGCAGACTAGATAACAGGAGTCTTCATCACTACATCCACTGCTAGGCTCATTGGGTGAAGCCTTTCAGAATGCGTCAGCGTAGGGCGGGACGGGATGGCAAGTGATGCTTCAGCGATGTCTCCGTGCTTGCTCACGCCCTGCCTTTTCAAGAAGTTCTGCCAGTAACAAATCTGGCAACTGGTTGATTTCAGTATTTCAGGCTATTTCAGCAGCGGTTGAAATAGTGAATTTAACTGAAATTGAGGGTGTGAAAGAATAGGACAGAGACTTGGCGAGGCCCTGCCATCCCCGCCTAAAACCACGTCACGACGCCGGTATCCAGTGAGAAGACGCCGCCTGCGACGCGGACTTTGCCTTCCTTCACGAGCTTGGTGATCACGGGGCTTTGCGCGGTGAGGGTGCGCAGTTGATACCGCGTGTTGTTGGCCACGCCTGCATCCACCTTTGCAGCGGGGTCGGTGGGCAGGCGGGTGCCGGGATGCACATGATGCAGGAGTGCGCCGATGTTGCCTTCTGCATGACCGCCGCCCATGGCGGCCTGCACTGCGCCGCACTTGGTGTGGCCGAGCACGACGATGAGCGGGCTGTCGAGATGCTGCACGGCGTACTCGATGGAACCCAGCACCACGGGGTCGGTCACATTGCCTGCGACGCGGCAGGCGAAGAGGCTGCCGAGCTGCTGGTCAAAGATGAGTTCCGGCGCGGTGCGCGAGTCGGCACAACCTAGGATGACGGCGAAGGGCTTCTGCCCTTTGGCAAGGGTGGCGCGACGGTCGGAGGGGTCATCCCGCCGTGCATTATGCTCTGCCACATAACGGTGGTTGCCCGCCTTCAGTAGGGCGAGCGCTTGCTCGGGAGAGACGGTGGAATTGAGCGTGTGCTGGCTACCGCCCGATGAGCCGGGAGTGGTGCAACTGGCGAGGGTGGCAGCGAGAAGGAGGGAGAGGATGGTAAGACTAGGATTCATGGCATTTGGGAGGTTGAGCTTCCAACTGTGGGGGCACAGCAGGTTGAAGGCCTATGCTGCCGGACGAGACTCCCGCCTGTCGAGCCTTTTTGGGTCAGTCGAAGCAAACCTGTGGATCAAGTATAGATAGGTGTCATTGCGGCGTTGTCAGACATCCATCCTTCATGATCTCACGTCTTGCTCCGCTCGCTTTCCTTCTTGTCGCCATTCAACCGCTGTGCGCAGTGGAGCCACTGGCGCAGGATCACACGACTGTTTTTCACAATGCCGATACCGAATCCTATGTGGAAGGCCCGGGCTTGGTGCGGCTGGATGATGGGGCGCTGGTGGCCGTGGTGCCAGTCGTGCCGCGCGAGGAATGGAGCCAGGCGCGGCGCGTGGCCCAAAGCGTCGTTCATATCCTGCGCAGCGGCGATGGCGGCAAGACATGGCAAGCACTCTCGACCCTGCTCTACTACTCGGCGGCTCCGTGGACGGATCGCGGGACACTGTATCTCTTTGCCAACAAGGCGGGGGCGAAGATCCGCAATGACGACCTCATTCTGCTGCGCAGCAGCGATGGCGGCAAGACGTGGTCGGAGCCGGTGACGTTGTTCAAAGGCAGCTACTGGAACTGCCACACGGCGATGGTGCAGCGTGACCGCAAAATCTACTGGGCGGTGGATGATCTGAGCTTCGGCATGAATCGCGGGCCGCGTCTGGTGGCGGGTGATTTATCGGGCGATCCGATGAATCCGCAGGCATGGCGCATCTCCGAGGTGGTGAAGTTTCCCGGCGCTCCTGAGATGATGTGGAATGGCAAGTTTACCGACGCGCCGAACCAGTACCTTGAGCCCAATGTCATCGACGTGAATGGCCAGCTCCGGGTGCTGATGGCCGCGAAGATCAAGCGCCCTTCCGTGACCCATCTCTGCGCCGTGCTAGATGCGACGGACGACGGCACGAAGCTTGATTTAAAGTTCACCCAGTACAACCCCATGCCCGGCGGCAACCTGAAGTTCTGTGTGCTGCGCGACGACGTTTCCAAGCTGTTCTGGGCCACTGCGAATCTCGCCGCCGACAGCCAGGGCATCTCTGACTGGGCGGAGAAAGGCAAGGCGCACGGCAACTACAAAGCTGCTGGCTTTGATCGTCGCTTCCTCATGCTGCTTTACAGTGTCGATGGCCTGAACTGGTTCCAAGCGGGCTGCATCGCGCAGGCCGCGAAGATTTCGCAGTCCTTTATGTATGCGCGGCCCGTGATCGACGGCGACGACTTGGCGATCATCTGCCGTTCCAGCGTCAACGCGCCGAACCAACACGATGCTGACTACGCCACGTTTCATCGCGTGCGCGACTTCCGAAAGCTGGCGCTGAAGCTGGTGCCAGAACCCGAGGACTAAGCGGCATCTTCACAATGAGCTGTCGGAGGCACAAGGGACAAGGTTCAAGGGATAAGGGATGAAGGGCGCATTGAAAATTGAGGATTGGATATTTGAAATTGGAGAATGGCAGCACGGGCGAAGCGTCTTTCCTTATCCCTTGAACCTTGCGCCTTATCCCTCTCTGCCTGCTTTGCTATCACGCCTGAGTGCCGCAGCATCGGTCAGCACCCGAAAACTCGGGGATAGGCCATTGCAAAGAATCTCAACAATAGCCTGTAGTTACCCCATGCCCCGAACCGCTCTGTCCTTGCTCTACGCCAGCTCTGTCTTGCTTCCCCTCATCACGCTTGCGGCTGATCCAGCGCCGAAGCTGGAGCCGAAGTATCCATTCCGCGTGGGCTGGGCGAATGAGCATCTGCCGTGGTATCAGCCGCAGCCGCTGGCGTTTCCACCGCATCATTCAGATCAGCGCATCAGCGGGGAACTGGTGCAGGCGGACTTCGTGCATCGCACGGGTCAGTTCCGCATGAGCAAGACAGGCGAGCTGATGGATTTCGCCATGCCACCGTATGGCGCGATTGATTACCTGAACGCCAGCGCGGATCTGCGCGATGTGCCGCTGGGGACGTTCTTTTTGTACTTCCTGAATCAGGACAAAGACGGGCGCTTCACCCGGCTGGCGACGATGCAGGATCAGTTCACCATGGATGCGAGCCATGCGTTTTCGTATCGGCTGGATGAGGTGAAGCTGAGCGAGGGCAAGCTGCTCACGACGAAGCACAGCATCCCGAAGAAGCAGGACGATCTGGGCAAAAAGGAGCTGCTCGTGACCTCGGAGACCCGTGTGTGGAAGGGCGACCAACAGGTGAAGCTGGCGGACTTGAAGCCCGGCGATGAACTGCTCTACAACCTAACGGGCAAGACCGCCGACAAGCCAGGCCGCTGCACGGATGTATGGATCGGTGCGGACACACATCGGCTCACGGCTGAGACGCAGCGGAAGAAATTCGCGGAGTTCACCAAGGTGCGCGGTGTGCCCGGCTGGATCGACAAGACGGAGGGCAATGCCGTGACCGTGACGTTCTTCAGCGGTGACTCGCAGCACTTCAAGAAAGAGCTGGGCGCGGAATTCATCGTCGGCAAAGACGTGAAACTCTGCGTGGCCAATGACGAGCTGCGCACCTGGAATCCCCCCGTGGATGGCGTGAGTGGCTCCATCACCGAAGTGCAGACTGTGCCCACGGATGCTTATGGCAGTAGCGGCGTGCGTGTGGTGCTGAAGATGAGCGCGATGCTGGAAGGCTTCCGCAAAGGCCGAGTCGTGCGTGTGTTTGGCCCTGGCTGGAAGACGCAGGATCAGTTCTATGGCGAGAGCCTCATGGGCTACGGTTTTGGTCGTATGCTGAACCAGGAACTGGTCGAAAACGTGGCGAAGGAATACCCCGAGCAGTTCCCCTTCCGCACCGACTTCAGCAACGCGCCTCTGCCGTGGTATCAGGTCAAAGACGGCGTGAAGCCACCGCCCTTCTCCGAGCATCTCGTCTTTGGCGAACTCGTGAAGGCTGGGCAGTTCCGCACCGAGCGCACAGGCGACTTGGTGGACTTCACGCTGCTGGACAAGGCCGTCATCAAGCGCCTCGGCAAAGAGGCCAAACTCGAAGACCTGCCCGTCGGCCAGCGCTACCGTTTTCATCTGTATCAGGATGCGAAGGGGGCCTTCACCCGCGCCAGTCTCGTCAGCGATGAGTTCAGCCATCTCGAAGCCAATGCGGCGACCTATCGCCTCACGTCGTTGAATGCTGAGCAGGGCACCATGAACGTCGCGTGGCAGCTTCCCGAAGTGAAGGACTACAACGGCGACATGAAGCGCCCGCCCGATGTAGGCCACAGCATCCTGCGTATCAGCAGCAGCACTCGCGTCTGGAAAGACCAGCAGTCCCTACCACTCGCAGACCTCAAACTCGGTGCGGTGCTGCGGATCAACGTCACGGGCGAACTCCCCGGCCAGCCCTCGCGCTGCTCAGATCTTTGGCTCATCGAGCCACTGCCCAGCAAGCCGTGACGTGCCGCCGAGTATTGAAGGGAAAGCACATCCATACCAACCACCCAACCACCATGAAACACCTGAGCCTCCTCGCCCTTCTCCTATCGTCAGTCTGTCCCGCCTTCGCTGCGCCGCCGAATGTCGTCATCATCTTCGCCGATGACCTCGGCTATGGCGATCTCGGCTGCTACGGCTCGCCCGTCGTCCGCACGCCGAATCTCGACCGCATGGCGGCGGAGGGGCTGCGCTTCACGGATTTTTACTCCGCCGCCGAGGTCTGCACGCCGAGCCGAGCCGCCCTGCTCACGGGGCGGCTCCCCATTCGCAGCGGCATGTGTGGGAATCGCCGCGTGCTCTTCCCCAACTCCGAAGGTGGACTGCCACCAGCCGAGATCACCCTCGCGGAAGCCTTGAAGGAGAAAGGTTATGCGACCCTGCACATCGGCAAATGGCACCTCGGTATCCATGAAGGATCGCGCCCGCTCGACCAGGGCTTCGACCACAGCTTTGGCCTGCCCTACTCGAATGATATGGATGGCCGTCCCGGTTTGACGAAAGGAGGCAGCGGCTCACCCAACCCGCCGGAGGATGGCTGGAATGTCGCCCTCTTGCGCGATGGCAAAGTCGTCGAGCAACCCACCGACCAAACCACCCTCACGAAGCGCTACACCGAGGAGGCGGTGAAGTTCATCGCCGAGAAAAAGAGCGGCCCCTTCTTCCTCTACATGCCGCACACCTTTCCGCATGTGCCGCTGTTTGCCTCGCCCGACTTCAAAGGCAAAAGCCGTGCTGGCATCTTCGGCGACTCCGTGGAGGAACTCGACTGGAGCGTCGGCCAAGTGCTGGCTGCCTTGCGCAAAGAAGGCGTCGCGGAGAACACGCTCGTCTTCTTCACCAGCGACAACGGCCCCTGGCTCATCATGGGCGATCAAGGCGGCAGTGCTGGCCTGCTGAAGGACGGCAAAGGCAGCACCTGGGAGGGCGGCATGAGAGTCCCCGGCATCGCGTGGATGCCCGGTCGCATCAAACCGAGCGTCACCACACAACTCGCCTGCACCATGGATCTGCTGCCCACCGCGCTCGCGCTCGCCGGAGCGCCTGCTCCGAAGGGCGTCACCCTCGACGGCACCGACCTCGCGCCGCTGCTCTTTGAAGCCAAGCCACTCCCCCAGCGCCCCTATTTCTACTATCGCGGCGATCAACTCTTCGCCTGCCGCCTCGGCGAATGGAAAGCGCATTTCCAAACTCAAACTGGCTACGGCCCCGCCAAAGCCGAAGCCCACGAAGCGCCGCTACTCTTTCACCTGGGCCGCGATCCCGCCGAGAAACGCAACGTCGCCGCTGATCACGCCGATGTGCTCGCACAGATTCAAGAAGCCGTGAGAACCCATCAATCCGGCGTCGTGCCCGGTGTGCCACAGCTCAAGTAGGCAGAGAGGGATAAGGGGCAAGGAACAAGGGATAAGGGGAGTGGCTTCGCGCTTGAAGTCAAAACCACAGTCCAGCGACGATGAACACACCCGAAGGCACTCCCCTTGAACCTTCAACCTTGCCCCTTGTACCTCCCACAGCTCATTGCAAAGACACCGCTCAAGCACCGTTGCATTACCTCACACCATGAAACTCCCCCTGCTCCTCCTCCTCGCCTTCCTCTGCGGCCCACTCATGGCTGCCGACAGGCCGAATCTTCTCTTCATCCTCGTCGATGACCAGTCGCCCTTTGATTTAAAGATCTACAATCCGCAATCAACGCTCGACACACCGAACCTCGACCGACTCGCCGCGCAGGGCATGGTCTTCGATGGCGCGTATCACATGGGCTCCTTCAGCGGGGCCGTGTGTATGCCGTCGCGGCACATGATCATGAGCGGGCGCACCGTATGGCATCTGCCGCCCGCGCCTTTTGGGGCAAAGACCAGCCCACCCGCGCTGGAGCAGCAGACCCTCCCCGCCGTCTTCAATCGCGCCGGTTACGCCACCATGCGCACCTGCAAGCTGGGCAACAGCTACGAGGCCGCCAACAAACTCTTCACCGTGCGCAAAGATGCCTCCAAGCGCGGCGGCACCGACGAAACCGGCAGCGCCTGGCATGGCGACCGCGTCCTGGAGTACTTGCATGATCGCGAGACGACCCAGGACACCAAACCCTTCCTCATCTACTACGGCTTCTCGCACCCCCACGACGAGCGCGATGGCAAGCCCGAGCTACTCGCGAAGTATGGCGCGACGAATCACACCGATGCCGCGCATCCACCCTCGCTGCACAGCCTGCAACCACCGCTGCCCTCGAATTACCTCCCCGCGCACCCCTTTAATACCACCGACTCCGGCGTGCGCGACGAGGTCGCCGTCAGCGGCGTGTGGAAGCGCCGCGATGAGGCCAGCATCCGCAACGAACTCGGACGCCAGTATGCGTGCAGCGAGAACATCGACATCCAGATCGGGCGCGTCTTGAAGCGGCTCGAAGAAACCGGCGAACTCGCCAACACCTACATCATCTACACCGCCGACCACGGCATCTCCATCGGTCGCCACGGCCTCATGGGGAAACAAAACCTCTACCAGCACACCTGGCGCGTGCCCTTCATCGTCACAGGCCCCGGCATCAAGCCCGGCAGCCGCGTGGACGGCAACATCTACCTGCTCGACGTACTCGCCACCCTCTGCGATCTCGCCAGCATCCCCGCACCCGAGACGAACGAGGGACTCAGCTTCAAGCCCGTGCTCATGGGGCAAAAGTCAGCCATCCGCGACGTCCTATACGGAGCCTACAGCGGCGGCGGCAAGCCCGGCATCAGAGCCGTAAAGCAGGGCGACTGGAAGCTCATCCAATACCAAGCCCCCGACCGCAGCGTCAGCGAGACCCAGCTCTTCAACCTCGCCGCCAATCCCGACGAGTGGCTCAAAGAGCACGGCAAGCCCGACCCCATGCAGACCAATCTCGCCAGCGATCCCGCCCACGCCGCCAAGCTCGCCGAGATGCAAGCCCTCCTCCTCGCCGAAATGCGCCGCCTCGATGATCCCTACCGCTTCTCCAACCAGCCAGCCGACAACCTCCCGCCACCCCCCAAGCCCGCCGCCAAGGCTGGCAAAGGGAAGGGCAAAAAGAAAGCGCCGTAGAACGAGCTGCCGGATGGCTGTGGTAGGCACCGTAACCCCCCAGCGCCGGGAGGCAGCGAGGCGTGGGCTGATGCGTGAGGGCGTCCAGCAGCCACCAGGGATGAACACAGATCAGCACGAATCAGCAGGTGTTCCGATGCAATGATCCTGATTCATGCCTCTCCGTGTTTATCCGTGGTGGCTGCTGGATGAACCTTCCGGCCCCACTCCACACCTTGTTTGGATGGATCAGCATTGCGTAACGGCATAGGGGGTGGCGGTGTCTTCGCCATGGCTCCACACGATGGGAGGCACCCGCGAAACAGCGCTGGCGCAGCCAGCTTCCGAAGCCCCCAAGGGCGGCACATACCCGCCGGGGGTGATCCTGCGGCGCAGGCTCTGCGAATGGGGCTTCGCCGGGGTGGAGCCGCTTCGCGGCAAGGCGGGGTTCAACAACCGTCACCTTTGATGTCGGGCGAACAAAGACGAAGGCGGAGCCCTGCCCGCGACGCCCGAATCAAAGCCAACTTGAGGGTTCGGCGTTGCGGTCATTTCGGATTAGTTGGTGTTCCGAGCACATTGGTCGGCTGGAACCAGCCAGGCGTGAACTGCTCGTCGATGACAAACGCGAACCGGCTGTTGACGCGCAGAAAGAATCGGCGAGGCCCGGTCGTGCTGAACTCGTATGGGTAGCGGCGCAGTGCCGAAAAGTCGTGGTCTGGAGAAAAACGAGCAATCTCGTCGAGGCTGTTCGGAGCTTGGCCGCGCTCGTCGGAAAAGCGTTTGATCTCGCTTGCCATTGGCCAGATGACCTCGGCTAGCGGCTCCGCCTCTCCGTAGTCGTGTCTCCACGCCAATAAAGGTAAAACTGCCAACCACGTCACAACGCCGAAGCACACGGCGGCGAGTAAGAGAACGTCTTTGGTTCGGTTCTTCATCGCTCTCGTTCATGGGAGACGGCTAGCAACGCCAACCGTCTAAGCTGAGACACCGGCAGAGCGCACACGGCGCTTTCGAGTTACGGGAGACTTTGATGCCCCGCCTGTTGTCTCCAGCGCTTTGTTCTGCCTTGGTGCGGCCCCGGGATTCACGAAGTCTCCAGGGTGCTTTTGCTGCTCGGCATACAGGGCGCGGCAGGTGGCTTTCAGGCTGTGGCCGAGGCTTGCCGAGAGCGAATCCTTAATGGCCCAAACTTCGGCAAGAACGTCTTGTGGGGATGATGGGGTCATGGTGGTGGCAGCAGGTCTTCGGGTGTGCAAATCGTGGGCAGAGTGTAGCCGAGAGACGCGATGAGCACACGCAAATCTTCCCGCACATGGGCGTTCGCGATATGGCGAATGTTCCAGGTCAAAAGCAAGTTCATCTGGTGAAACGTCGCCACCCCGATGTGCAGCGCATCGCGATCCGCCTTCGCTGGGATCAGTCCCGACACCAGGATAGCGTTGGCTATGGCCTCACACTCCGGCGTGATCGCCAGCATGGGATGCCCAGCAGCGAATCCAGCCGCCGCTGTGCCGCAGATGCATCGCCACTAGCCGCCTCCTGCTGGGTCACCAGCGAGGTATAAAGCTCATAGTTCTGGCGGTGATTGTCCCACCACTGATGCGTGCTGATCTGGTGACCCGCATGAACCACCTGCGGCGATGGCCATGAGGTCAGGTAGCTCGGAATGGTGGTCTCAATGTAAACGCGCATCACAGTCACTCTGGCTACGAGATGGATCGGAGCAAGACGCAATAGTTGGTGAGGGCTCGTCCGGGGCTGCGGGGTCATCCTGCGGCGCAGGCTCTGCGAGAGGGGCTTCGCCAGGGTGGAGCCGCTTCGCGGCAAGCAGGGTTCAACAACCGTCACCTTTGATGTCGGGCGAACCAAGACGAGGGCGAAACCATGCCCGCGACGCCCGAATCAAAGCCAACTTGAGGGTTAGGCGACGGTTGCATTGGAAAGACGCCATCTGGCGCGGAATAAAGCCATGAAAATGAAGGTAGCGGCAGCGCCACCAAACTGAACGCCCCAAATAGAGCCGCCGACCCACGCATAGCGAAGCTGGTCAGGGCTGCTCTCGGGCACGCCGAAGAAGTGCGACCGATAGAACTCGGGACTGAGGGAAACTAAGGCGACCCCCAACACACCGCCTGCCGCCCAAAGCATAAACGCCGTGGCAAGCAAGCCGAGGACGTAGCGCAACCCAAACGAGTAGCCACACTGCGCTCGGGACACGAATGCAATGACCGCGAGGAACAACGTGGATAAGACTAGACCGCAGATAAGACCCTCGAAGATGCCCTGCGCGACAATGGCGCGCTTGATGTCGGCGACGTGCTGCCAGCCCAAAATCGTGCGGAAATACTGCTCGCTCACCTGAGCGTTGATTGCGTTGGTGACTAACCCGAGCAACGCCGCGCCAAGGATGGTGGTGATCCAGAGCGAAATGATCGAAAAGGGTTTCATCATTGGGTGAGCGCGTAGTCGCCTAACAGTTGAATCAGCAACAAATTTGTGGGTTTTGTCCCAGCGTTCTTATAGCCGACGGATTTGTTGCCCTATTGAGCAAAGGTAACAAAAATGTCGCCATTGCCGCAAGAGCTTTGTTATTGGGTGCAAATAGGTCGGATAACGCGCCTATACCCGCCGAACCCAACACGCCTGAGCCGCGCCTGGAAGACCCGTTGCGGGGGATGCGGCGGCGGCAGAGGTCACCCCGAACGGAGGAGACGTATGTGTCGTGGTAAAGGCGGTAGGTGCTGTAATTCAAGAAGAGGCACCCGCTCGAGATGGGGGCGAGGCGGAGCGGGCTCAGCACTGGAAGCGACCGCCAGAGGTGTGTCGATGCGGTAGGAATGAGCTTATTTTGTAATTTTTATAATTTGGATTCCAAGTTTCAATCTTGGCAAAACACACACCATGCGACCTATCACTACCTATACATCGCCGTATTTAGCTAATTAGCACTGCTTGGGGCAATGCTTCTGCCGTCGCTGAGTCATGCCGCGCCTGGAGACTTCTATGTCTCAGAGCAAGATTCGATCATGCGGTATTCTTCGAGCGGCACTTACCTCGGCGATTTCGCCGACACGGGGTCAAGCCGTCCGTATGGCTTGGCGTTTGACACGTCGGGCAATCTTTATGCCGCCTATCTCAATACCAACACGATCTCGAAATTTGCTCCCGATGGCAGCAGTTCGATCTTTGCCAGCGGGTTGAGCGGCCCGTTCGGACTTGCTTTTGACAGCGCGGATCAGCTTTACGTCTCGAATGCTGTGGCTGGCACGATTCAGCGGTTCACCACGTCCGGCACTGATCTCGGTATTTTTGCCAGCGGCTTGTCCGTTCCTCAGGGGATGGCCTTCGATAGAGATGGCTTTCTCTATGCCGCCAGTGAGGCCGCCTTGATTTACAAGATCGCTACGGACGGCTCCACGACGACTCTAGCCTCCAGCGTGGGCAGCAGCCCTTCCTTCATTCCCATTCAGCCTGCGGCAGTGCCGGAGCCTTCCGGGGCGATGCTGGCCGTAAGCGTGGGACTGCTGGGCGTACTGCGTCGTCGCCGTATGGGCAAGCTTGGCTGAAAATAGCTGCTGGCCCCTCGTTTCCACGGTGAAGACACCCCGCAGTTGCCATTCAGCAAGGAAATTACTGGCGAACGGCGGCTGTTGCAGCCATGCCTTCCTTTACCCACGCCGCAGGAGCGAAACACTCTCGCGCCGTGGCGGTTTTTATCATGCCTAGCAACCCACGCACCTTCCGCCTCATGGACCTCGTCGCAGTGACGGCGGTTGTTTTGATGCTTGTCTCCCTGAGCCTTGGCGGCTGCCGCCACGCCCAGACAACTTTTTCGCGCACGGCCACGGTTTTCACCCATGCGGGTGTCTTGCGTGTGCTGGAGGACACCAAGACAGCGAAGGGCGACTACCCTGAGCCTAGCCACCCGGAGGCTACCGCGCTCATCGACGGCAAGTCCTATAACATCGGTGCCGCGATGATGCTCTACCAACTGCTCAGCCTGGATGGCTCCAATGAGGTGAAAGCCACCGCGACGACGGGCAAGCCCTCCAACGGCACGCTCGCCGATGATGGCGTGGGAACGACGCCTCCCCCCTGGCCTGACTTGATCCAGTCGCCTCGTTGCTGGCGCGTGGTCGATGGCCATTATTTCCTCGTCGATGACTTCGGCCACCCCATGCAGTACCAGAAAGGCGGTACACCCGGCGCGGTGAATGCCACCTTCGATGCCTGGTCTATTGCGGAGGACAGCGAGGGCTCGAATGACTTCACAGTCGAAATGAAAACGAACCCCACCGTCACGGCGCGGTGGATCAAAAATTTTTGACCGAAGGCCAGGGCTCAGATGCCCAACACACTGGTGGCCTCGCGGCATAGGCCGAGAAACGTCTCGCCCATAAACGAGAGTTTTTGCCCAGCATACCGAGCCACGCCCCATTCGCGTAGCATCGGCGTGACGGGGAAGGGGACTTTGACCAGCGAACCCATCTCCACTTCACGCGCCGTGACCCAGGGTGCAAGGACGCCCACACCAAGGCCCACTTTCACCATCTCCTTGATGGCTTCCATGCTGCCGAGCGAGAGCACATCGGCGGGCGGCACACCGACTTTTTTCAGCGCGACAAAGATCAACTTCGCCGTCACCGCGCTGCGGTCATAGACAATGATCGCCTGGCTCGCGAGATCCTTGCGTGACAGCCGCTTCGCCTTGGCCCACGGGTGCATAGGGCTCACATAGAAGCCCAGACTGTCCTCAAACAACGCCGTCCAATCCAAGGTCTGTGGCAGCTCCGTCTTCAAGCAGATCGCGAGATCAATCTTGCCCTCATCCACCAGCGCAAGCGCAGCATCTGTATCTGCCGCCGTGATGTTCAGCGTGCCATCCGGGAAGCACTCGCGAAACTCCAGCAACACTGCGGGTAGGAAGTACTGGCACGCGCTCGCAGGTGCCGCGATGCGCAGCACCCCACGCCCCCAGGCTTGCAGCGAGTGCATCTCATGCCGTGCCGAGCGCATCGCTCGCAGGATGCGCTCGGCATGAGGCAGCAAACGCTCGCCCGCTGCCGTGAGCACCGCGCGATGCCCACGCCGCTCAAACAACGAACCGCCCATCTCTTGCTCCAGTGCCTTGATCGAGTGGCTCATCGCCGAGGGAGTCAGGCTCAAGGTCGCTGCTGCCGAAGCGAAGCTAGCTTGTTTGGCCAACAGTACAAAGGCACGCAAGCGCCGCGCATCGAGGGGTTCATCAACAGCCGTCATGCTTAGTAATGGTGAATGGATTTCATGCTTTGGTGAATACCATATCAAGCCAGTTGTGTGCCATGTCGGACGGCATCACCTGGGGACGGCTTGGCCGTATCCTGCACGCTTGGTTTGGCAACACATCAGTGGGGCGTGCCATCAGCGAGTTAGTTTATCGTTAGCCGTCGTGCCAAGTGTGAGTGAAGAGGATTCATCGTTTGCATGAAATCATTGCACCGCACTTCCGTGCCATGATTCCCCAACTTGGCACGGCAGCGGCTAAGGCTATGAGCTGTGAAACGCACCGCTCATCCTCACACACTCAGTCTCCGCAACACCTCCCTCTTGCGTGTGGGTTTCGTGCCATTGCTTGACTGTGCGCCGCTCATCGCTGCCGTCGAGTTGGGTATCTGCGAACGCCATGGCTTGCGCGTGCGTCTGCTGCGCCAGCCGGGCTGGGCCAACGTTCGCGACCATGTCATCTTTGGCGAACTCGATGCCGCTCATGCCCCTGCGGGTCTGTTGCTCGCCATCAATGCAGGACTAGCTCCCGTGCCCGCCCGCTGCCTCACGGCGTTTGTCTTTAATGAACAAGGCAACGCGATCACGCTCTCGAAGCGCCTCTATAACAAAGGCATTCGCGATCTCAGTGACCTCGCGCTTGAAGCCAAGCAACGCCGCCACGGCGAGATGCTCACGCTTGCCGTCGTCAGTCGTTACTCGACTCACGCGCATCTTCTCCGCCAATGGCTTACGCAGGGCGGCATCAAGCCAGACAAAGACGCACGCATCGTCATTTTGCCTCCTTCGCAGATGGCCCAGTGCTTGGTCGCCGGACACATTGATGGCTTCTGCGTCGGCGAGCCTTGGAACACGGTTTCAGTTGAAGGCGGAGAAGGTTGGCTCGCCGCGCACGGTGCCACGCTCGCGCCGGGGCATCCCGAGAAGGTGCTGATGGTGCGCAATGATCTCGCTGAACAGCGTGAGGACGAGCACCTCGCGCTCGTCGCCTCTCTCTACGAAGCCGCTGTCTGGTGTGCGGATGCAGCGAATCGCCCTGCACTCGCTAAAATGCTGCAAGCCCGCGCCTTCCCAGCACTCACCGAAAAGGTGCTGAAACAAAGCCTCGCCAGCACAGATGCGCCCCTTTTCCACGGCCCCACATTGCATCGCCCTGCGCCCGAGAAAGCCACCTGGCTACTCGGCGAAATGAGCCGCCACGGTCTGCTTTCCAAGGATGCCGCAGACACCACCGCACCGCTGCAAGCCTTCCGCCCCGATCTCTATGATCGCGCCCTTTCCCCCCAAAACCTGAACCTCAAAACCCCCGCCTTAGTCGCCTGATATGACAACACCCCACAACAACGCCCCATCGTCTCTCACCCGCCGTTCACTCCTGAGCAACGCCACTAAACTCGGCCTCGGCTCACTGCTCACAGGCTTGCCGCAAGGCTGGGTCGGCAGCGTCTATGCCAGCGACGCCCCCGAGGTCGCCGACATCAAACTCGGCATCATCGCCCTCACCGATTGCTCGCCCATCGTCATCGCCCATGAGAAAGGGTTCTTTAAAAAATACGGCATCACCTCCGCCGTCAGCAAAGAAGCCTCGTGGGCAGTCATTCGCGATAAGCTCACCACGGGTGAAAACCAAGCCACGCACATGCTTCTCGGTATGCCCATCGCTTCTTCTATGGGCCTTGGTGGCTCGGCGAAAAAAGAAATGGTGGTGCCCTGGTTGCTCAATCGCAATGGCCAAGCCATCACGCTCGCCAATAGTTTGAAGGGCAAAGTGGGCGCTGACCCCAAAGCGCTGAAGCCCATCGTCGATGCGGCCAAAGCCGCAGGCACACCGATGACTTTTGCGATGACCTTCCCCACGGGCACTCATGCCATGTGGATGCGCTACTATCTCGCAGCGGGTGGTATTAACCCCGATACCGACATCAACCTTACCACCGTGCCGCCTCCTCAGATGGTTGCTAATATGAAGGTCGGTAAGATGGATGGCTACTGCGTCGGCGAGCCGTGGAATGCCCGCGCCATCACGGAGGACATTGGTTACACCAGCGTCGCCACACAGGAGATATGGAAGAATCATCCCGAGAAGGTTTGTGCCTTCACCAAAGAATTCGCTGACACCAATCCAAAGACCGTCAAAGCTATTCTGAAAGGTCTTCAAGAGGCCAGCGTGTGGCTCGACAATCTCGATAATCGGAAAGAGCAGTGCCAGATTGTTAGCGCCGCAAGTTATGTCAATTGCCCGCCGGAAGTCATCTATGACCGCCTCATGGGCAACCTCGACTATGGCGATGGCCGCACCAAGAAGGACGAAGACTACATGATCTTCAGCAGTCGCAACTGCAACTACCCGCAGGCCAAGTATGTCACGTGGTGGCTCAGCCAGTTCCGCCGCTGGGGCATGGTCGAAGGCGCACCTGACTATGAAGGCGTAGCCAAGTCGGTGCTGATGCCCGGCCTCTACGAAGAGGCGATGAAGGAAATCGGCTACACCCACGGCGGTGCTGATGCGACGCCCGAGACGCTGTTCGACGGCGTGACCTTCGATCCAACCAAGCCCGAGGAATACGCGAAGAGCTTCGCGATTAACAGCATCAAAGGCTGAGCAACACCCAATTCCAAACACTGGACATCAAACTTATGAATTCACCTACATTACAGCGCTTTCTCCTTCCCTTCGTCGGCATCTTTATCGTGCTTATCGGTTGGCAGTTTATCTCTGGCATTAAGGTGGAAACTAAGCTGCCCAGTGGCTTCACGAAGACGACGAAAGCAGGTCTTATCAAAGACCTGCCGAGTCCTATCGAAACCTGGAAAGCTACGAGTAAGTACATCTTGGATCCCTTCGCCAAGCGTGCCGAGCTGGATCAAGGCGTGCTGCGCTTCACCTGGTATTCGCTGATCATGGTGGGTAAGGGTTACTTCATTGCCTTGCTCTTTGGCACACCGCTGGGCTTCATGCTCGGCCTGTCGAAGAAGTTCGCGGCGATGTTCGACCCCATCATTCAGGTGCTGCGGCCCGTGTCGCCGCTCGCCTGGATGCCACTCGGGGTCGTGCTCTTCATGGGCGCGGGCAAGGAAGCGAATGAGATGGGCGCGCTCTTCACTATCGCCATCTGTTCCATGTGGCCAACGGTCTTGAACACCGCTGTCGGTGTGCGCGCCGTGCCCCAGGATTACCTTAATGTCGCCAAGGTCTTAAAGCTAAGCTGGCCCAAGACGCTGTGGAAAATCTATTTGCCCGCCACGCTGCCTTATATGTTCACGGGTTATCGACTTAGCCTCGGTATTGCTTGGTTGGTCATCGTCGCTGTCGAGATGCTCACAGGTCGCATCGGCATCGGCAACTTCCTTTGGAACGAATACAACAACGGTCTCTACACCAGCATCATCCTTTCCATCATCACGATTGGTGTGGTCGGCTGGGGCTTGGATCGCCTGATGAGCATGGTGGAAAGCCGCCTGAAGACGGCCTGATGCAGAGCAATCCAGGGCTTTGGCCCGAACAACCTTCTCCGACACCATGACTCAGCCTTCACTCCCAAGCCAAGCCAGACGGGCAAAAATTAGGGACTACTCTTCGCGGGCCAAGCACTCGGCAACACGCACAGCCAAGCGGGCGAAAGCCCGAAACAACATCGCTCATTCAAAGCGCTGGATACCACGCGAAACGCAGCGGGCTGAAGCCCAGGAATACGCTCCTCCAGCCCAGCCTACGTTGCTACAAAGCTCGCTCACCGCCCCCATGATCTCCCTCAAAAACGTCACCAAATCCTTCGGTGCCAATGCCGTGCTCAAGGGCATCAACCTCAGCGTCGCTCCTGGTGAATTTGTCGCGATTGTCGGTTATTCGGGCAGTGGCAAATCGACGCTGATGAATCTCATCGCGGGTCTCGTCATGCCGGATGCAGGTGAAGTCTTGATGGAGGCTCGCCAAGTCACAGGCCCTGGCCCAGACCGTGGTCTCGTCTTCCAAAACTACTCGCTCCTGCCGTGGCTCACAGTGCGTGAAAACATCGCGCTCGCGGTGAATGAAATCTTCTCCGACGAGAGCAAAGCGGCACGCTCACTTCGTGTCGAGGAAGCCATCGGCATGGTCAAACTTTCGCACGCTGCGGATAAGCTGCCGCGCGAACTCTCAGGCGGCATGAAGCAGCGTGTGGCCGTCGCACGCACGCTGGCTACGAAGCCAAAAGTGCTGCTGCTGGATGAGCCACTGAGCGCCCTTGATGCGCTCACGCGCTCGGTGCTCCAAGACCAGATCCTCGACATCCGCGAGCAGACTGGGCAGACCATCATCCTCATCACCAACGATGTCGATGAAGCGCTCTACATGGCCGATCGGGTGATCGCGCTGAGCACTGGCCCAGGTGCCACCTTTGGCCCCGAGGAACTCGTGCCGATGCCGCATCCACGCAATCGCATCGAGCTGCTGAAGACCCCCGAGATGCTCGCCGCACGCTTGCTCATCGTTGATTACTTGCTCGGCCAGCGGCGCGATGCTGCGAGCGCCGAGACGGCCACCCAAGCGATGCCCGAGGACATGTGGCCCGTCGATATTACGGGCGTGCGCCCGGTCTTCTCCTTCCGTCGCTGGCGGCAAAAAGGCGATGAAGTCGATACGCTGCGCCAAGCGGGTGTGCGCCTTGTTAAGCAACCTACAAAGCCCGTGCTCGACAAAGGCTTCGTGACCATCAGTCAGCTCAGCAAATCATTCGGCACGCAGTGTGTGGTAAAGGACTTCAACCTCAATGTTCGGCGTGGCGAATTCATCAGCATCATCGGCCATAGTGGCTGTGGGAAGAGCACGGTGCTGAGTATGGTCGCGGGCTTGATGGCTGAAACCGAAGGCGCTCTGGTGCTCGATAAAGCTGAAATCAAAGGCGCTGGCCCCGACCGTGGCATGGTCTTCCAAAGCCCCTGCCTGCTGCCTTGGATGAGTGCGCTCGACAACGTATTGCTCGGTGTGCAGCAGGTGTATTACCACCGCAGCAAGCAAGAGCAACATGACCTCGCCATGCACTTCCTCGGGCTGCTCGGACTCAACGACTGTGCTGACAAAAGACCTGCTGAACTCTCGCAAGGCATGAGGCAACGCGTGGGGCTTGCGCGTGCCTTTGCCTTGCAACCTAAGGTGCTGCTGCTCGACGAGCCCTTTGGCATGTTGGACAAGCTGACCAAGATCGAACTGCAAGATGTGTTGCTCGATCTGCGCGAGCGCACGGGCACTACGGCCATGATGGTCACCCATGATGTTGATGAGGCGATCTACCTCTCCGACCGCGTGGTGATGATGAGCGACGGCCCCGAGGCCACGGCGGCGGAGATACTCAGCATCGAGTTCGCTCGGCCCCGCGACCGTCGCAGCCTCATGGCCGATCCCGCGTGGCACGACTACCGCAGCCACTTGCTCTCCTTTCTGGAAGAACGCGCCCACTATCGTGGCAAGACCCTTGAGTTTACGCGCTCCAAGACCCCTCTCCTTGGCCTAACGAAAAGCCGTGCGGCTTGATGTGAACGCCTGGACTTCAACCCCGAAAACCAAACCAAACAAGACAACGACACCCCATATTATGAATACAACAACAATGAGTCGGTGGAGCGGAGGGCTGTTATCAGCAACCCTCCTGCTTAGCTCGGTGACGAATACGCTGGCCGGCGATCCTTCGAGCAAAGCCTCCACCAAGAATCCAGTAACGCCCATCGCGCCTGCTCCTAGCAACCCGCTAAGCTTTTTTGACGGAAAGCTTATCTTCGATTTCGAGGAGAAGCTGCGCTTTGAAGTCCGCGAGAACAACTTCGACTTCAACAGCGGCAAGGATGCTCTCACCGATGACTCGTGGCTCCTGGAGCACACGCGCCTCGGCATGGCCATCAAGCCTACACCTTGGCTCAAGTTTTACGTGCAGGGACAAGATGCGCGTGAGTTCGACTCCGACCGTCCCAACGTTCCCGGTGTGCTCGGTGCTGAAGGCGACGACACCTTCGACTTCCGCCAAGCCTACATCGAGCTGGGCACCGACAAAGGGCTGTCGCTCAAGGTCGGACGCCAACTGCTGACCTATGGCGATGAGCGCATCATCGGCCCACTGGAGTGGAATAACTTCTCGCGCACCTGGGACGCTGCGAAGCTCCACTATGCCGCTGACAAGTGGTGGCTCGATGGCTTTGCCGCTTCGTTGGTGAGCATCGCCGACGACAAAATCAACCGCAGTGACCTCTTCGACAACGAGGGTCTCGGGCGCAATCAAATGCTCAGTGGCCTCTACTTCAGCACCACCGCGCTGGACTTCCAGACCACCGATCTCTACGCGCTGTATCTGCACGAGAGCTACAAGGAAGGCGACTCCGACTTCGCGACTTTCGGCACTCGCTGGAAGAGCACAGCGGGCAAATTTGGTCCATGGGATTATGATGCTGAATTCGCCGCACAGACCGGCGATGTGAAGGGCAAAGACCTCGCTAGCTTCGCTGGCCATGTCGGCGGTGGCTACACCCTCGTCGGTGATTGGAAGCCCCGCCTCGGGCTGGAATACAACTACGGCACAGGTGATGGCAATGCCAAGGATGGCGAGGTGAACACCTTCCAAAATCTGTATCCAACGAACCATCTCTACTACGGCTACATGGATGTGTTTTCGTGGCAGAACATGCAGAACGTGGCAGCGAGCCTCAAGATCACGCCTTCCAAGAAGGTGACGGCCAAGCTCGACTACCACCTCTTCTGGCTGGAAGACACCAACGATGCTTGGTATCGTGCGAATGGTACCGCCCAAGTGCGCCCCATCACGCCCAGCGCCTCGAACTTCGCAGGCTCCGAGCTAGATCTCACAGTGACCTATGCGCCGAAAAAATGGCTGAGCTTCCAAGCCGGCTACTCGCATTTCTTCGCGGGCAGCTACCTGAGCGACACCGGGGCTTCGAGCGATGCCGACTTCGGCTACGTGCAGGCCACCATCAAGTTTTAGTGTGTAGGTTGAGATCAGTCAGTTAGTGAATGTGTGTGGACGCGCTGTGGGCCTTCTGGATTTGGCCCGCAGCGCGTTTTTATGGCTCTTCGGGAAAGTTAAGTCATAAGAGTTGGAGCGTGGGGTGCATTGAGGGCTCTCGCCCCTGTTTACCAACGGGCAAGCGGGTGGCAAAGTGCTGGCCCGCCCATGAAACCTGATGCTCTAAACAGTCTTTTACACC
>JANOAR010000032.1:0-10812 GCA_031411235.1 Verrucomicrobiota bacterium | reverse complement strand
CGTTGCGGGCGCGGAGGATGATGCGCTTCTTTTTATCGCGCTTGGGGTTGCCCTGAGCATCGCGTTCGGGCTGGTCGCCTATGCCAGCGATCTCGGCGGCGATCTGCCTCAGGCTCTGAGCGTAGCAATGCCATGTCGTTGTGCGGTAGCTGGTCGTTGCCTTCACCTCAGCAATCAGTTCGCCCACGGTCGCTGTGCGGACGGGCTTAATACTGGTAGGCTTAAGGGTGGCAAGCGCAGCGTCCCAGCCGTTCGCCAGGATGGTTTGGTAAATACCCAGCGCCTTTGATGCCGCCGCTGCCTTGTTCGGTGTCTTGAGCGCGAAACGCACGCGCTTGCCTTTGACCTCGATTTGAACCGAGTAGTCGGGTGAAGTCCGCACCTTTTTCACCTTGGCCAGCCAGTAACGAACATCACCGCGACTGGGGCCGGGAGAATGAGTGTGCGTTTTGTGTGCGTTTTTCTGGTTCAACTGTGCGTCATCTTGTTCACCCGTGTTAACCTTCGATGGCGATGCAAGCCTTGTTGTATCAGTGTTTGATGTGTCCATGGGTGAACATAGGCGAACATTGATAAACACGCAAATCACAGATTTCTAATCTTCTGGTCGCAGGTTCGATCCCTGCCGGGTGTGCCATAAAGCGCATTAACACCCAATGACGGGTGTCGTGTTAAAGCCCCGTCGGGTGATCCACGAACTCCCACTCAAGGTCAAAGCGCTCGGCCAAGTGTTGAGCCAGAGCTTTCACCCCGAAGGTTTCGGTCGCGTAGTGGCCACCGTAGAACACGTTTACGCCCAACTCCTCCGCTAGCGTGTAGCTCCAGTGGGGGCCTTCGCCTGTGATGAAGGTGTCTATGCCCGCCGCCTTCGCTGTTGCCACCTCGCTGCCCGCTCCGCCCGTCACAATGCCAATCCTTTTTGTCATTCCTGGCCCACCCGCGCAGACATGCACTGCGCCGCCGAGCACCTTCCCCAGCCGAGCGCGGAGTACGTCCGTGGCCATCTTCGTGTCACTGAAAAGGCCAATATCTTGGCCCTTGCTCGGCATCCAGGTGCCGTGTGTCTCCAGCCCCAGCTCCCGAGCCAGCAGCGCATTATTCCCCCACACAGGATGTACATCCAGCGGCAGGTGGGCGCTGTAAACTGCTAGCCCACCCTCCAGGCAAGTCCGCAGCTTTTGAAACGCTGCGCCTGTGTGGCTCTGCGGCCCCGTCCAGAACAACCCATGATGCACCAGTAGCAAATCTGCCCGCAGCGCCACCGCCTTACGCATCACTGGCAGACAGGCATCGACCGCTGCGACGATCTTCGTCACCTCCTTCTGGCGGTTCTCCATCTGCAAGCCATTCATCGCCTGCGAATAGTCGCCCACGCTGGCGAGGCGGAGTTCAGAATAAAGATAGTCAGTTAGGTCAGAAAGAAGCATGACGGCACCCTAAATCCGAAACCGCGATTCCCGAAATCCGAATCCCATAAATTCCCTCGCCGCCCCCAGACGTACCTCGACTTCCGGTTTCGCTCGGCCCAAAATCTCCTCCTTACCCTAGCCACGATGTTTCCTCCAGAACACGACGAATCCACCCCAGAGCAGCGCCCTCCTGATCCGTGGCGCTCCCCTTGGTCATTGGAGGATGCCCAGCCCCGTTTTCCACCACCTACTCGTCGCGCTTCGAGTAACGTACCTTCCTCCCCCTTCACGGCAGCGGCAGCCACCACCCCGCGCTCAGCACCTCGCAGCGCCGAGCCCCCCATTCACGATCTTCCCTTCTCAGCAGACGCTTATCAGCGCCAGCAGCGTTTGCGTTGGCTCATGCCAGTCACCCTCATTATCTTCGCCTGCACCATCCTCGCTTGGGTTTACCTCCGCGATGACGCATTGCCCTACGATGGTGGCTTAGCCATGCCAGCCATCGACATCGCGAGCCCGACTCCCCGAGCGCCTGATCGCATCAAGCGGTTGCTCAGCGCCATCAAGGTGGAGCCTCCAGGCACCAAAAACCCCAGCACTCCCTGGGATTGGGATACCCCGACGCTTGCCCGCATTACCAACGCCAACGCTTTCGCCTTCGACAATCTCAAAGACTTGCTCGCAGACCCGCACTGGATCCCGCACCAGCAAGCCTGGTTCAACGAAGACCTCGGCTCCCCACCCGATCCCTGGAATCACCTCGGCATGGCCAAGGGAATCGCCTGCGCCTACTACCAGCGCGTTGGCCAGGATGCCGCTGCCATGCAGTCTGCTCTTGATCTCGCCGAACTCAGCAAACGCCTGCAAACTATCAGCGCTTGGCCCACCTACTACGCTCGCGGCGTCGAACTCCACCAGCACGCCTGTGTCGCCCTTGCCGTCCTTTTGCGCAGCTCCAACCTGGATACCAAAGCCCTCACCCGCTGGCAGGTCGAGTGGGAGCGCCACACCCCCGAGGATGCCCCCCTCGCCGACGCCTTCAGAGGCTTCTATGAATTCGAGCGCAAGCTCATCGTCGGCCCTCGCGCAGGCGATCCCTGGGACGCGCTCACCGTTCAAATGATGCCCCAAGTCCCTGGACGGTTGTTTTTTAAACCCCACCGCACGCTCGATCTTTTTGCGCAGAGCTTCCTCGAACTCAAACAGCAAGTCCACCGCCCTGCCTACCTCCGCAGCACTCAAATCAGCGAGCGCATCGGCCCTCAGTTGCGCCCTCTTGCTAACATCGGCAGCCCCAACTACGCAGGCACGGCCTACGCCCACAACCGCATCTGGCCCTATGTGAACCTTATGGAGCGCCACAGCCTCGAAAGGGCTCGCCATCTCGTCGTCCTCACCCTTTTCGCCGTGCGTTGCTGGAGCCTCGACCACGCCAAAGCGCCCGCCCAACTCGCAGACCTCGTCCCCCATTATTTCAGCCAGCTACCCACCGACCCCTTCAGCGGCCAACCCATTAAATACGACCCCACCAAAGGCCTCATTTACTCTCTCGGCTTCAACCTCCAAGACGAACACGGCAACCCCACCGAAATCCCCCTCGAAGACCCCCAGCAGCCCACCATCAGCTTTCGCTGACATTGCTCTAGCAGCGACTTCCCCCTTTCCCTCTCTGCCTACCCAAGCCATCATCCACGATGAATAGCATGACAGGATTTGGTCGAGCCGACGCCCAGGGAAGTGGCGTCACATGGAATGTCGAGATCAGTTCCGTTAACCGCAAGCAGCTTGAAATCGTCGCCAACCTCCCGCGCGAACTCGCTGAACTGGAGCCCACCATCCGCGCCGTCGTAGCCGCCGTCACCTCACGCGGACGCATCAACATCAGCCTCCGCTGCGCCAGCAGTCAGGGCACCAGCAGCGTGCTCAAAACCGACCTCGCTCTCGCCAAGCAATATGCCAGCGCCTCGTCTGACCTCGCCCTAGCACTCGGTCTCCCCAATACCCTCACCCTCGCCGACACCCTCCGTTGGCCCGGCGTCCTCGAACTTGAGCGCCCCAGCCTCGAAGCCGAAAGTTCTTGGCCTTTGATTCAGCAAGCCCTCCACGCTGCTCTCAAGCCCTTCCTCGCCATGCGTTCTGCCGAGGGCCAGCATCTCCACCACGACATCCAAAGCAGGCTCGAAAAAATAGCCCAGCTCCTCACCTCCATCGCCGAGAAATCCAAGCTCGTCCCCGCCGCTCAGCACAAAACCCTCGTCCAGCGCCTCCAGGATGCCTCCTTACCCGTGGATCTCAGCGACGAGCGGCTCCTCAAAGAACTCGCCCTCTACGCCGACCGCTGCGACATCAGCGAAGAACTCACCCGCGCCCAAAGCCACCTCACTGAATTCGCCAAGTACCTCGCTAGCCGCGATCCCATGGGCCGCAGCATGGACTTCCTTACCCAGGAACTCGCCCGAGAATTCAACACCATCGGCTCCAAAGCCAACAACGCCGAACTCGCCCATCTCGTTGTTGCTGGAAAAAGCGAGATCGAAAAGATCCGCGAGCAGGTGCAAAACATCGAATAGCGGCAGGCGAGGAGCGCGGGTTACCGGCCAGCCTCATTCGTTTTTGGGCTCACTCCCCCACCCTTCCGTAGCAGCACCGATAGAAGCGCAATATCCGCCGGCGTCACCCCTTGCACGCGTGCGGCTTGGCCGAGAGTCGCCGGGCGTATCTCCGCCAGCTTCATCTGGGCTTCTCGCTTCAGTCCCTGCACTCCGTGGTAGTCGAGCCCGACTGGCATCGCCTTATCCTCCATCTTCGCCGTCCTCGCCACCATGTCCTCCTGACGCGTGATGTAGCCTGCGTATTTTAGATCGTTCTCCACCAGGCTCCACACCTCTGCCGAGTAAAGCCCATGCACCTCTCCCGGCAGCATGGCATGTGAGTTCTCAGGGCGGCGGAACCAGCGATCCAACCGAATCCCCTCGTGGTTTGTCGTCGCACAGAGCGTCTTCGCTGCCGTAAGCGCCGCCGCTTTTTGCGCCGTATGCTCCGCACGGAACCGCCCCACAATCCCCAGCTCCGCTGCCCGTGGTGTTAGCCGCAGGTCGCAGTTATCCTGCCGCAGCAGCAGGCGAAACTCCGCCCGGCTCGTGAACATCCGATAGGGTTCCGTCGTCCCCTTCGTCACCAGATCGTCGATCATCACGCCGATATAGGCCTCACTCCGAGCCAGGATATACGGCTCCCGGCCCTGCACCTTCAGCCCGGCATTGATCCCCGCCATCAGCCCCTGAGCTGCCGCCTCCTCGTAGCCCGAGGTTCCATTGATCTGCCCTGCAAAGTACAGCCCCTCCACCCGCTTCGTTTCCAGCGTCGGCAGCAACTGCGTCGGCGGGCAGTAATCGTATTCCACCGCGTAGCCTGGGCGAATAATCTCCGCTCGTTCCAGCCCCGCAATGCTGCGAATGAACTCAATCTGCACCTCGTAGGGCAGACTTGTGGACACCCCATTCACGTAAAACTCATTCGTGTGACGCCCCTCAGGTTCCAGGAAAATCTGGTGCCGATCCTTCTCCGCAAAGCGCACCACCTTATCCTCGATACTCGGGCAATAGCGCGGCCCCACGCCCTCAATGCGTCCGCAGTACATCGGGGACTTGTCCAGATTCGCTCGAATGATCTCATGCGTCCGCTCGTTTGTGTAGCCGATCCAGCATGGAATTTGTTCCACGTGGAACAAATTCGCCTGCCACCGATTCAGCGTAAACAGTCCGTCATCCTCCTCCACCACCCCAGACAAAAAGCTAAACCGAGGCGCAGGCTCATCCCCTGGCTGCTCAGCAAGCTTGGAATAATCAATCGACCGCCCATTGATCCGGCAGGGTGTCCCTGTTTTGAAGCGCTTCACCTCAAAACCCAGCGCCAGTAGAGAGTCCGACAGTGTTGAAATCGCGTCGCCCATCCGCCCGCCGCTCTGGTTTTGCAGCCCTACATGCAGGAGGCCACGCATAAATGTCCCAGACGAAATCACCACCGACTTCGCGCCATAGATCACGCCTAGGCTCGTCCTCACCCCTGCGACGCGACCCTTCTCCACCAAGATTTCCGCCGCATTCCCCTGGTGCATATCCAGCCCTTCCTGGTTCTCCAGGAGCCACTTCATCCGAAATTGATACGCCTTCTTGTCCGCCTGGGCGCGGGGCGCTTGCACCGATGGCCCCTTCCCTGCATTCAGCATCCGAAACTGAATCCCCGTCGCATCCGTGTTCTGCCCCATCACGCCGCCCAGGGCATCTAGCTCGCGCACCATGTGCCCCTTGGCTAATCCGCCAATCGCTGGATTGCATGACATCTGCGACACTGTATCCAGGTTCTGTGTCAAAATGGCCGCCGAGCACCCCAGGCGCGCTGCCGCCATCGCGGCCTCCACGCCTGCATGGCCTGCGCCACAGACTAGAACATCATACTCCTTCGGGAACGTAAACATGGCCTCAGACTAGAGCAGCAAGCTCACATCGCAAATCCCCCTTCGTGGGCAAATGAATGTTCCACGTGGAACAATTTGGCACACCCAGCTTCCCTTCAACCCCGCAAACTTGCTTGCCTCCCCTCCCCTACCGGCTACAATCCCAGCCCTATTTCCTATGACCGCGAACGCCACCTCCCACGCCGCAGCCCCCATTAACCAAGCGCTCACCGCCGATGACAAAATTCGCCTCTACCGCGAAATGGTGCGCATCCGCAAGTTCGAGGAAATCTCCCTGCAGAAGTACCAAGGGGACAAAATGGCGGGCTTCCTCCACCTTTATATCGGCCAGGAATCCGTCGCCGTCGGCACTATCTCCCTGCTCGGCAAAAACGACCACACCATCACCGCCTACCGCAACCACGGCCACGCTCTCGCGGTCGGTATGGGCATGAATGAGTGCATGGCCGAACTTTACGGCAAAGCCACGGGCTGCTCGAACGGCAAAGGCGGCTCGATGCACTTCTTCGCTCCAGACAAAAATTACTGGGGCGGCCACGGCATCGTCGCCGGCCAGACCCCCCTCGGCCTCGGCCTCGCCTACGGCCTTAAGTACCAAGGCCTCAAAGGTGCCGCCCTCTGCTACCTCGGCGATGGCGCGATCAATCAAGGTGCCTTCCATGAGTCCTTAAATCTCGCTGCCCTCTGGGATCTCCCCGTCATCTACATCATCGAAAACAATGGCTACTCCATGGGCACCAGCCAGCAGCGCTCTTCTGCCTACCCTGGCTGCCTCGCTGAACGCGCCGCTGGTTATGGCATGGACTGGGAGCAGTTCGACGGTACCGACATCTATGAAGTTCGCGCCCGCACTCAAGTGGCCCTCGAACGAGCCCACGAGAAATCCAAGCCTGCGATCTTGGAAATCATGACCTACCGCTACTTCGGCCACTCCGTCGCCGATGCCAATGCTCATAAATACCGCACCAAGGAAGAGGTCGAGCGCTACCAAAACGAACACGACCCCATCATCGTCTTCAAAAACATCCTCCTCGCCGAGGGCGTCCTGACCGAAGAAGTCGCCAAGAGCATCGCCCGTGACGCCGCTAAAGAGGCCGAAGCCGCGACCGATTTCGCCGATGCCAGCGCCTACCCCGAGCCCGAAAGCATCTTCGAAGACGTGTATTGGGAAGTGGATAACAAGACCCTCGCAGGCAGCACCGGGCGGCATTTTTTCAACGACTAACCTCGTTATCCGTTTCCCGTTGTCCGTTCCCGGGGCGGACAAACCGCAATGCACAGCTAGGCTTTACCCCCGTCCCTCCCCACGGCTAACAGAAAACGGAAACCGTATGCTCGACCCCGCCACCGTCCTCATTGTCGATGACGAAAAGCACACCCGCGAGGGCTTGCGGCTCTCGCTCCAGGACGACTTCGACGTCTATGTCGCCGCCTCGGCTGCTGAGGCCATGGAAATCCTGCGCAATGAAGCCGTGGATCTCATGCTCACCGACTTACGGCTTGGCGGTGATGACGGCATGGCACTCCTCGAAGCCGCGCTAAAACTCCCCAAGCCACCCGTCGCCATCATGATGACGGCCTATGGCTCCGTGGATACCGCCGTCGAAGCCATGCGTCGCGGTGCCTACCACTTCGTCACCAAGCCGCTCAACCTCGACGAGGTCGATCTCCTCCTCAAGCGAGCCCTCCGCAGCCGCAAGCTCGAAACCGAGAACCTCGTCCTCAAAAAGCAAGTCGAGCACAAGTACTCCGTCCAGGGCATCCTCGGCCAAGCCGACGTGATGAAGCCCATCCTCGAAACCATCGAGCAAGTCGCGCCCACCCGCGCCACCGTCCTCATCGAAGGCGAAAGCGGCACTGGCAAAGAACTCGTCGCCCGTGCGCTCCATGCCCTCAGCGGTCGCCCCACGAGCAAGCTCATTGTCGTTCACTGCGCCGCCCTTTCGCCGCAACTGCTCGAAAGCGAACTCTTCGGCCATGAAAAAGGTGCCTTCACTGGAGCCACGGAAAAGCGCCTTGGCCGCTTCGAGCTAGCCGATGGTGGAACCCTCGTCCTCGACGAAATCGGCGAGATCGACCCCTCTACTCAGGTCAAACTACTTCGAGCCCTCGGCGAGCAAACCATCGAGCGCGTGGGCAGCAGCAAGCCCATTAAAGTCGATGTCCGCGTCATCGCTGCCACCAACAAGGACTTGGCTAAAATGGTCGAGGAAGGGAAATTCCGCGAAGACCTCTACTGGCGGCTGCGCGTCGTCACCGTCCACATGCCCCCTTTGCGCGAGCGCAAGCTGGACATCCCCATCCTCGCCGAAGCCTTCCTCAAAGACCTCGCCCAGGCCAACCGCAAGCCCATCAAACCCCTCGGCGACGACGTTCTCCCTGCCCTCCTCGCCTACGACTGGCCGGGCAACGTCCGTGAACTCAAAACCGCCATCGAGCACGGCGTCGTCATGAGCAACAGCACCCGCATCATGCTGAAGCATCTCCCCGGCTACCTCGCGGGCACGGGCGGCACCGCCGCCCCCAGGCTTCAGTCCAGCCTCACGCAGTCTTCCGGTCTCGCCTCTACCCAGCCTGCGGCCATCCCTGCCGACCTCAACATCGAAAAAATGGAGCGCCGCTACATCGACGCTGCCCTCGCCCGCACGCGTAACAACCGCACTGAAGCTGCCGAACTGCTCGGCCTCAGCCGCCGCACGCTCCAGCGCAAACTCAAAGAGTTCGGCCTTCTCGTCCGCAAACCCAATCTGCCGATAGGCTAAAAGATAGGCCTGAAAATTTGCCGCAATGGCAACCTCACGCCTCCGGCCCCTCAAGCCCCAGCTCAGGATCACTTGTCCCCACGCCCTCGCCTTTAAAGCTATCCACCGTCTCAGTCCATGCGTTTAGCCCATCGAAGGGCACGATGCGCCGGATGGCGGGCAGGACTTCGATGCTGCTATCCTCGAAGGGCTCAGCGGGCTCGAAGTTGATGAGGTTGAACCTCGCCGCTTGGCGCAGAATCTCGCGCAGGCGATTTCTGCCGATGAGGCCCGCGACATCCGGCAGGAGCTGGTCTTTCATCAGCGCATTCAGCTCCGTGACGGTGAGGAAGGCTTGCGTCTCGCCTTCATCGCGCCAGCGCACATCGCCCGCATACCAGAGGGCTAGCCAGACGAGTGTGGCATCTTGTTTTAAATGCAGCACCATCGCGGCGCTGCGTGGGATGGCCTGCACCATGCGCTCCTCATGCAGCAGCGCCACGTCCAGGCTCAGCAGCGCGGCGCTCTCGCGCAACCATTCAAAATGCTGCCTGCACCAGGCATACAGCGGCTGCTGGCCGGGCTCCAAGCCGATGATGCTGCCATGCGCCAGCAGCTCTTGCAGGGCTTCCGCGAGGCGGTTGCGATCCTGGTCGGGGATACGCAGCAGGGTGTCGTGCTGGGCTTGGGCATTGATGTCGGGAGCAGTGGCGGCGGCGGGCATGGGCGGAAAAGTGAGGCCTGCAATCAGGCGAGGCGCAGAGCAATTGCTAGCGAGATGGCGCTGTTAAAGGCCCGCCGGGCGATATATTTTTGGCAGGAAAGAGGAGTCCCTGATTTGGGACGGCCCTGCCACGATAGCGGCATCATTCCAGCGAAGCCTGACCGCAGCGCCGACGAAGGGGGCAACGATCTGGCTCAAGCGGCATCACGGAGCGGCGACGAAAGTCAAAGCCCCGTGATCTGACTGGAACCGCCCGGTGCGGACTCGCACGCCGGGTGGTGTGGGAGGGGCGGCAGGCGCAATCCTGCCGCCTCGACCCGATTTCGGCCTTGGTGGTGTGGCGGTCTTCATTTCGGTGGGGTCTTGGTAAACGGGCGCGCCATGTCATGCTTGTTGAATTGTTCGGCTATTGCCGTCCACTTCGTTTGATCGCTTGCGGGCGCAGAGATCCGTAACTTCGGTCGTCTCTTGTAGCGCTCAGCGACGATGCGAATGCATTCGATAGCTGCGAATGCTGCATCCTCTACTGAAGTCTGCCAGCCGGCGGGTGCCTTCGCTGAATCCAAGCGGAGCCAAAGCTCTTGTGAGGTGGGGTCAAAGCCGCCAATCGTGATTCCATACATCGCGAGCAGGTTGCTCTCAATGGGTGGTATGCTCCTCGGTGCGTTCGTCAGCACTTGGTTAGTCTGAGCTATCGCTTGAAACGCTGGTTGGCCTTGGTGGTGCCAGTCAATAAAGGGCACATCGACGATCTTAAACTCCACATCAGGTGCGCCCCAACTCTCCGAACCACCATGCGCAAGTATCGGCTGAGTTAGTAGCTGGGTCTGGCTCTCTCCGCCAAGCAAAGTCATGCCGATGGCGAGGCTGATCAGAAGTGGAAGGATGGACCTCATGCGGCTTCGTGGTTGGGCGAACGCTTCGGATCAGGCGACGGCGAGCGGGAGGCGTCGATGACACGACAGATGCCATACGAGCCGTTGCCTGCATCCGTTTTGGTGTGCCCAGCATGGGCGCAGTCCTGATGGGGTTCAAGTCCCCTGTATGAAAACCAACACATGACGAAAACATACTCATGAAAATACTAGCCGAAGTCAAGGTTCAGCGGGTGACCGCTGGGCTGAAAGAAGACTGGGCAAGACCCGCGAGCCGATGAACAAGAACCTCATACAAGGCCGGTGCGATGAGGCGAGCTGGCCAAACACAGCGCCTGCCTGGCGCGATAGCGCTACCAAATGCGAAGCCTGACCGCAGAGCCCGACGAAGGAGGGATAACCCGTATGGTTTAGTCGCGCAGGTAAATGAGGCGGTTGTGCGGGGGAGGACTGCGTTCTTACCTGGGGAGGTCTGCGCCGTGAGAGTGGTGCAGAAGTCAGCAGAGGCCATAGTAGCTCGTCACGAGCCGGGGACCCTCGCGGTCCGTTTAAACTCGAAACCGGAACACTCGAGACGATGAAGGGC
>JANOAR010000031.1:0-10065 GCA_031411235.1 Verrucomicrobiota bacterium | reverse complement strand
GCAGTATATTTAGTCAGCTACGAGCGAGGCAATCCAAAGCGGTGCTTACTTCACAGCGATGCTCTTGCTCGTTTCGACGTTCTGCTCGGCGGCATAGCTATAGTCCGTAGCGGTTGCGTTGGTGACGGTGAAGGTGGCGGTGCCGATGCTGCTCACGCGAGGGGCGAGGAAGGTGACTTGGCCCAGGCTGTTGGTGGTGAAGGTGAAGCTGCCTCCCATGATGCCGCTCCAGGTACCGCTCACTTTGACTCCGGCCACGGCTGCGCCTGTGCTGCTTTTGACGGTGACGGTGGCGAGGGCATTGCTGCTGCCATTGCTGGCCTTGGCGATCATGGCGATTTTGGCAACCGAGACGGCTGGGGCGGTGACGACGATGGTCACGGTGGCCGAGGCGGAGAGGCCACCGTTGTCAAAGGCGACGAGCGAGGCGGTGTAGGTGCCGGGTGTGGTGTAAACATAGGCAGGAGTAGCGACGGTGGCCTGAGCGCTGCTATCGCCGAAGTCCCAGTTGTAGCTGCTGATGCTGCCATCGGTGTCGTAGGTGCCTGCGCTGGAGAAGGTAACACTGAAGGGAGCGGTGCCGGTGAGGACGCTGGCGGCGGCGGCGACGATGGGGGCTTTGTTGGTCTGCACGATGAGGCTGCCGGTGAGGAAATACTGACCGATGCTGGCGTAGTCGCTGTAGCTGGTGGTGCTGTCGCTAGCGCCGACGCCATCGACGGCGAGGTAATAGGTGCCTGCGGCGAGGGTGGCGGTGAGGGTGCAGGAAAGGCTGGTGGTGTTGGCCGAGGTGACAAGGTTGCCAGCGCCGTCGTAGATGGCGAGTTGGATGTCGAGGTCGGCATCGGGGGCGGCGGTTGCAGCGTTGAAGCTGATGCTGCCAGCGCCCGTGCTGAACTTGAAGACATCAGCGTCGGTGCGGGTGCTGATGACGCCGCTGGCGGTAGGGCTTGTGCCAGTGAGGGTGGTGGCATTCACCGTGGTGTTGCCGTGGTCGTCAGCGCGGAGGGCCACACCGTAGGTCTGCATGACGGCGAGGTCGTCCTGGGTGTTGTTGGCGTTGGCATATTCGCCTTTGCTCCACTGGGTGATGCTCTTGCTGTAACCCGTGCCCATGATGGGTGCCCAGTTGCCCTGGCCCTGATAGTATTCCGTAGCGGTCGTGGTGGCGGAGGCGAGCACGCCGTCGTGATAGAGGCCGAGGGTGTGGCCGACTTCGTGGCTAGCGGCATCTGCGAGGTATTTTTCGTTGCTGCTGAGCTGCTTGGCGAAGACGTAGCAAGGAGTGTCGCTGTTCCACTTGAAGGAGCCGATGTAAGCGATGCCACCTGCGCTGGCCTTGAACCAGTCGGTGCTGTTGCCGCCGATACAGACGCGAATGCCATAGGTGGTGTCGGCGCTGTTGGTGCGGCTCAGGCCATCAAGGCTGGGCTCCTCGGTGGTGACGTCCACATCGAAGGCGACGTAGTCTTCCACGACGCGAGTCCAGATGAGTTGGATGCGAGCGAGTTCAGCGGTGGTGAAAGCGGTGGCGGTGTTGCCATCCAAGTCAAAGGCAGGCGTGGTGAAGGCGGCTCCTGCGGTGTAGCTGGCGTTCCACGAGGTGCCGATGGTGGTGTGGCCGGTGAAGTCGAGGTAGATCTTCTTGGTCGATGCTGGGCGGCTGTGGAGGAGGAAGGTCTGCTCGGCAGGATAAAGCGTTGCGCTGCTGGTGGTGGTCGTGGTGCCTGTGGTTGCGGCTGCGCCTGTATCAAAGGTGCGGGTGATGCGGGTGCCCGTCGAAGGAGGGGGACAGGCATAAAATAGATTCGCATCTTTGTCGGTGGCGATGCTCTTGTCGCGGCAGATGAGGGTTTGAAGCTCATTTGTGCTAACGCCATGGAGTTGTGCGACTCCGGGCAGGCGGCTGCCAAGGTTTTCCATCACTTCCACACCGCGAGCGATGCGCCAGGCGGGCTCTGCGCTGGTGCTGAGTGTCTGCTGCGCTGTGGCTGTCGCGACGAAACTGAGAGCGGCGAGAGCGGCGGAGAAGCAAAGGTGAGTGGTGTTGAGTTTCATAGTATCTGGAAACGTTATTGCGGATCAATTATAATATTCATAATTCAAAATAGCTACCATAAAATTGAAAAATGTGGTTATTTTTGATTATTATCACTTTTGCGCCTTAAAAAACTCTGTTTTTGAGGCATTTGGGTTTGCGAAGTGGTTCTCGATTTTGCGAAACCGTGACCGTGCGACAGCAGCGGTTAATCGACTCACACTGCATTTGTGTCATGCGGGCTTGGGCTCAGCGGTTCATTTGTGCTAGGCGAGAGTGCCCACACGCGGCCAAGCATCGAGCGCTGTCGCAGTGCTGAGAGGTATTGCCGGGAGCTACCAGATTTTATGACGCTGCGATTTTGCGGCGCGGCTCCAAAGCAAGCGCTAGTGCCGCCTGCCTACCCTGCGGTTCAAATGACGATCACTGGCAGGAAAGGGTTGGCGGCTTTAAATTATAACAGTTATAATTGAGGTGTTAATTATAGGCACCTATTTATGATACCCTCCCCAGCACCCGTCGTCCGCCGCAACCAAGCTCTTGATCTGCTGCGCGGCATCGCCATCCTGCTCGTGGTGCTGCATCATGTGGAGCCGCATACGATCCCTGGGCTGCCGACACTGGGTGGGGCGGTGGGTTTTGGGTTTTGGCGGTTGCGGTCGTTTGGGGTCACGGGCGTAGATATGTTCTTTGTGCTCAGCGGTTTCCTCGTGGGTGGGCTGCTGGTCAGCGAGATGCAGAAGACGGGCGGGCTGCGCGTGGTGCGCTTTTGGCTGCGGCGCGGGCTAAAAATATGGCCGTCCTATTTTGTGCTGCTGGCGGTGCTAATGGTCACGGGAGCGTCGCCTTGGCTGGATTTATCGTCAGCAGGCGCGGCGCTGCGTGGGCTGGCGGTGCATGGGCTGTTCCTGCAAAACTACCTGGATCAGTTCACCAACACGCCGACATGGTCGCTGGCCGTGGAAGAGCATTTTTACATCCTGCTGCCGCTATCGCTGCTGCTGCTGGCAAAGGGAGCATCGGGCCTCAACAACATCGGCTGGCTAGCGAGCGGTGCTGTCGTGGGATGCCTGGGCTTACGAATGCTGCACCTAGCGCTGGGCCATGCGGACAATGACTTCATGCTCTCGCACAATCGCTTCGACAGCCTGCTGGTAGGCGTGTGGCTGGCGTGGGTATGGCGGCGCTACCCGGAAAAAATCACGGCGCTGACCTCGCACGGCTGGCGGGTGGCTCTGGTGGTGCTGGCGCTGGTGTCGCCGGGGTTCTTCTTTTCGCGCAAGGACGCCTTCCTTTTCACCCTGGGCTTCCCCATGCTGGCGGCGGGCTATGCGCTGCTGTTGATGACGCTGGTGGCGCACGGCGGTGGCTGGCTAGAGGCTTCTAAAATCGGGCGGATGCTGGCGGCAGTGGGCCGGTGGTCATACAACATCTACCTGTGGCACTTCTTCCTGCCGCTGCTGCTGGGCGCACGTTATGCCTCGGTGCAGCTCTGGCTTGCGGAAACCTTGCCACACCCCGTGGCGGTGGTTGCAGCGCAGACGAGTGTTTATGTGGCGTTGTCGGTCGCCGCTGGCTGGCTGTTCACTTGGCTAGTAGAAGAGCCTGCACTGAAGCTGCGTGATCGCTGGCTCCCCTCGAAGACGGTGGCGGTGCCGGGGAGCCCCGCGCGGTTGGCGGCGAATGAGCCGACCTCGGTGGAGCCTCCGCTGCTGGCCAGCAAGGCGGTGAGTGTCGGTGCCTGATCTGCCCAGTTGCTGTGAGTGTGTGCCATGTCTTATCCTGAGAGCTATGAACTGTATTCGTTTCTTGCCGATGTATCACACGCGTGTCTGGGGTGGTCGCCGTCTGGCGTCGATGCTGGGGCGCGAGCTGCCGGATGAGCAACCCTACGGTGAGAGCTGGGAGCTGTGTGATCGCGAAGAAGCCCAAAGCGTGGTGGCGGAGGGCGCTTTGGCAGGCATGTCGCTGCACGAGCTGTGGTCTCAGCGTCGGACGGAGGTGTTTGGCGGGCGCTTCATGGCGCACCCAGCAGTGCGCTTTCCGATGCTGCTGAAGATTCTGGACTGTGTCGATACGCTCTCACTTCAGGTGCATCCGCCTGCGGCCATCGCGGCGAGCATGGATGGCGAGCCGAAGACGGAGATGTGGTTTGTTGCCCACGCGGACGAGGGCGCAAAGCTTTACGCTGGGCTGCGAAATGGAGTGACGCGTGCGGCTTTTGAAGCGGCGCTGGCCGATGGCAGCGTGGCGAACTACGTGCATAGCGTGGTGCCACAGCGGCGGGAATTTATGTTCGTGGAGAGCGGGCGCTTGCATGCGCTGGGCGCGGGCTTGCTGGTGTATGAGATCCAGCAAAACAGCGACACGACCTACCGGGTCTTTGACTGGAATCGCGTGGGCTTAGACGGTAAACCGCGTGCGCTGCATGTGGCGGAGTCAATGCGCTGCATTGACTTCGATGACTTCGAGCCTGCGATGCAAATGCCAGCCGCCGATGGCGAAATGGTGCGCTGTGATTACTTCGCCACGCGCTCGACAGTGCTCGCTGCGGGTACGGAGCATGAGCTAGCGCTGCCTGCTGAATTCGTCTGTCTAGCGGTGACGCAGGGCGCGGTGGAGGTGGCGGGGACGCTGCTGCGCACGGGCGACTTCGTGCTGCTGCCAGCGGCGATGGCGGCGGGACAGAAGGTGGTGCGAGCGGCAGCAGCAGCGGAGTTTTTGGAGATTCGGCTGCCTTGAAGGGCTCGTAGCGGGGGGCAGTGCCGCTGGAATTAATGAGTTAAGGGATATTAATCACCTTGTAATTTATGGTAATTATAATTAAAGTTGATAATTCCGATCTCCTGCCAGCCACTTCACTTTTTAGCTTACCGAACCCGATGCACAACAACCTCAACGCTTTCCGAATTTTGTGTGCCCTAACCTTGGGCCTGCTGGTTGCCGTTCCACATGCCGACGCTCGCACCATTGCCTGGGGCAACTCCGCTGGCGATACCGTGATATACAGTGATGGAACACCAGTCGATGATCAGGTGATTTTTGAGCTAGGCTCCTTTGGCTCTTTCACGCCTGACAGCTCGAATATGGAGTTTTGGTCGAGCAATTGGAAGGTCTTCGACCGGGCGCAAGCGCCTGACAGCAGTGGCTGGAATTCTGCCGACAGCGTTTTTTCCTCGGTTGCGACGCTCAACTCGGACGGCACGTCCAGCGCGGCCCCGCCACTCTCGCCGTATGTTTTTGCAGGGGGCGAGCAGGCATACATCTGGGCTTATAAAACGAGCCAGACGCTGTCCTTTGCCGACGAGTGGGCACTCATCACCAATGATGCTGCGGACGGTATTCCTGGCAACGATTGGCTCTTCCCCGCCCCTAGCGACCAGACTTCGTTGCCTTTGGATTGGCGCGTCAGCGATGCCAGCACGGTTATTTTTGGCGGCGTCAACAGTGTCCAAGGCCCTGGTGATTACACCAGCGCCCCTGGCGTGTTCGACCTGCAACTGCACTCCACGATACCGGAGCCGGGCTCCAGTTTTCTCATCGCCATCGCTGGATTCAGCGTGCTGCTGCGTCGCAGAAAGCGGGCCTAGTTTTGCCGTCCTAACCCTGGCGAGAGTTACCCCTCAACGCTCATTTTCGTATGATCAAAACCTTCACTCGGCATCGCGGCAGGCTCATTCTTGGCCTGCTTGCGCTCATTGCTTTCAAGTCCTTCGTCGCGGCTCAAGTCGATGAAATCGCAACACCTGCGGGCCCAACTCTTTTGGCGTCGCCGATTGTGCAGACCTATTATGTGCCGCTCTCGGAAAGCCATCTTCAGACGGCATTTCAGGCCATTGATACAACCGGGGTACCGGTTGGGAATTCCTTCCGCACGATCATCACCGTTGTGGTTCCGACCGCGAGCACCGTGGTGACCTACGACCATTGGGAAGACGGTTTTGAAATTGATCCTGCGTCCCCGATTCAGAGCACCACACAAGTGTGGGGCGATGGCCTCGTCAGCAATGGCAACCCCGCCGATTACCTGACGGATGATTTCGCCGCAGGGACGGTCATCACCCTTTCCAATCGCATCAACCTGCCTCGCAATGCGGATGCTTTTGCCTTCGATGGCCGAGATCGCATCTGCTCGACCAAGGCCATCGTTGTCAGTCGTGTTTGCTGGGCGACGACGCCCGGCACGGTGCTGGCCAGCGCCACTGAGGTCTATGACACGCAAAAATGGGGCACTTCGTTCACGATTCCCGTCGGCGTCAGCAGCTCCGCCGAGGCGTTGTTTGAGTATTCCTCCCTTCATATTATCGCCGCCCAAGACGGCACCGTGGTGGACGTGGATGTGGATCATAATGGCTCGGTGGATCAAACCCAGACGCTGAGCACGGGCGAGAGCATGTTCGTCAACGGCAACGTCCAGCCGGGGGCGACAGTAGTCTCCAGCTTGCCCATCGAAGTCCACGAACTCACGGGCGACATCGACAGTGCCTACGAGTCGCGCACCTTTGCGATCCTGCCGACGAGCCTTTGGGCATCGGAGTATTTCGCCCCGGCCAGCACCACACTCGCTGCCGAGACCAGCAACGTTTTCCTCTTCAATCCTGGTGCCTCGGCCATCACGGTGAACTACGCCACGACGGCGAGCAGCGGTTCCTTCAGTGTGGCCGCAGGGGCCAACTACTCGTTCGCCATGCCGATGAACTCGGGGGCACATTTTGCCAGCACAGGTGGGGCACCTTTTTATGCCGTGGGCACCAGCGATAGCGGCGACACGGCCTTGTTCAATAACAGCCATGAATGGGGCTACGCGCTGCTGCCTGCCACCATGCTGACCACAGAGGTCGCAGTCGGCTATGCGCCGGGTGCCGGAGATAAAGAATCCCCCGTCGGCCCCGATCAAAACGGCAGCCCTGTGTGGGTCACAGCGACGGCGGGCACCACGCTCTATGTGAACTACACGGGCGACTACACCATCGGCCAATTCACCGCCTCCAATGGTCGCAAGTACGATGCCGCCGTCCCTGCGGCTTTGCTGGAGTCTGTGCGCCTCTACGACCCTGGTGATAAAGACATGACCAAGGCGCTCATCTTTACCACCGACGGCACCGCCATCGCCGCTGCATGGGGCGAGGACGCGACTGCCGCCGGCCCTGGCTCCCCCTTCCTGGATGTGGGCACCTCCATCTTACCTTTCACCTCACCCTAGAGCCATGAGTCCCTTTTTGCGTATGCTCCCTCGTTCCCTTTCTACCTATTTCGGGCTGTCGCTGGTTGCGACCCTGCTCACCTTCGTTAGCACGCTGGCTTGTGCTCAAGTCGATGAACCCGTCGCTGCGGAGGCGGCTCCCATCCCTGGGGCCCCCATCGTGCAGACGTTCTTTGTGCCGTTTCCTGAGACCGATTTCCAGACCTCGCTCAAGGCTATCGACATCAGCACAACGTCGCCCGTGGGCAACAGCATGCGCACCATCATCTCCATCGTCATCCCGTCGTCGGGCAGCGTGGTAACCTACGACCATTGGGAGGACGGCTATGAGTCCGATCCCGGTGCGCCCGCTCAGTCGAGCACGCTCGTCTGGGGCGACGGCATCTCGGGCAACGGCATCGCCCCTGGCTACCCCACGGATCTCTTTCCTGCGGGTGCCGTCATTACCCTATCCAACCTCATCAGCCTGCCGCGCAACTCATCCACCATCGCCTATGACGGCCAAGACCGCATCTCTGCGACCAAGGCCATTGCCGTCACACGCGCTGGCTGGGCCGTCTCACCCGGCACCGTCTTGGCCAGCGCCACCGAGGTCTATGACACTCGCAAATGGGGCACTGCTTTTGTCATGCCCGTCGGTGTCAGTTCCTCGGCCACGCAATTATTTGAGTATTCATCGCTGCACATCATGGCCAAACAGAATGGCACCGTGGTGAATGTAGATCTCGATAACAACGGCACCGTGGATGCCACTCAAACCCTCAACATAGGGCAGAACATGATCGTCAATGGTGGCGTGCAACCCGGCACCACCGTCACCGCGTCCCAGCCCGTCGAAGTGCATGAATTGACCGGCGATATCGGTTCTACTTTCGAGTCCCGCACCTTCGCCATCCGGCCCACCGCGCAGTGGTCATCCGAGTATTATGCCCCCGCTGGCACCACCCTCGCTACCGAGGTGAGCAACGTCTTCCTCTTCAATCCCGGCACCTCGGCCATCACGGTAACGGCTGCCACCACGGCGGGCACTACTTCCTTTTCCATCGCGGCGAGAAGCAATCACACGTTCAATCTGCCGATGAACTCGGGTGCCCGATTCACCAGCGCTGGCGCGGCTCCCTTCTATGCCATCGGCACCAATGACAGCGGCGGCGCGAGCGGCGTCAATCAAACCCACGACTGGGGCTATGCACTGCTGCCTTCCACCGCCTTGAGCACTGAAATCGTCGTCGCCTTCGGTGTCGGCTCGGACGACGTGAGTGCGCCTGTAGGCCCCGATCAAAACGGCAGCCCTGTGTGGGTGACTCCCTCAGCGGCCACCACGCTCTATGTCAACTACAGCGGCGACTATACCACGGGCGCACTCACCGCGCCCGACACCCGCAAGTACGACATCGCCTATCCTGCCGCCCTTTTAGAGTCCGTTCGCATCTACGACACCACGGACAAAGACATGACCAAGGCACGCATCTTCACTGCCGATGGCACCACCTTTGCCGCCGCCTGGGGTGAGGACTCCGCCATGGCTGGCCCTGGATCCCCGTATCTCGACATGGGCACCACCATCATCCCCTTCCCTCTGCCCATTTTCAAAAAAACCGCCAGCCTCGCCATCGACCTCAACGGCGACGGCCTCTTGGGCATAGGCGATGTGGTGGAATTCACCCTCTCCCTCACCAATGACGGCGTCACGGATCTGCCCGATGCCGTCATCACCGATACCATCCCCGCTGGTACGAGCTACGTGACGGCGAGCACAAAACTAGATGACAGCCCCTATCTCGATGACGCCACAGGCACCCCCTTTCCCCTCGATGGAACAGGCGTAAGCATCACGGGTGGCGTGCTCCTCGGCGGTGTCGTGCAGATCAAATTCAGCGCCACCCTGAGCCGTGGCAGCACCAGCGTCAGCAACACTGCCACCGTGTCCAGCAGCGGAATAGAGCCACCGATCGCCTCCACCGTCACCTTCACCGTCACGCCCGGTCTCGGTCTCAGCGGCACTGTCTTCAACGACACCAACGCGCTCACCGACAACCTCGTCAACGGCACGGGCACCAACACTGGCGGCTCGTTATTTGCCAACCTCGTCGATGGCACCAATACCCTCATCGCCACCAGCACCGTCGCCGCCAATGGCACCTATGCCTTCACCGACCTCCTCGAAAACACCAGCTACACCCTCGTGCTGAGCACCAGCGCCAGCCTCACCCCCAGCCTCCCCGCGAACTGGGCCAACACAGGCGAACACCTCGGCAGTGGAACAGGCAGCGATGGCAGCATCAATGGCATCCTGCCCATCACCACCACTAGCTCCAACATCTCCGCTGCCAACTTCGGCATCCGCCAAACAGGCACGCTCAACGGTCATCTCTACATCGACACCAATGGCAACGGCACCCAGGACGGCGCAGAACCCAATCTCCCCAACGTCGATGTACTCATCACCGACGCCAACGGCACGCCTCAAACCGTCACCACCAATGCATCTGGCAACTGGACAGCGACGGTTCCCCCCGGCAGCACCACGGCCAACATCGATGAAACCGATCCCCAGTTCCCCGCTGGCAGCACGCGCACCCAAGGCACCGACCCCACCACGACTACCACCGTCGCAGGTGTGAGCACCAACTGTGACACCGCAGGCTATTACATCCCCGCCACCCTCACGGGCCATCTCTACATCGACAGCAATGGCAACGGCACCCAGGACGGCACCGAGCCCAATCTGCCCAACGTTGATGTCCTTATCACCGACGCCAACGGCACACCTCAGACCGTCACCACCAACGCATCCGGCAACTGGACAGCCAGCGTCCCACCC
>JANOAR010000030.1:0-14379 GCA_031411235.1 Verrucomicrobiota bacterium | reverse complement strand
GCTTGATCAAAGAAGCCGCAGCCGAGCGGAGCGAGACAGATGCGACGAAGGAGCACCCCGCAGGGGCGAGCGGGAAGGGTGGCGGGAGCGAGTCAATCGGCGCGCAGGCAGCGCAAGTGCCAGCCAGCGGGCAGTTGCGCGAAGGCTTCCTTGAGAAAGGCACCCACACCACGTCCAGAGGCGGTGTTGCCGCTGCGCAGCCAGGCGTGCAAAACAAACGGAGCCTCGGCCAGTACGGCGAGCAGCGGATGATGGCTCTTGCGCCCAGGACGCCTCGGGTTGTAGCCCTTGGCAACGCCTTCCTGCGAGCCCTCGCGCGCGAAGATCGTGCTGTCCAAATCCAGCGTGAAGCCCTCGGCAGGCTGCTTGAGCAGAGCGAGCAACCAACGAAACAGCGGACGAAAGAACGCCTCCACATAACCCTGCTTTTCGTGTCTGCATAAACGAAGGAAGCTCACATTGTTGGTATTGAAGGCTATGCCTCAACCTAACGCGCAGCCTCAATGTTCCGCCAGCCTCCCCGCCCTCACGGCAAGGCTACGGGGGATGGCCGCCCATGGGCTGAGCTTCGGGATAGCGGGCGAGGAGGGTGCGCAATTGGTTCACGACTTCGGGTTGCTCGGTGGCGAGGTTTTTTGTCTCGTGGGGGTCGGTTTGGTAATCGTAGAGTTCCAGCTCGGCGCTGTCGGCAGGGGCACCGGGTGTTTTCCATTCGACGAGGCGGTAGCGCTCGGTGCGGATGGCGCGGCCCAGTTTTTCTTTGGGGAAGGCGTGATAGGCGTGGTCGCGTACGCGAGCTTGCGGGTCTTTGAGCACGGGGACAAGGCTAAGGCCGTCGATGGGCTGCGGGCCGCTCGGCGCGGGCAATTTTGCGAGTTCGGCGAGGGTGGGAAAGAGATCCACGGACTCGGCGAGCTGGCGTGTGCTGCTGCCGGGCGTCGTGATGCCGGGGGCGCTGATGAGCAGTGGGATGCGGTTGGCTTGCTCGTAGTTGGTGTGCTTCGTCCAGATGCCGTGGTCGCCGAGGTGGAAGCCGTGATCGCCCCAGAGGACGATGATGGTGCTCTGGGCAAGGCCTAGGCGGTCGAGTTCGGCGATGACCTTGCCGATCTGCGCATCGACGTAGCTGGTGCTGGCATAGTAGCCGTGGATGAGCTGGCGCTTCAGCTCAGGAGAAAACTCGGTATCGCGCTCGGGCACGGGTTTGTAGGCGACGATTTCGCCGCCGCGTTTGTGCGCGACTTGGGGCGAGTTGGCGGGATGAGTTTCAAAGACGGGCAGGGGGAGTTTTTGTGGATCGTGCATGTTCCAGTACTTCTGCGGTGCGGAGAAGGGCAGATGCGGACGCACGAATCCAGCGGCGATGAAAAAGGGGGTGCCGTCCTGCTGGCGGCGCTGCTGGGCGGCTTGCAGGCGCTTCATGGTTTCGTTGGCGACGCGGCCATCGGCGTAGTCGTCGTCGGGCGCGTCGAGGGACTCGAAGGCGGCTCCACGCGGCAGGCTGCGGATTTGACCGAGCTTCTGGTTGGTGAACAGCGCTTCCTCGCGGGTGAGCTGTCCGCCATCGGTGCTCTGGGGGTCGAGGTATTCGATGACTTTGTCTTTGAAATGCGGCACCGAGAAGGACTGCGGGTCACCTTCATTGCCATGGCCGATGTGGAAGACCTTGCCGATGGACTCGGTGCGGTAGCCGCCGTGTGTGGCAAAGTGCTGCGGCAGGGTGACGGCGTTGGGCAGCGTCTTCCTCAAATCACTGCCGAGGCTGTAAAGCCCAGTCGAGGTGGAGTGTGAACCTAGCATTAAGGTGAAGCGCGAGGGGGCGCACACGGCCTGATTGCAATACGCGAGATCGAAACGCATCCCGCGTGCCGCGAGGCGGTCGATGTTTGGCGTTTTGGCTGCTGCGTCACCGTAACAGCCGAGCGCGGGCTTGAGATCATCGACGAGGATGAGCAGGAGATTCGGCTGCGCCCAAGCACTGAGCAAAGGACACAGGGCGAAGAGGATGAGAAGCAGGCGTTTCAAGGTTTTGGGAAATAGAGATGCTCGCCGCGCTTGGCGGATTGATGGGCTTCTGGGGTGTCTTGCGGGATGCCGGGATCACTTTGTCGAGTGAGCCATTGATCAAGCGCGGCGCTGAGCTTGGCTTTGATGGCGGCGTGCTCGGGTTTGTTGGCGAGGTTCGTCATTTCAGCAGGATCGGCGGCGGTGTGGTAGAGTTGCTCGGCGGGGCGGTGGATGTAGCGCTTCACGAGCGTGTAAGTGTGCGGATTGTCGAGCGCGGTGGCCATCCAACTTGACCAGTAGGGGTTGTGCGCGGCGCTGCCGCCGAGCAGGCCCATGAGGTGCTTCTCGATGAAGATTTCGTCGGGTGCCAAGTTGCGGATGTAGCGCCACTCGCCGTCGGTGATGCTGCGGATCGGATACGCGGGGCCTTCGGGGATGTTGTTGTGCGTGGCGTAGGCGTAGTCTCGATGCGTATCTTTTTCACCGCGCAGCACGGCGGCAAAGCTCGTGCCGTCAAAGGTGTGCGCGGTCTTCGCTCCGGCGAGGTCGAGCAGCGTGGGCGTGACATCGGTGTATTGCACGATGGCTTCCGTGCGCTTGCCAGCGGCGACTTTTCCGGGCCAGCGGGCGATGAGCGTGGTGTGCAGGCCGGTGTCCCAACACGTCCATTTGTTACCGGGAAACTGCGATCCCTGCTCGCTGGTGAAAATGACGAGTGTGTTCTGCGCCGCGCCGCTTTCGTCGAGCGCGGCGAGGATCTCGCCGACCTGGCCGTCCATGTAGGTGATCTCGGCGAGATATTTCGAGAAATCCTCCCGCGTCTTCGGCGTGTCGGCGATGTTGGGCGGGAGCTTGAGGCTGGCGGGCGGATACTTTGAGGCATCGCCCATGACCCACGGCACATGCGGCTCGGTAAGTGCGACGACGAGGCAGAAGGGCTGTGTTTTGTCCCTTGTGATGAAGTCACGCACGCCGCCGAGATCGTGCGTATGAGTGGGATCGCGCGTGCAGTTTGGATCGAACCCAGGCACGTCTTCAAAAGGAAAGCAGTCCTTCGGTGTCACATGCACCTTCCCTGCGATGCCCGTGCGATAACCGGCTGGCGCGAGATGATGCGGGAGACTCTTCGTCTCGGGGCGGCACGCGCTGTGATTCCACGCGCAGCCATTTCGCATCGGCTGCTGGCCAGTGTAAAGCTCCGCGCGGCAGGGCTGGCACATCGCGGAGGTGACGTAGGCTTTGTCGAAAACGAGGCTCTGCGAGGCGAGGCGGTCGATGTGCGGCGTCTTCGCGTTCTGCCCGCCGTAAAGCGGCAGATCGCTGAACGTGCAGTCGTCCGCCATGATGATGAGGATATTTGGCTGCGCCCAAGCACTGAGCAGAGGGCACAGGGCGGAGAGGATGAGTAGGATGTGCTTCATGGTTCAGTTCGCTTTCTTCTTCCCTTTGCCCTTCTTCTTCCCGCCGCCATTCAGGTCGTAGTTCGCTGGGTAGGGCTTCACATGGGCACGCTCCGCCCAGGCTTCCCATTGGGTGGCGAGTTCTTTGGCTTTCTCTGGCTGACTGGAGGCGAGGTCGTGGAGTTCGGTGCGGTCGGCCTTCAGATCGTAAAGCTCCCATGCGCCGTCGCGGCCTTTGCGGACGAGTTTTATGTCGCCGACACGTATGGCGGCGTTGCCTTCGTGCTCCCAATACAAAGAGCGGGAAGACAATGAGACAGGGAGACTTTCAGATGGGGAGACAAGGAGAGGTTTGAGCGAAGTGCCTTCCATGGGTTGGATGGGTTGGCCTTTGAACTCCTTGGGATACGCGGCACCACTCACATCGACACAGGTCGCCATGATGTCGATGAGGTGGCCGGGTGTGTGGATCAACTTCCCTGTCTGCTTGTCGGATGGCTCGATGGTCTTCATCCCCTGTGGCCAGTGCGCGATGAGTGGCGTGGCGATGCCGCCTTCGTGGTTGTAGTGCTTGAAGAGACGGAAGGGCGTGTTTTGCGGGAAGGCCCAGCTTTCACCGCAGAACCAGTCGGAGTCGGCCTTGGTGGGATCGCCATTGGTTTTGCCGTTGGGGCCAGCCTCGGCGTTGCCGCCGTTGTCGCTCATGAACAGGATGAGCGTGTTGTCGAAGACACCGCGCTGCTTGAGACCGGCCACGAGATCGCCCACGGCCTTGTCCATGCGATGCACGGCGGCGGCATAGACGGCCAGGAGATGGTCGAGGCGATCCTGCTCCTCCGGCGGCACATCTGCCCAAGGCATCACGGCGGGTGGGCGCGGTGATTTGGCCCACTTCGCGTCGATGATACCCAGCTCGATCATCTTTGCGTAGCGCCGATCTCGCACGGCACCCCAGCCGATCTTGTATTGGCCGCGAAACTTTGCGATCGCCTCCGCCGGAGCCTGGAGCGGGAAGTGTGGCGCGTTGTGACAGAGATGGAGGTAAAACGGCTTCTTCTCCGCCAAGGCCTCGTCGATGAACTTCAGGCCAAACGTCGTCCACAGGTCGGTGGAATACCAGTTTTGCGGCAGACGCGGGTCGTTGTTGGCGATTTCCTCACCGTTGAGGAACAGCTTCGCTTTATCAGCCTCAGGCAAATAGAAGCCGCCCGCTGCCGCATTCAGACTGCGATCAAACCCACGTCCCCAGGGCGTGACGCCGTAGTTCTGGCCGACATGCCACTTGCCGGTCATCGCGGTGAAGTAACCCGCTGGTTTCAGCACCTCCGCAAGGGTCACGCACGAGTCATTGAGCCGCCCCGCATAACCCGGCACGCCTTTGTTGTCCGTCATGTGGCCGACGCCCGCCTGATGCGGATACAGCCCCGTGAGCAGCGACGCCCGCGTGGGGCAGCAGCGGCCCGTGTTGTAAAACTGCGTGAAGCGCAGGCCGTTCGCCGCCAGCGCATCCAGATTCGGCGTGGGGATCTCCGAGCCGTAACAGCCGAGGTCGGAGAAGCCCATGTCATCGACGAGGATGACGATGATGTTGGGCTTTTCGGCAGCGTGGGAAAAACCCCAGAGGGCACAGAGGAGCACAGTGATGATGAGTTTCATGGTGATGGGAGGAGGGAGTTAGTTTTTAGCTTTGGACTTCTTTTTACCTTGTGGCGGCTGGGCTCCGAGCGCGGGGCCGTTGTCGGGTGGCATGGACTGATGCCAGGCGAGCACGGCTTGGCTCAAGCGCGAAACGATGTCGGGATGTTCTGCGGATAAGTTGGTGGTTTCAGCGCGGTCTTTGGCCAGATCGTAAAGCTGCGCGTTGCTGCCGTCGTAGTCGCAGAGGAGCTTCCAGTCGCCCTCACGCATCGCGAGATCGGGGAGGCGCTCGGGGAGTGTGGGCGATGCGGTTTTGCGATCCGGTGGGCGTCGCCAAAAGATCGGTGCGATGCGGGAGTCGGTGCTTTGGCCGAGGAGGATGGGCTCGAGGTTTTCGCCATCGAAGACTGTGTCTTTGGGCGTGGCGATCTTCGCGATGCCGAGCAGCGAGGGGACAAGATCGAAGGCGGCGAAGACCGAGGTTTCGTTGTGAGTGCCGTGCTTGCTTTTCTCGATCAAACCTGGCCCCCAGGCGATGAGCGGCGAGCGTGTGCCGCCCTCGTAGAGCGTTGTTTTGCCACCGCGAAACGGGCCTGCGCTGCCCGCGCCTGGCTCTGGGCCGTTGTCGGAGCAGATGAGGATGAGCGTGTTGTCGCGCAGCGTGGGGGTGTTGCGAATGTGGTCGAAGAGCTGGCCGAACTGGCGATCCATTTCTTCCAGCACGGAGAGGTAGAGGCCGCGCTTGCCCTCGGCCCACTGATCGGTCGGTGGCCACCAGGGGCCATGCACATCGTCGGGCCAGAGATTGACGAAGAAAGGCTTCTTGGCGGCAGCGGCTTTGTCGATGAACGGCAGCGCAGCAGCGATGAAGCCACTGGTGATTTTGGAGCGCAGCATCCAGGTCACAGGCTGGCCGAGACGCTCGGCATCGGCCCAGATTTTGCCGGGTTCCTTGTCACCGGGTTTCAGGGTCAGCGGTAGCAGCTTCGGCCCCATGCCTTCAAAGTTGGTGAGCGACTCATCGAAGCCATAAGCCGTGATCGGCGGCGCATCATCGACATCACGCTGGCCGCCGAGATGCCACTTGCCGAAGTGGCCCGTGGCGTAGCCGTTTTGCTGGAGGATGCGGGCGAATGTGGGCGCTTTCGGATCAAGCCACTGCGCCACGCCGCGTCGTGTGTTGTCGGCGCGGTTGTTGAGGTAGGAGTTGATGCGCCAGCGCTGTGGATACTGCCCTGTGGTCAGCGCACAACGCGAGGGCGAGCAGATGGGCGAGTTCACATAGAACTGCGAGAAACGAATGCCCTCGGCGGCCATGCGGTCGATGTTGGGTGTCTGCGCCTCCTTGTTGCCAAAGCAGGAGAAATCGCCCCAGCCCATGTCGTCGATGAAGACCATGAGGAAGTTCGGCTGCGCCGACAACGCCGAATGCGAGATGATGAATGCCGAAAGCAGAAGGATGAGCCGTTTCATGGTGATGTCTCCCCCTTCCAGACGTGGAAAAGGGGCTCACCTTGCCGATGAAGCGCACCTGTGCCTATCCGCAATCCACAAGCCGACGTGAGTGCAGACTCCGAGCGCACGAACGCTGTGCTTATTGGGCCTGCTGCTTCCCTTTGCCCTTCTTTCCCTCACCACCGCCGAGCGGCCAGGGCTTGACGCCGACGCGCTTGGCCCAGGCTTGCCATTGCGCGGCCATTTCCTTCACGCGCTCGGGCTGCTGCGCGGCGAGATCGTGCCTCTCGGTGCGGTCGGCAGTCATGTCGTAGAGTTCCCAGCCGCCGGGGTGTTTGGAGACGAGCTTCCAGTCGCCGAGGCGGATGGCGCGGTTGCCTTCGTGCTCCCAGAAGAGGGGGCGCTGGGACAAGGCGACTGGGAGACTTTCAGATGGGGAGACAAGGAGAGGTTTGAGACTCACGCCTTCCATGGGTTGGATAGCGTGACCGTTGTATTCTTTGGGATAAAGACCGCCGCTGAGATCCACACACGTCGCCATGATGTCGATGAGATGTCCAGGCGTGTGGATCAATCTCCCTGTCTCCTTGCCTGCTTGCCCGATGGTCTTCATGCCCTTTGGCCAATGCGCGATGAGTGGCGTGCTGATGCCGCCTTCGTGCTGCCAGTGCTTGTATTCGCGGAAGGGTGTGTTGCTGACGTTCGCCCAATTTTGACCGTAGCCGATGTAGGTGTCCGCGCCGCCGGGCATGACGCCTTTGCCTTGGCGCATGGGATAACCATCGCGCGTCTGTTTGGGGATCATATCAGGCTGGAGGTAATCTTTGGCGAGTACTGGCAGCGTGGGCGCATCGGCGCGCGGTTGGTGCGGCCCGTTGCGGCCCATGCCCTCGGCGCAGCCGCCGTTGTCTTGGAGGTAAAGGATGAGCGTGTTGTCATACTGGCCGTTCTTTTTCAGCGCCTCGACGAGGCGGCCTATACCCTGATCCATGCAGTCGAGCATGGCGGCAAAGACCTCCATGCAGCGGGCTTCCCAGGCTTTGTTTTCGACTTTGCTCCAGTCGCCCGCCTGTGGCGTCGCCTGCCAACGCGGGTCGAGTAGGCCGAGCTGCTTCATCTTCTCCAAGCGAGCGCTGCGAATGGCCTCGTAGCCCGCGTCGTATTTGCCTTTGTATTTAGCGATGTCGGCGTCCTTCGCGTGCATGGGCCAGTGCGCGGCGGTGTGGGCGATGTAGATGAAGAAGGGCTTCTCGGGACTGCGCTGCTTGTGTTCAGTCACGAAGCGCGCCGCGTGGTCATTGATCGCATCGGTGTAATAATACTCCTTCGGCTGATACTCGGCATCGGCAAAGGGCGAGATGAACTGGTTGTCCCGCACGAGTGTGTTCGGGTCAAAAAAACTGCCTTCGCCATGGATGGTGCCGTAGAAGCGATCAAAGCCGCGCTGAAGCGGCCAGTTGTCCTTATCGGCATCGTTCGCCGGCTTCGTCTTATTCGTCACATGCCACTTCCCCGTCATGTAAGTCGAGTAACCCGCTGTTTTGAGCACCTCGGCGAGGGTCACGGCCTTCTTGCTCAAATCACCCGCATAGGCCTCGCCTACCTTTGGGCTCCAATCATCCACCATGTGCCCGATGCCAGCCTGATGCGCGTAGAGTCCTGTCAGTAAGGCAGCGCGAGTCGGGCAGCAGCGGGCGGTGTTGTAAAACTGCGTGAAGCGCACGCCACCCTGCGCCAGCGCGTCGAGGTTCGGCGTGCTTATCTCGCTGCCGTAACAGCCGATGTCGGAGTAGCCCACGTCATCGGACATGATGACGATGATGTTGGGACGCGGCTCTGCTGCGAAGGAGGAACCCAGAGCCGAGCCAAGCGAGATAGCCAGCACGGCGAAGCGTGTGCGGCGGCGAAGGAAGGCGCAAAGCGAAGCCATGACGAATGACGAAGGAAGGTGGGCGAGGAAGATCCGAGTTTTCATGCGACAGATGTTATTCGGGAATCGGGTCGCCTCGCTTGACCGTCTTGCCTTCCCAGATGGCTTCATCCGTGGCCTTGTCGTAGGTGAGGACGCGGCTGGCACTGTTGGCAGCGGGTGGCACGTCGATCTTGGGCAGCCATTTTTTATGCTCTGCGATGACGGCGGCGTGCTCGGGCTTGCCGGCAAGGTTGGTCCACTCATTGGGGTCGTTCTTCATGTCGTAGAGTTCCTCGCTGTCGTCGGCGTAGTGGATGTAGCGCCAGCGTTCGCTGCGCACGGCGTGGTTGCCCTGATTGTGCGACGTGATCGCGGGGCGCTCGCGTTTTGCGGCGGCGTCCTTGAGCTGTGGCAGCAGGCTGAGGCCTTCGAGATCGGTGCGAGCGGGGACGCCGGTGAGGTCGATGAGCGTGGGGTAAATGTCGAGCAGCTCGGCGGGCTGGGTGGTGCGTCCGCCCTTCGTCACACCGGGTCCGGCGAAGACGAGCGGGACTTTGGTGCCGCGATCCCAGAGGGTGTTTTTGCCGGTGATCTCTTTCTCACCGAGATGCCAGCCGTGGTCGCCCCACAACACGACGATGGTGTTGTCTGCGACACCGGCTTCATCCAGCGCGGTCATGAGGCGGCCAACCTGTGAATCGACGAAGCTGGTGCAGGCGAGGTAGCTGCGGACGAGGTTGCGCCATTGGTTGTTCTCTTTGACCCACTTCAGGCGCGGCTCGGGCAGATCCCAGTGCAGATACCAGGAGAAGCGAGGCGTGTCCTCGCGGTCGTGCTCGATGATCTTCGGCAGCACGCTGTCGTCATCGGGATACAGGTCGAACCACTTCTGCGTGGCGTAGCAGGGCACATGCGGAAGGAAGAAACCGGCGGCAATGAAGAAGGGTTGCTCCTTCGGCGCGGTCTTGATCTGCTCGACCGTCCAACTCGCAACTTGGTAATCGCCCTTGCCCGTGTCGTCGTTGTCCAGCGGCCACACGCCCCAGTCCATCAGCGGATTGTTGCCCATCGGGGCGGGAGGGATGAGTTTATGCGGTGGCTTGGTGCCCACCCCGCCGAGCGGTGCGGTGATCTGGAACTCAGGCTCAGCTTTCGGTGCGGTGGCTGTGGCTTTGTTCTTCCCTTTGCCTTTCCCGCCGCCACCACCGCCGGTGCCGCCGTGGTAGATTTTACCCGTGGCGGCGGTGCGGTAGCCATTGTTGGCAAAGTGCTGCGGCAGCGCCACGCGATCCTTCCACTGGGGCAGGGTGCGGAACCAGGGCGACAATCCATACACGCCCGTCGTGGTGGGCCGCAGGCCGAGCAGCAGGCTGGTGCGCGAGGGGTTGCACAGCGGCATATTGCAGTGCGCATTGAGGAAGGTGGTGCCCTGCGAGGCGAGCTTGTCGATGTTCGGCGTCTTGGCCATGGGATGCCCACCGAGGTGGCCGATCCAGTCGTTCTGATCGTCGATGGCGATGAACAGGATGTTCGGCTTGTGGGCGGCGGCGAGCGGAGCGCTGAAGGCGGCGATGAGGAAGCTGAGCAGGAGGATGGGTTTCATGGGTGGGATGATTGGGTGTCGTCGAATCCGGGGGCGCGGAGGCCAGTGCCTTTGATGTTTTGCAGGGAGTCGCCGAGGTCTTGGCGGATGGGTTCGGCGGTGGTGGAGAGACGGGCGACGATGTCGGGATGCTCGGCGGCGACATTGTGCTGCTCGCCGGGATCGGTGTCGAGATTGTAGAGGGAGAGCGGGAGCTGCTCGATGCGGTAGCCGTGGCGCGTGGCGATGCCTTCGACGCCGGATTGTGTGATGGATGTGGGCGCGAGTTTGCCATAGTTGGACGGCTTGCCACCACGTCCGGGTTCTCCGGCAGGGGTGATGTAGGGATGCGCGAAGTGCAGCTTCCACGGGCCGCTGCGCACGGCTTGCAGCGCGGTGCCGGAGTAGAAGAACAGCGCCTCGTGCGGCGGGCGTGCATTCGTTTCGCCGAGGAGGAGTGGCTTGGCAGAGAGGCCGTCAATCTTCCGCGTGGGGGCTTTCCCACCGACGAGTTCAGTCAGCGTAGGCAGCCAGTCGATGCCCATGAAGGGCTCGGTACAGACACGGCCTGCGGGCACCCTGCCGGGCCAGCGGACGAGGCAAGGCACGCGCACGCCGCCCTCGAAGGTGGTGAGCTTGCCCTCGCGCAGCGGTGTCGCCGAACCCGCGTGCTCGCCGTAGGAGAGGAAGGGGCCGTTGTCAGAGATGAAGATGACGAGCGTGCGCTGGTCGAGATCGAGCCGCTTCAGCGTGGCGAGCACTTCACCCACAGACCCGTCGAGTTCTTCCATCACATCGCCATAGAGCCCGGCGGCGCTGCGGCCTTTGAACTTCGCCGAGGCAAAGATAGGCACATGCGGCATGACGTGGGGCAGGTAGAGGAAGAAGGGACGCGCAGCATTGCGCTCGATGAATTGCACGGCGCGTTCGGTGAAACGCTGCGTAAACTGCGACTGATCGGGATCGAGTTCGATGACTTTCTCGCCGTCGTAGAGGGGCAGCGGCGGCATCTCGGCGGCGAGCGAGGGATGATACTTGGTGTTGTCGTTCGAGTAGGGGATGCCCAGCCATTCATCGAAGCCGTGGCGCACAGGATGAAACTTCATCCGCGTGCCGAGATGCCACTTGCCCAGGCCGGCGGTGGCATAGCCGCGCTCCTTGAGCATCTCCTGCAGCAACCATTCCTCATCCGCCATGCCATCGCGGCTGGTGTGGTTGTAGGCCCCCTGCATACCGATGCGATTGGGGTAACAACCCGTCATGAGCGCCGCGCGTGAGGCAGTGCAGACGGCCTGGGCGACATAGAACTGCGTGAAGCGCGTGCCCTCGGCAGCGAGGCGGTCGAGGTGCGGCGTTTGGAAACCCTTCGCGCCCTGCGTGCCCAGGTCGGCATAACCCATGTCATCGGCGACGATGAAGACGATGTTCGGCTGCGCCGCGAATGCCGAATGCGGAAGCGAGAATGGTGAAAGGAGAACGAAGGCGAGGCAGAGGGCGCGTTGCATGGTGGGACGGCGGTGGCGTGTCACTTGGCTTTTCCCTTACCTTTGCCTTTGCCGCCCTTGCCTTTCGGTGGGTCGGCGACGGTCTTCTTCACGAGGTCGGTGAAGCTATCGGTTTGCTGCTGCCAGGCTTGTTCGAGTGCCTTAGCTTTATCCGGCATCTGCGCGGCGAGGTTGTGCTGCTCGGCGCGGTCGGTTTTCAGGTCGTAGAGTTCCCAGGGATCGCCCTCTGCCGCGACGAGCTTCCAGTCGCCGATGCGGATGGCTTTGTTGCCCTCGTGCAACCACCAGAGACTGTCGCGGGCGATGGTTTCATCTTGGGCAAAGGCGGGCGCGAGACTCTTGCCCGGCGCTGGGGGTATGGGCTCGCCTTTCCACGCCTTGGGCTTCTCGATGCCCGCGAGTTCCAGCACAGTGGGCACGATGTCGATGACGTGCGCAGGCGTGTGGCGCAGTTCGTTTTTCGCCGCGATGCCTGCGGGCCAATGGACAATGAGCGGCGTGCTGATACCGCCCTCATGCACCCAGGTTTTATGGCGACGGTGCGGCGTATTGCACGCACTGGAGAAGCCGGGGCCGAGGCAGAGATAGGTAGCGGCGCTGCCGGGCGCTGCCTGCGCATCATGCCCACCGTTGCGCACCATGATCTCGGCACTGGCGCCGTTGTCGGAGGCGAAAAAAAGGAGCGTGTTGTCGAAGGCGTTCATCGCCTTGAGCTGCGCGAGGATGCGGCCTATCTCCTGATCCATGCGATCCACCATCGCGGCGTGGATGGCCATCTTGGTGGCTTGGAAGCGACGCTGCTCGTCGGTCAGTTCGCTCCACGGCAGCGGACGATTGATTTCACCGGGGCCGAGTTTTTCCATCGCCTCGGGGAAGGCGTAGGGCGGCCCGACATCACGCTCCAGGGCGGAGAGTGCGGTGTGGGTCATGCCTGCCCAGCGGAGGTTCGCATGGCGCACGTCACGCATCCTGTCCCAGCCAGCCAAATACTGGTCGCGATACTTAGCGATGTCTTCCGGCAGCGCGTGCAGCGGGAAGTGCGGCGCGATGAAGGGGATGTAGTGGAAGAACGGCTTGCCCGCATGATTCGCCGCGTGATCCTTCAAGCACTCGATGGCGTGCTCGGCGGTGGCGGTGGTGGCATAGTAGCCCTTTTCATCAGCGGGCGGCGTGGTGGGTACGTCGTCGATGGCGTTGCCCTTCGAGGTGAAAAAGTTGCCCTGGTTCTTCATGTCCAGCGAGCGGTCGAAGCCGCCATCGAGCACCTTGCCGTCGATGTGCCACTTGCCGCTGTGGTAGCTGCGATAGCCCGCAGGCTTGAGGAAATCGGGCAGCAGCCGCGCCCATGGTTGCCGCACGCCCTGACCACCGCCGCCCACCTCGGGCAGGGCATCGCGATGAATCTGCTGCGCATAGTAGCCCGTCATCAGAGACCCACGCGTGGGCCAGCAGCGAGCGGTGTTGTAGAACTGGGTGAAGCGCAGGCCGTTCTTCGCCAGCGAGTCGAGATTCGGCGTCTTGATCTCGCCACCGTAGCAGCCCAGGTCGGAGTAGCCCAAGTCATCCGCGAGGATGAAGACGATGTTCGGCGGAGCCGCGAAGGCCGAAGGAAAAACACCGAATAAAGAGAGCAGCGAGAGAAGGATGAGATGTTTCACGAGAGGCGGAGTGGTTGATGAGCAGGATTGGGTAAACGCCTATCCGAACGGCGAATAGCAGCGCACAGAAAATAACAGGCGAGCCTGGATAAAAAAACAAAGCGTGGAGTGGGGCCGGAAAGTCCATCCAGCCGCAACCACGGATGAACACGGATAGGCACGAATCAGGATCATTTCATCGGAACGCCTTCCCCATGGGTGGATCATCCGTGATCCTCCGTGTTCATCCGTGGTGGCTCTTGGAGACCCTCACGCCTTAGCCCACGCGTTCGATCGACTCCAGGTTGGCTTCGCCCTTTCATGCGCAAGCCCCGGCCTCACCGTCTGCCGTTTAGGATCAGCTCATCCAGCTTGTTCACGATCTGCTGCATCTCACTCTGGGTCGGCGGATCGCTCACGGTCAGGCCTAGCGTGCTCACGCCATTGGTGTTGTTGCTCGTGCCCGTGATGGCCGCGCTCAGTTGCGCATTGGTCACCTCGCCGGGTGGGCCTTGGCTGCCGGGGCTGCCATCGCTCCCGTTGCCGCCCGGCCCGCCTTGCGCCCCGTCATTGCCGCGTGGGATGCCGAAGGTGAAGCGCACGTTGGCCCCGTCAAAAATGGTCTGCACCGTGGCGCTATCGCCGGGGTTCAGCGTCGTCACCCCGTCCACCAGCGCGGTGGAGAAGGGTGGCCCCTGGGCACCCTGGGCTCCGTCGTTGCCCCCATTCCCGCGCGGGATGCCGAAGGTAAAGTGCAGCGTCGTACCCACCACCGCGACGTTCACCGCCGCCGGATCGCCGGGGTTCAAGGTGTTCACCCCGTCCACCACGGCCCCGGTGATGTCGGCGGCTCCGTTGATCAGGGCGATGATGCCAGCGAACTGGCTGCGGAAAATGTCAGCGTCGATGTTCTGGCCGTTCTGCGGCCATTGGGGGTCGTAGGGCATGGGGGGGAGGGGGGAAGACTTGGAGACAATGAGACAATCAGATGGGGAGACTTGGAGAAGGGGAGAAGGGGAGTTCTGAAAGTCTGATTGTCTGACAGTCTCCCCGTCTCCCGTCTCCTTGTCCTGCTTTAAGGCACCACGGCCTGCGCCTCCGGTCCCGGCACGCTTTCACCGGCACCGTTCACCGAGGTCACGCGGGCCTTCACCGTGCTGCCGCTGGGCAGGCCGGGCAGGGTCGCGTCGCTGTCGGAAGGGCTGTCCACGGCGCGGAAGTCCGTGTCGGTGCCCACGATGAG
>JANOAR010000029.1:0-26452 GCA_031411235.1 Verrucomicrobiota bacterium | reverse complement strand
TTTGAAGAAGCCTACTTAGCTGGATTGAAAGCCAAAGCCGATGCCGCAGGGCTGAAGTTTTACGTTGGCACAAAGACCATCTGCTCCACCGCTAAATCTTGGAAGCCAGACTACGGCACACCCGTCGAGCACATGGCGCTGACGATTCGTATTGCCAAGGCTCTAGGCTCGCCCGTCGCTCGCTGCGTGCTGGGCGGGGCCGATGATCGGAAGACCGATGGCGGCATCGAAAAACACATCGAGGAAGTGATCGCTACCTTTAAAGCCAGCAAGTCGCGTGTGCAGGACGCGGGCCTGCAAATCAGCATCGAGAACCATGCGGGCGACATGCAAAGTCATGAGCTAAAGATGCTGATCGAAGCTGCGGGCAAAGACTACGTGGGCGCGAATATCGACCCCGGCAACGCCGTCTGGGCGCTGGAAGATCCGCTCGCGCATCTCGAAGTGCTGGGGCCACTGACGAATTGTAGCAGCGTGCGCGATAGCATGGTGTGGGAGACGCCCGAGGGCGCGATGGTGCAGTGGACGGCGATAGGCGAGGGCTGCGTGGACTTCAAAGCCTATGCCAAGCGCTTCGCTGAACTCGCCCCCGGCGTGCCATTGAACATCGAGACGATCTCTGGCTTCGCCAAGCCCGTGCCCTTCTTGAAAGACGAGTTCTGGAAGCCCTATCCGAAGGCGAGCGCACAGGCCTTCGTTGGCTTCCTAGCTCTGGCAAAAAAGGGCAAAGCGATCGAGAGCTTCAAGGCTCCCGAGAGTGCCGATAAAAAGGAAGCCGAGATCGCTTACCAAAAGGGCGAACTGGAACGCAGCGTGAAGTGGCTGCGTGAGAATGCCGTGTAACCAACGCCCACGATTTCCCCCTCTCCACTATGCCCACAGATCTTCCTCGCCGCGCTTTTTTTCGCACCGCTCTGGCTGGCTCTTTTGCCGTGCCTTACCTCTCCCATGCTGTCGATAAACCAGCGGCTAACGGCGAGCACTACACCGAGCCCGCTCGCGATGTGCCCCTCGTTGATGACGTGGATGTGATCGTCTGTGGTGCTGGCCCAGCGGGCGTGGCAGCGGCGATCACAGCGGCACGCGCCGGGGCGAAGGTGCGGCTCTTTGAATGGCGTGGTTGCCTCGGCGGTGTGTGGACGGCGGGGCTGCTGGGCTACTTGCTGGACTTTGACAAACCAGGCTTTGCTAAGGAGTTGCTGCAGCGCCTTGAAAAAGCTGGCATGAGGCGTGGCACCAGCATGAAGAGCATCTGCTACGACCCCGAGGGCATGAAGTTGCTGCTGGAGGAAATGTGTGTGGAGGCAGGCGTGCAGTTTCAGCTTCACACCCGCGTCGCTGCGGCCTACCGCGAAGGGCGCAAGCTCACCACCATCGTTACCGATTCAAAATCAGGCCGGCAGGCATGGCGTGCGCCCGTGTTCATCGACACCACGGGCGATGGCGATCTAGGGGCACTCGCAGGCTGTGCCTGGGAGATCGGCGAGGCGAAGGATTGCCCCTGCCAACCGATGTCGTTGAACGCCCTGCTGGTGGTGAAGGACGCGGCAGCGCTGGCCCATTGCATTCATAAATCCGATCCAAGCAAAGCCGACGGCATCGCTAAAGATGCGTTCCTCGCCGAGATCAAACGTGCGGGCTTTTTCCCCTCGTACAGCAAACCGACACTGTGGCAGGTGCGCGATGATCTGCTGCTGGTGATGATGAACCACGAGTATGGCGTGAAGCCCTACGACGCGGCGGCGGTGACGGCTGCGACTGTGCGAGCGCGGGCCGAACTGCATCGCATCGTCAATGGCCTACGCGCTCTCGGTGGCCCCTGGGAAGGCATTCAAATCGCTGCCACTGCCGAGCAAATCGGCGTGCGTGATGGTCGCCGAATCGAAGGCCGCTACACGATGACCAAGGACGACGTGGCCAAGGGCGCACGCTTCGATGATGCCGTGGTGAGGCCGACTTTCGCGGTCGATATTCATGCGCTCAGCAGCGAGGCCAACAAGACCGCCGCCTTTCACAATGCAGGCATCAAAGTGGTGCCCTACGACATCCCACTGCGTGCCTTGATTGCCAAGGACATCGACGGCTTAATGATGGCTGGGCGCTGCATCAGCGGTGACTTCATCGCGCACGCCAGCTATCGAGTCACAGGTAATGCCACAGCGATGGGCGAAGCCGCAGGAGCCGTCGCTGGCCTAGCCGCGCTGAGCAAGCGGATGCCGCATGAGGTCGCGTGGAGCGAGGCGGTAGCAGTGCTGGAGAAGACACGCGCGGCGCGTGGCTGATACGCCGCCTCAGCAACGTCTGCCGCACTACTCGCGGCGCTTCACCGCTGCGCCATCCTTCACCGTATCAGGCGGGTGAAGCAGCACCTCATCGCCCACGGCGAGGCCTTTGATCACCTCTGCTGTGCGGCCATCGGTGCGCCCGATTTCGAGCTTCACCTGCTTGGCTTTGCCATCGCTCATCACATACGTTTTCCACTCGCTGCCCTCGCGGAAGAGCGCCCCAGCGGGCACCAGCAGCACTTCGTCGCGGTGCCACGTCGCGATGCGCACCTCCACACGGTAGCGGTCGCCGAGTAACTTCAGCGCACTGGCGGGAGCCTCCACCAGATCGCAGAGCACCAGCACGCGCTGCTCCTCGACGCCGAGGGCTGAAATCTTGGTGAATGCCGCAGGCTCCACGCGCCGCACGCGTGCCTTGAGGGGCTCGGCTCCGCCCCATTGTTCAACGATGACCTCGGCTCCTATCGGTATCGCCACAGCATCGCGCGAGAGGATCTCCGCCTCGATCTCTAAGTCCATGGGATCACCGATCTCCATGATCGCCGCGCCAGGACTCACCACGGTGGCGCTCTCCTGCTGCACCTTTAAAACCACGCCTGAGATGGGGGCCTTGATTTCCAGCGGGCTCACTTGGCTCGCACCTGCGGGCGTATTCCACGGCAGCAGCGCGGCCTTTGCTTGCTCCACTTCAAAGGCTGCCACCTTCACGGCAAACTCAGCGGCCTTCACCTCGCGCACCTTCATTTCCGCCTCGCGCTGGGTGTTATCGCGATCCGTGATGGACATGCTCCGTGGATCCTGCATGGCGATGATGCGATCCCAACTTTGCTTGGCAAATTTCTCCGCTGTCGCTGCCATTGCCAGGGCTTCCTCACTGCGTTGCAAGCCCGCGCTGGCCGCCAATACTTGCGCTTCGGCCTGGGCCTTGCCGCGTGGATCAAGCAAGGTTGGCAGCATGGGATTGATCCGAGCCAGCACCGTGTCGTCGGCCTTCACGGCATCGCCTACCTTCAGAGTCACGCGCAGCAGTTGCCCCGCTAGGGGAGCCGCGATGAGGTAGCGATGGCGCACGCGCGTGCGCCCTTCCTCCACAATGCGAAGGGTCAGCGGCCCCTGCGTTACCTTGCCCACCTCCACCTCGATGGGCTGCGTGCGCAGTCCCGAGCCGACCAGTGCCAACAGCCCGAGCCCCAAGCTCCAGGTGAGCACGCGGCGAATGATGCTGCCCTTGGTTTGCTTGCGCTTCGCATCCCAAGGAGCGGTGGTTGTTGAAGGAGTGGGCATGGGGGAGGAAATTATGAATTATGAATTCCGGATGCGCTGATACATTTGACCATGCTGTCATTCACTTCCTGCGCTTCTCTAGCTAGCTCATCTTAGTTCCCAATTCATCATTCATAATTCATCATTTCCTCCCCCCATGCCATACCGCCACATCGTCCTCTTCAAGTTCAAAGACTCGGCCAGCAACGAACAGGTCGTTGCTATTGAAAATGCCTTCCGCGCCCTGCCAGCGCAGATCGACTCCGTGCAAGACTTCGAGTGGGGCACCAACGTCAGCCCCGAAGGCCTCGCTGATGGATTTACCCACTGTTTCTTCGGCACCTTCGCCGACCGCGCTGCGCTGGACGTTTACTTGCCGCACCCCGCGCATCAGGCATTCATTGAACTGCTCAAGCCACAGCTCGATAAGGTGCTCGTCGTGGATTATGTGGCGCAGGCGTGAGGTGTTGCTGTAGCGCCTCAGCCGCCCGTTGTCGCGCTGGTAGCCTTATCAAATCCGACCTCGCGGCGCTGTGCAAAGATCCATTCGTGCAGTTCTGGCATGGGATAAACGGTGCCCGTGATGCCGTGGCCAGCGCCGATGAGTTCGTTGTATTTGCACAGCGTACCGCCTGCGGCCTTGATGGCTTCCACTGCCACGCGAGTGCGTTCCACGGGTACCATATCGTCTTTGTCGCCGTGGAAGGCCCAGATGGGCACGGTCTTCAGAATGTCGGCTTTTTTTGCATCGCCACCGCCACACAGCGGCACCACGGCGGCGAATACGGTGGGGTACTTAGCGGCCAAATTCCACGCGCCAAAGCCACCCATGGATGAGCCTGTGAGGTAGAGTCGTTTGGCGTCGATGGGCAGCTTGTCGGTGAGGTCAGCGATGAGGGCCATGAGGTTGTTGGCGACATTGTTGTTCCAGCCGATGTCTGAATCAGGGCACTGTGGCGCGATCATGAAGCAGGGGTTTGTTTCTTGATTGCCAGCCTTGGTGAAGACGCCCGTGGCACCGCCCATCTGGGCTTCGTTGTCGCTGCCACTCTGGCCAGAGCCATGCAGCCAGATGACGAGGGGATAGCGCTTCAGATTGTCCCATTTGGGGTTGCCGTAGAGTTGGTAGTTCAGCCCTTGCTTCGATGTCGCCTTCACAAAAGCCCCCGTGATTTTTTCGGCAAACACTCCCTTGGTCAGACTCTCATCGAGGGCTCGCTCATGCAGCAAGCCCGCGACAAAGGCGCGATCCTCGGCGCAAAAGGCTGAGAGGGGCACTCTCATGATGTTCAGGTCGCTGGCGCGTTTGATGCGCAATTCTTTGGCGTCAAACTCGAGCAGTTCGGCCTTCAACTCGCGGCCATCTGCGGCCTTCCATGCTCGCGTGATTTTTTGCTTGGGCGCATTTACGGGTGGCAAGGCGAGGACACTCGAAGCGGTGAATAGTGACAGGCAGAAAAGGTGGCAAATACGCAGGTTCATGCGGCGAGTGTAGCGGGCTGGCTTTGGCCGTGACAAGCCGAAAATAGGGGGGGCGCTAAGAACCGGAGGAATCACGGATGAACTCGAACATCCACGAATGAGAATGTTTGAAACTCTCGCCGCAGCCCTTCGCAAGGTGCGTTCCAGCCTTGATTGCGCCCCACCATTGCGCCACCGATGTGCCGTTCATATCCCTCGTCATCCACCATCCACTATTTCCTATGCCCTCCAATCTCTGCCGCTGGGGCATCCTCAGCACCGCTAACATCGCTCGCAAAAACTGGCAGGCGATTCTCGACTCGGGTAATGGCACGCTCGTCGCGGTGGCCAGTCGCGATGCCGCCAAGAGCGCCAAGTTTATCGCCGAGTGCCAGGCGCAGGTGCCGTATCCCACAGCGCCAGTTGCGCTCGGTAGTTATGATGAACTCATCGCTGCGCCGGGCATTGATGCGCTCTACATCCCGCTGCCCACGGGCATGAGGAAGGAGTGGGTCATCCGCGCGGCGGAGGCAGGCAAACATGTGCTTGTCGAGAAGCCTGTGGGCATCTGCGCGGCAGATGTGGCAGAGATGATCGCTGCCTGCAAAGCTAACGGCGTGCAGTTCATGGATGGTGTTATGTTCATGCACAGCGCACGCATCGCCGAGATGCGTCGCCTGCTGGATGTCGGCGATGCCGTGGGCCATATTCGGCGTATTTCCACGCAGTTCAGTTTTAATGGCGACGATGCTTTTCTCGGCAATGACATTCGCGGGCACTCATCGCTGGAGCCGATGGGCTGCCTTGGCGACCTCGGCTGGTACTGCATTCGTTTCACGCTCTGGGCGATGGGCTACGCGATGCCGGAGCAGGTCACGGGCCGCATCTATTCGCAGTCACAGCAGGGCAACGGCTTGGCCTCGGTGCCTACGGATTTCAGCGGCGAGATGTTCTTCGCCAATGGTGTCTCGGCGGCTTTCTTCACCTCCTTCCACGCTCAGAATACCCAACTCGCGCACATCAGCGGCAGCCGAGGCTACATGGCGATTGACGATTTCGTGCTGCCCTTCACCGGGCATGAACTCACCTTCAATGTGACGCAGTCGGACTTCATCGTCGAGGGTTGCGACTTCGCCATGCACGCCGAGCGCCTGCGCGTCCACAATCACGAATCCGCCAACAATGCGCCTGATTCACAGGAGGCGAATCTCTTCCGCACTTTTGGCAATCTGGTGCTCAGTGGCCAATGTGATGACCATTGGCCCGACATCGCGCTGAAGACTCAGCGAGTAATGGATGCGTGCCTAGCGTCGGCGCGGAAGGGCTCGGTGGCGATGAGTGTTGCGTGAGGCTTATGTGAAATGCGGCGCGGAGACCATGCCTTCTTCGATCTCGCTGCGCTTGCGGCGCACCATGCTATTGGCGATCTCTAACACCATTTCTTCTAATAATAGCCGCAGGTGGCTGCCAGCGCGGTAGTCGGCGGGGGCGATGTGTTTCAGCCGGTCGGCGTGGGTCGAGAGCTGGTAGCACTTGCGGAAGCTGGAGCGATTGGCCTCGTCGGGATTATAGACGGCGAGGGCGTGGCCACCGTATTTTTTCATGAGGGTGAAGCACGGCACATCCGTCGGCCCGTCGCCGACATAGATCATGTGGTTGAAGGGGATGGGGCGCAGCTCGGGGGGCATGTGGTCGTTCACGTCTTCGTGCGGCTCCAACATGCCTTTGTTGATGCGGAAGAGGTACTGCGTCTTGGTGGTGTGCGAGATGACGCGCTTGGGGAAGGTGATACGGCCTTGCTTGTCCTCGCCGAACTCGCAGCCGAAAATTTTGCGCACATGGCTGGCGATGCGGCTGCCCTCCAGCAGGGCTTTCAGCCCGGAGGAAACGATGTAGTGCTCCACCTTTACGCCGAAGAGCTTGTGCTCATCGTTGAGCAGGGCGTGCATCTCATCAAACATGGCGGGCAGGCCGGGGTAGAATTTTAAATCGGCACCGAGTCGCCGTAGGTCATCATTGGTGGGGCGATCCATGTCGAGGCAGTCGAGCATGGTTTTGAGGTAGGCGAGTTCGCCGTCGTAGCCTTCGCTGTTGACCAAGTCGCGGCTCTTTTTCCAGAACTGTTCGGGGTTGATGCCGAACTTGGGGAAGAGCACCTCGTCCTGCATGTACACAGGGCTGAGCGTCTGATCGTAGTCGTAGATGATGCCGATGGTGGTTTGAGAGGCGGCCATGTTGGAGGGAGTGTTGGTTTGAAAAGATAGCGAGGGATGGTGGTCTCGAAACACGAGATTCTGAGGCTGGGGCTTGTCGCAGCGGCCTTAGCCGTCCTTTTCGTTGTCATCGGCCTCACGCTCGATGAAGCGCATGGCATGGTCGATGAAGGTTAAATGCACGTCGTTGGTGGGGCCGTTGCGATTCTTGGCGATGATGAGCAGGGCTTTGCCTTTGTTGGCTTCAGCGTTGGCATCATCATCGTCGTTGTCATTATTTTTGCCTTTGTTCGCAGCCCCTCCTTTGCCGCCTTTTTTGTCGTCTTCTTCGGCCTGTTTACTGCCTGCGTAGTCGGAGCGAGTGAGTAGGCCGACCATGTCGGCATCTTGCTCGATGGAGCCGGACTCACGCAAGTCGCTGAGCATGGGGCGCTGGCCTTTGCGGCCTTCAACAGCGCGGTTGAGCTGGGCAAGGACGATGATGGGAATGTTCAGTTCCTTGGCGATGCCTTTGATGCCGGCGGAGATTTCGGCGATTTCGATCTGGCGATTGTCCTTCGCGCGGCGGCTGCTGGAGGTGAGGAGCTGGAGGTAGTCGATGGCGACAAATTTAATACCGTGCTGCTTGTGCAAGCGGCGGCACTTGGCGCGCAATTCCATGATGTCGATGCCGGGCGTTTCATCGATGAAGATGTTGGCCTTTTGCAGATCCTTGGTGGCGCGCACGATGGCGTCCATTTCGGCTCGGTTGAGCAGGCCGCGCTGGAGAGTGGACATGTTGATTTGGGCTCGTGACACCAGCAGACGCCTCACCAGCATGGATGCGCTCATTTCGAGGGAGAAGACGGCGCAAGGGTGGCTCTGCTCTACCGCGATGTGCTCGACGATGTTCATCACTAGCGAGGTTTTGCCCATTGAGGGACGAGCGGCGATGACGAACATTTCGCTGCCTTGGAGGCCTGCGCAGAGCTTGTCGAGCTGAGCATAACCCGTGCTGAGTCCCCGCAGTTGGCCAGGGTTAGCGATCATCTCGTGGATGCTATCGATGGCTTCGTTGATGTGGTCTTTGAATGGCTTGATGCCGTCCTTGGCTTTGGCGTTTTCGCGTACGCCGAGGATGCGTTGCTCGGCTTTGTCGATGGTGCCTTCTACGTCTTCGTCGATGTGCTCGCGCCCATGCTCGTAGGCATAGTGGATATTCAGCGAGCAGGCGTGGATCATTTGCCGCAGCACATGCTTGTCGAGCAGCACCTTTTTATAAAATGGGTAGTGCGCGGTGATCGGGATGAAGGTGTAAAGCTCTGCGATGGCGGCGGCTCCACCGACTTTCTCTAGCAAGTTTTTTTCGCGCAGCGAGTGCGTGAGGGTAGCGATGTCGAGCGGGATGCTGCGGTCGTAAAATTCAACGAGAGTCTCGTAAACGGTGCGATTGGCGATGTGATAAAAGGCCTCGGCACTGAGCTGCACGCGGCACTCGCTGAGGCGCTCGTTGGGGTCTTGGAGGATGCAACTGATGACGCCTTTCTCGGCCTCATCGCTGAAGGGTAAGGCGCGGTTGATGCCGCTGAGCAATTCTTCCGTGGAGGGCTCTTCGTTTTTTTTGCGGTAGAAGGGCTTGGGCGCGACGAGCGACTCGGGTGCAGAGGCTGCGGGTGCGTCTGGCGCGGCGGCAGCAGCCATGTTGATGAAACTGATGGGAAGTGGGTCGGGCATGGGAGAAAGAGGGGGAGATTGGCTGGGGCTTTCATCTCCCAGTCGGCTCGTGTTTTCACCCCATTTTACGGCTTACTTGTTCCCATTTTTTGGCTTCTTATTCACAAATTCTGCTGGCACCATCTCGCGCAGAGCCCCGATGATTTTATCTTCCACACCGGGAGCAAATTTACTGGGGCGCAGGTAGTAGATCATGGCTCCTGCGCCTTCGTAACCGCCTTCTTTGAGCACGCGTTCGCTGGGGATGTAGCAGGGCATGTCGTTGCTGTAACTGTTCACCCACAGGCGCTTGGGGTCGAGTTCGCGCTTGAGCCGTAGGCCGTAGTCCACGACGACTTCACCCGCGAGCATGATCATGTCGAGGTCGCTGCCGAAGGCCCAGTTTTGCATGATGTAGGGCACGTTGTTGGGCAGGTTTTGGTGCTGATCCAGCATACCGAGGAAGTGCTGCGCATGGCGCTGGGTTTGACCCGTTTTGGTGCTGGCAAGTTGGGCTAGGTCGTCATGCCCTGGAGGGGGCTCAAGGTCGAGGGCTAGGGTTTTAATGTCACAGCGGAGTGGGCCGTGGAGGTCGGTGAGGACGGTGCTGTTGCCCACGCGCACGGCTTCGTGGGCGAGGTCGTAGCCGTGGATGCGGACGTCATCCTCGGTGCGGCGCGGGAAGGGGTTTTGATCGGCCCCGCAGCCGATGGCGGTGAGGGCGATGGCCCCATCTTTGGAGTAGGCCATCTCCATGTGGAGCTGGGCGATGCCTGCCCAGTCGGGGTGGATGAAGTTCCAGCTCATGGTGGTGCAATGGCAAGCGTAGCTGGTGAAAATGGCGCGCACTTTGCCATCGAGGCGGGTGATCTTGAGCACGGGCAAGTCGTGATCGGTGGGGCCTTGGGGGTAGGGCTGGTTTACGGGGCCGTTGGGCGTGGGTAAGCGCCGATTCATGGCGAAGGCAACGCTGCCATAACCGAGTTGAAGCCGGGAGGGCAACATGTCGGCGAGAGCATCGCGTGCGACCTTGGCTAGGGCATCGCGCAATTCATTGGTGTAGCGATCCACCGTGGCGAGATGCTCGGGAGTCATCTCTGAGGGGAAGAGGTTTCTCAGGGCTCCTCGCAGTGCCGGGGCGCAGTGGGTGTGGCTGGAGTTGATGGCTAGCCGGGCCGAATCAATGCCTTGGGGGCGCAACATGGCGAGGACTTCATCTCGCAGGCTGCCGGGCACGCCACAGTTGTCCACGGTGATGATGACCGATGGGGGCTGTGCGTCCCAGGCGATGGCGATGGCCTTGGCCCAGATTTCGACTTTCACGCCTTCACTCAGCTTGGTGCGGCTGCCATACCCTGCGAGTCGCACGGGGTAGTTGGGGGTGATGTTGACCCTGGCCGCGCCCGCGAGCCAAGCGGCTTGTGTGGGAAAGGTGGCGCTGAGGAGGAATGAGCAGACGATGATTTTTAGTAACATCGGAAAATAATCCTGGCAGGATGTGTCTATACTGCCTAGCCCCGAAATTTGCCTGAGTGTTATCGAGGCTCTCGGTGCATTTTTTTGCTATATGATTTTAACGCCGAAAGCGGTGCTGGAAAAACAAGCTGAGTCCTGTGCCCGACTCTGCCACGGTTTGCACGGACTGATCTCAAAACGTTTGATCCCAGAGGTGACAACTCGTCTGGCCTGCCTACTGCTTTTGCCCCTCCCCCACAGACCGACTCTATGACACCAGCACCCGAACCCATTGGCCACTACTCATCAACCTGGGGCGAAGGCCCAATCTGGCATGGCCATCGCCTGATCTATGTGGACATCGAAGCTCACAAAATCATCGCTTTTGAGCCTGCGACGGGCGTTGAGAAAATATGGCCCGTGGGGCAGCGCGTGGGCACCGTGGTGCCCGCGGCTCGTGGTGGTTTGATCTGGGCTGGCGACCATGGCTTTTACCATTTGGACGAGGCAACAGGCCTGAGCACGGCTCTCGCTGACCCCGAAGCCGATGTGCCGCACAACCGTTTCAACGACGGTAAATGTGACCCTGCGGGACGCTTCTGGGCAGGCTCGATGCATCTCGGGCCCGTCCGCACGGCAAGTAGTGCGCTGTGGTGCATGGATGCTGAGTTGCGAGTGCGGAAAATGTACTCACCCACAACCGTCTCGAATGGCATCGTCTGGACACGCGATGCGGCGACGATGTACTTCATCGACTCGCCACGAAGAAGTGTGCTGGCCTTTGACTTCGACAACGCCACGGGCTGTCTTTCCAATGAACGCGTGCTGTGGGATACCCGCGACTTGGTAGGTGTGCCCGACGGCATGACCATCGACAACGAAGACCGCCTGTGGGTTGCTTTTTGCCATGGTGGCCAAGTGGTCTGCTACGACCCAGCGGCCAGCGCTGTGGTTGAGCGCATCTTGTTCCCTTGCATCGAGACGACTGCCTGTGCCTTCGGCGGGCCAGAGCTGCGTGATTTATATGTGACGACGGGGCTTGCCAAGGCACCAGAGCCGCACGCGGGGCGGTTGTTTGTGTGCCAACCTGGAGCCATGGGCGTTCCGAGCGTGGCGTTTGTGGGCTAGTCGCAGCCCTGCATCCTTCATTTGCATTCCCCTCTCACACGCCTTTACTCCGCGCCTCCCGTTCCCGTGAATCAGCAGCCTCTCCCACTCCAGACTACCCACGCATGAAGATCGCCCTAGACGTCATGGGCGGCGACCATGCCCCGCACAACAACATCGCTGGCGTGAGGCTTGCCCTCGCGGCGCTGCCACAAATAAAGAAGCTCTACCTCGTCGGCCAGCAGGACGCGATGGAGCGCGAGTTGGATAAACAGGGTGTCTCACGCGAGCGCCTGACGCTCGTCCATGCCTCGCAAGTCGTCGATATGGCTGACTCGGGCCTGGACGCCGTGCGGAAGAAAAAAGACTCTTCCATGAGCATCTCGGCGCGACTCGTGCGCGATGGTGAATGTGATGCCGTCGTCAGCGCGGGGCATACGGGTGCCGCAGTCGCCGCTGGCACCATCATCATCGGCAGGCTGCCCGGCGTAGATTTCCCCGGCATCGCCAGCCCCATGCCCAACGAGCACGGCACCTGCTACATCCTCGACGCTGGAGCCAACCCCGATGCTAAGCCCGAGCACCTCGTGCAGTATGCCATCATGGGCTCCATGCTGTCGCATCATGTGCATGGGAAACACAAGCCCGTCGTTGGCTTGATGAATATCGGCGAAGAAGACGGCAAAGGGAATGCCCTCGCCCGCGACACCCTGCCGCTGCTGAAGGCTGCCCCCATCTATTTCAAAGGTAACGTCGAGGGGCACGACATCTTCGAGACCGAGTTGGACGTCATTGTCTGCGACGGTTTCACGGGCAACGTGGTGCTCAAAACCGCCGAGGCCACGGCAAAAATTGTCTTCAAATGGGTGAAAGCCGAGATCACCAGCGGCAGCCCCATGGTGCGTGCCTGGAAGGCGCTAGGCGGTGGCATCATCCGACCGCACATGCAAAAAGTGAAACAAAAAGGCAGCTACGATACCTATGGCGGCAGCCCCCTGCTCGGTATCAAAGGCGTGCTCATCATCGCCCACGGCGGTAGTTCGCCCACGGCCTTCAAGAACGCCATCCGCATGGCTACCGAGTCGGTGCAGCACAAGGTGGCACCGCATATTGAACAAGCGCTCGCGGAGTATGCAGCACGGGGGGGCAGCAAAGGTTAGTCGCAGAGGGACAAGGGATAAGTGGCAAGGGATAAGGGAATGATTCAGAACTAATGACGCAATGAGTGAAATCAAGTGCTACCGAGATTTGATAGTCTGGCAGAAGGCGATGGAATTCGTCCGCATGGTTTATGAGTTTTCCCGTGGGTTCCCACGCGATGAGAAATTTGGACTAACTTCACAACTGCGAAGGTCGGCTGTTTCGATTCCATCCAATATTGCCGAAGGGCAGGGCAGAGGCACGACTGCTGATTATGTTCGCTTCCTGTGCATAGCGCGTGGTTCACTCTATGAAGCTCAAACACAGGTCGAAGTAGCCCAAATGCTAGGTTTTGGAAATACCTCATGCATTATCAATCTGGTTTCCCTCGCCAATGAGATCGAACGAATGTTTAACTCGATGATCCGCAAACTTAGCTCCACCCAGGTTTAGAATCATTCCTCTCCTCCTTGATACTTGTCCCTTATCCCTTGTCCCTCCTCCCCATTTATGACCACGGCCCCCGCCCCTCCTCCTTGCACTTGCAGCATCCTTGGCACTGGCAGTTATGTGCCGCAGCGTGTGCTGACCAATGACGACCTCTCCAAGTTCGTCGATACCAATGACGAGTGGATCACCAGCCGCACGGGTATCAAGGAGCGGCATATCGCTGCTGATGACGAAGCCACCAGCGACATGGCCAGCGCTGCTGCTAACCGCGCGATGGAAGCCGCCGGTGTGACTGCCGAGGAGATCGACCTGATCATCGTCGCCACCGTCACGCCCGACATGTTTTTCCCCAGCACGGCCTGCTTTGTGCAAAAGAAAATCGGGGCCTCGAATGCTGTCTGCTTCGACATCAGTGCCGCTTGCTCGGGCTTTCTCTATGCCCTGCAAGTTGCCCGCCAATTCATCAACACGGGCAATCGCACGACGGCGCTCGTCATCGGTGCCGAGAAGCTCAGCACCCTCGTCAACTGGAAGGATCGCAACACCTGCGTGCTCTTTGGCGACGCCGCTGGAGCCGTTGTCATTCGTGGTGCAGAGGATGACTGCAATGCCCCAGGCCGCGTGCTTAGCACCGTCATGGGCAGCGATGGCAATCTCGTCGATGTGCTCAAGGTGCCCGGTGGTGGCTCTGCTTGTCCCGTCACCGCCGAAAACGCCGCGCAACGTCTGAATACTATCCACATGGAAGGCCGGGAAACCTTCAAACACGCCGTCACCCGCATGTGCCAAGCCGCCGAGCAGGCACTCGCCATGGCTGGACTAACCGCTGCCGACATCGGGCTCGTCATCCCCCACCAAGCCAATGCCCGCATCATCAGCGCCATCGCGGATCGCCTCGGCGTGCCGATTGAGAAGACCTTCATGAACCTGCAAAAGTATGGCAACACCAGCGCCGCCACCATTCCCGTCGCGCTGGATGAAGCCAATCGTGAAGGCCGTCTGAAGCGCGGCGACATCGTTTTGCTCGTGGCCTTTGGCGGTGGTTTTACCTGGGCCAGCACGGTGATGCGCTGGTAATCATAGCAGTCCCTTCAGCAAGCTCATGCCTCTGCGGCGGGACTTTGCTGGATGGGGATTCGCATGGTGAAGAGCGTTTCAACGCCAGGCACACTGGTTAGTTCCACGCTGCCTTGGTGGGCTTCGACGGCTCGCTTGACGATGCTGAGGCCGAGGCCCGTGCCTTTGATTTCTTGCGAGTGGTGCTTGGCTGCGCGGTAGAAGCGCTTGAACACAAAGGGCACGTCGGAGGCTGGAATGCCGAGGCCATCATCGCAGACTTGCAGCACGCATTCGCCCGGCAACCACTGGCCCGAGACGCGCAAATGCAAGCCGCCGCGAGGGTTCTCTTTGATGGAGTTTTCGATGAGGTTGGAGAAGATTTGATCCCAGTAAAAACGGTCGCCATGGAGGATGCCAATGCTCGGGGCAGGGAAGTTGAGTTCTATCATGGGCTGCCTAGCTTCGATGAGGGGTGTGAGGTGGGAGAGCACGTCGCGCACGCAGTCTTCGACAACAAAGACCTCGTTTCGGAGAGCGAGTTCTTCGCTGCTCTCCAATCGTGAAATGGTGAGCATGTCCTCGACCAATCGCAGCAGGCGATGGCCGTGTTTTTCCATGACCGTGAGGGAGCGGCGAGCGGCATCAGGTTTCTCCAGAAGCCCATCGAGCAAGGTTTCGACATAGCCGAGAATAAGCGTGAGTGGCGTGCGCAATTCGTGCGAGGCATTGGTGACGAAGTCCTTGCGAATCTGCTCGGTGAGGACGCGCTCGGTGATGTCTTCAATGATGAGCCACACGCCCTGGCCTTGCGCCGTGGGCAGTGGAGCGGCTTCGACGGCGAGCACCCGCTCGTGGCTGGCCGTTTGCCCCGCCAGCGCTGGCGTGCGCAGTTGGAGGCTGCACCACGTTTGCAGCTCTGCTGCCTCACGCACCAACGCGTCAATGCGCGGCTCGCGAAGGGCATCGGCGAGACTGATCAGCGGCTGCCCGGTGTAGCTGGGGAAAAGCCTACTCACAGCGCGATTGCCCATCGTGATTTTTTGCTCACGCGTGACGATGATGACCGCTTGCCGGAGCTGGTCGAGCAGGCGCTCGTAGAGCAGGCTGCGGTAGGCTTCGGGGCGCATCGCAGCGGCTTGGTTGGCCAGTTGGCGCACATCGCGAAGCATGAGGATGACATCGGCAGGGAGCTGCGGAGCCGGGCCTATATCCAGCCGCGAGCGCCCTTCCAACGCCAGTTGCAGCCCCGAGATGCTGGCATCGTAGCGACGAGCGGTCAGTCGCCATAACACAAAGAAAAACCCAGCGAGTAGGGCCGCGAAAATGGCGATGGGCGTGACAGACATGGGCTTGAGAATGAAGGCAGTGCGAGTGATAACAAGGCTAACGAACTGCTGCCAGGAACCTGCGTACCAGCGTTAAATCCTTCACGCCTGGAGCGCTCTCCACGCCGCTAGCCACATCCACGGCAGCGGGCTGCACCTGGGCGATCGCCTCGGCGACGTTGTCGGACGTGAGGCCACCCGCGAGGATGAAGCGCTTTTGTGGAAACATCGCCTTGGCTTCATTGAATAGCTCCCAGGGAAACGCCTTGCCCTCGCCGCCGTAGAGGCCGGGGCAGTAGGCATCGAGAAGAATCGTCTCGCATGGGTAGTCGCCGATGGGGGCGAGCGACTCACGGTCGCGCACTTGCAGAGCTTTGATGACGGGCCGCCCCAGCGCCATCACGCGAGCGACTTCGGTAGGCGATTCATCGCCATGGAGTTGCAGCATAGAGATGGCCTCTAACGCGAGGACTTCATCCAACAGCGCCGACGTGGGGTTCACCAGCACTGCGATGAGTGGCGTCTGCGGAGCGATGTCGTGAGCCCACTGCGCGGCCTCGGCAGGGGCGATGTAGCGCTTTGATTTGGGCCAGAAATTCAGGCCTATGGCATCGGCACCCGCCTCGGCGATGGCCTGGGCTTGCACGTGCGTAGTGATGCCGCATATCTTGGCGCGCGTGGCTCCAGGCTGGGGGAAAGGTGAGTTCATGGGAAAGTAGAATCGCGCTCGGGCAGCAAGCCTGCCGTGGTCGCTAGCAGCACATCAAGGCGCGGTGGGATAAAGACATGCCCCCTCACGCGGGCATTGCGCACCAGCGTCTGCCACTCCGTCGCCTCCTCGGGGCGCAGCAGGTAGATGATGGGTGGTGCCGCGTGGGTATTCTCGTGAACCAGTGGCCCAGCAAAAGCCAACAAGCGATCCAGCAAATCACCGCGCATGTCCGGCAGCGTGAGGGCGAAAATGTACAGCGAGTAGGGCCGCCGCAGTCCCATCTCGAAGGCGCTCTCGGCGCTCGATGTATCATCCACTTCGCAGTGGCGAAACGCCGTGAGTGCCTCGCGAATGACTCGACGAAAGGGCAAGCTCTCCTCAGCTAAAAGGATGCGTGGGGCAGGAGTGGTCGCGGGATCAAGCACACGCGATCATGGCATGGCTCGCGCTGTCGGCAATGCCGAGCCGTGACCTAGTGGCTGTTTTTGATTCATGCCGCACAACTCATTATTTGTTCTGTGTGATGAATATGTTTCTTGCCGACGCGTCGAACGGCCCGCTAAGCTCACACCCTAACTGGCAGATTCACAGGTTTTAACCGCTCTTCATTATGACACTGACCGCTGAACCCCCCGTCTTGTTGGCCGTACGCCGCGCCAGCCGTCCCGAAAACCAGCAGCGCCTCTCATGGATGCCGTCGGCGCAGTTTTTCAAGCCCATCAAATACGTCACGCTCAAGTTAACCAACGGCTGCAACCTGAAGTGCACCTACTGCAATGTAGAAGCCGATGTGCCGAGCACACCGCGCATGAGCATCGAGACCTTCAAGCGCATCGCCACCGTTTACATCGAGAACGCGCAGCACGATGAACTCGGCCTAGAGTTCCACGGTGGCGAGCCGCTTTTATTGCCCGATGAATGGTATCAAGAGGCCGTGGGATTCGCTGGCGCACTGGCCAAGAAACATGGGAAAAAGCTGGAGCATCCCATGCAGACCAATGGCACCCGGCTGACCGAGCAGCGCTTCGATTTACTCAAGTCGCTGGGCATCAATATCGGCATCAGTTGTGACGGTCCACCCGAGATCAATGATGTCTTTCGCATGGCTGGCAAGAGCGTTGAAAAAGCCATCCGTTTGATCCTCAGCAAGAAACAAGGCTTTGGCATGGTGCTCGTGCTTTCCCGGGCCAACTGCCATCACATGTACGACGTCATGCAGTACTTCCAAAACCTTGGCGTGCCTGGCTTCCGTCTCAACTTCCTCCAGCCCCAAGGGCTTGGTTTGGAGCACACGCTGCTCTCCAGCGAGGAGATGTTCAATGGCGTGAAAGGTATCTTCGACCACATGGCGGAAACGGAGTGTGCCGTGCTGGAGGACACGGTGAAAATCCTCGTCACCCGCTTCGCCTATGGCCGAGCGAAGAACCCACCGCTAAGTTGCTGGGAGCTGCAATGCCAAGCGGGGCGCACCTACTGCGCGGTGAATCTGCATGGCGATGTCTATTCCTGCGGTACTGATATGAGCAAGCATCGCCTGGGAAATATCGACGATGGCTTCGACCTGGAGCACACGGGTGCAACACTTTGCACGCTGCACAAAAAAGATGAGTGGTACTCTCGCTGTTTTGACTGCAATGCCCACCGCATCTGCGCCCTCAGTTGCCCCACCAGTCACTTCAATGAACCCAATTACCGGGACTCCGAATGTGACTACACCCGTCGCTTTTACACTTACATGCATGAGAACCCCCAGAAGGTCTTCCGCGTGCTCACGGGCATCAAACGCCACGAGCCCGAGACTTTCTTGGTTCCTCCACCGCCGAAAAATCCCGCTACATAAGCGAGTGGCGATAACACTTTTGTCTGTCTGCACCCGCAGATGGACAAACTCAGAAACCACAAACACAAACCACAAACAAAGGAGAAAATATGGCTATCGTCCGCACCCTTGACGGCAAGCTCTATCAAATCAATGACGCCCTGCTGGAAGGCAAGGAAGTTGAGGCGAAGAACCTGCCCAATCTGCCGGCATCCCTACCTGAGCCACCGGATTCCGGTGACGTAGAGGGGCATGACTGCTGGCATAACTGCCACTGGTACAACTGGCATAACCACCACTGGCACGACCACCATCACCACGATTATTAAGATCGTGGGCCAGCCCGACCGTCCGTGCGGAGGAAACTTCGTGCGGGCGGCTTTTTTATTTTTTTACGCGACGACCTTCCTGAATGAGTGCTCCTCCCCCCAGTCAGCCCGGTAACTCCCGTGAGCCAATGGACTCTGGCCCACCTCCACTCACTCGGGAGGTGCTGCTCTACTTTGTCCCCTTCGTGCGGCCCTACATGCGCGGCATGGTGCTGTGTACTGTGCTGTTGCTCGTCACTGGGGCCGCTCCCGCCGTGATGGGCTTGCTGCCAGCTTTCCTGACCTCACATTGGAAGCCCGAGAGACTGAATTCCCTCTGGTGGGGACTTGCTGGGTTACTCGCTTTTCAACTCATTCTCTCCGGTTTGCAGTTCGTCCTCAGCTACTGGTTTGCCAAAATATCGCAAGGCTTCACCCGCGATGCGAGGCTCGCTGTCTTTCGCAAAATGGGGCGGCTCTCCTCTGCCGACATGGGTGGCCAATCCATCGGCTCGTTAGCCAATCGTAGCACTACAGATGTGATGCGTGTACAGCACTGGCTTGCACCCCTGCTGCCCAGTGCGTTGGGCGATGTGGTGCAGTTCTTTTTCATGGCCGTGGCGCTGTTTTGGCTCAGCCCTGTCTTCGCGCTTGGCTTGGTGCCGCTGCTTCTCTTTACTCATTGGGTGTTGAGCAGCCTGAACAACCGCCTGCGCAACCTTTCGCGCGACTGCCAAGTGCGCAGCGAGGATCTCATGACTCGCTTTATCGAGGGCGCGTCAGGTTATCGTGACTTGGTCGCCAGTGGTCGCTTCGACCGTGCCGCAGATCGCTTCGGAGAATCCCTCGATGGCCTGCGCCACACCGCTGTGCGCATGACGGTTTCGGGCTACATCGCAGGCATGGCTCCCAGCTTGGCCTTCACCCTGATGCTGTTTGGTTATTATTTCTTCAAGCTCGGCGACGCCTCCGCCGCAGGCGATATGGAGTATCTCGGTCGGGTGATGTCCTTCGCAGGTCTTCTCAGCGGCGTAAATCGTCCGCTCATGTCGGTGGCTCGCTTTTTCACCGAGACGGCGATGGTAGCGCCTAGCTTCATCGCGCTGAAGGAGTTGCTCGAATCACGCGAAGTCCCAGATCCCATCGGCACGGCGCATCCGACGAGTGGCCAACTCATCGCCGAGGGGCTCACCTTTAGTTATGGCGAAGGGCGACGCCCGATTTTGAATGACGTGTCTTTTGACATTCCCGACGGCAGTTTCACCGCCATCATCGGCCAGACTGGCAGTGGTAAAACGACGCTCTTCCACCTGCTGCTGCGGTTGCTCGAACCCAGAGCTGGCAGCCTGCGCGTGGGCGGTGTGCCGCTCGGTGACATCGGCCTCGCCGAACTGCGCGAGACGGTTGGATTCATCCCACAGTCGCCCTTCATCTTCGATGCCTCGATCAAAGAAAACATCCTCATGGGCCAAACCGAGGAGGCCGTGGGTAGCGAGCGCCTGCTGAAGGCCATCAGCCTTGCTCAGTTGGATGGGCTCATCGCCAGCCGTGCCGCCTCTGGCGGTGCGGATGCCCCCGTGGGCTCGGGTGGCTCAAGTCTCTCGGGCGGTGAGCGGCAGCGCATCGCCTTGGCTCGCGTCTTTCTGCGCGAGCCACGCGTCATCGTTTGCGACGAGTACACGGCGAACATCGACAACGCTACCGCGCGCCTCATCCAGCAAGCCCTCGCAGCCCACTTCGCCGGGCGCACCCGCATCGTCATCACCCACCAGCTCTACACCGTACGCGAGGCAGATCGGATCATCGTCCTGGAAAAAGGGCGCGTGAGCGCCAGCGGCAGTCACCAGGCCTTACTCGCGCAGCCAGGCCTGTATCGCGATCTGTGGGAAGTGCAAAAGTTGGCGTGAGGTACAGACATGATCAATTCCGTCCGCCTCGCCTCATCACGAGCAGGGCATCGCCGGGCATGAGTGTTGTGGTTGGACTTGGGTTCGTATCCGTGCCGCCTTCTTTTCTGATGATGGCGATGGCTAGCAGTCGGCCTGCGGCGTCTTTTTCGACGTCGCCTACGGAGCGATGAGCTAAGGACGAAGTCGGGCCGATCTCGATTTCTTCCATGTCGAGGCCGAGTTCGCTGAGGTGATGCTCGAAGTCCACGCTGGACTTGGTTTGCCTACCGAGTAGCTCGCTAGCGTTGGGATGCAGGATGAGATGGGCGATGCGGTCTGCGCCGATGTGGGCGGGCAGTACCACGCGATTGGCCCCGGCTTGGAGCAGCTTGCGCTCGGTGGAGGGAACCTCGCCACGGGCGATGATTTGAATGGTGGGGTTCATGTTCCGTGCGCTCAGGGTGATGAAGACATTGGCGGCATCATTGGGCAGTACGGTGGCGAGTACGCGGGCTCGTCCGATGCCGGCATCGCGCAGTACGGTCTCATCCGTTGCCTCGCCTTGCAGCGTGAGCCAGCCAGCTTCACGGGCTTCTGCCACGCGATCCGCAGCTTGGTCCACTATGACGAAGGGGATGCCACCCTGCTCCAACTGACTGGCGATCATTCGGCCTATGCGACCGTAGCCGCAGATGATGGCGTGGTTCTTGAGTTTCTCGATTTCGTTTTCCATGCGTTTGCCTCCAAGTGCTCGTTGACCACGCCCACGAAGGCGGCGGCAAAGAGCATGTTGGCCTGGGGGCGGCTGAGTCGGCTGGGCATGTGGTTGAGCAGAGGTGCTCTGCAAGCCAGAGTCGTGCCAGGGTGAGGGGCGGTATGGCCAATACGTCTTTTTTGCTACACACGCGGCCCCGTCGTTAGCGGTGTGACGGGGTTCGCCACGCGCCTGCCTTGCAGCTCATTCAAATGGCATGTTGGTAATTGGGGTAGTACGTATTTTGCGAAGAGATCGCACTCGTCGAGGTGTGGATAGCCGCTAAGGATGAAGGCTCTCATGCCCATGTCGATGTAGCGATGGAGCTTGGCTAGGACTTGATCGGGGTTGCCGACGATGGCGCTGGCACAGCCGCTGCGGGCGAGGCCGATGCCAGACCATAGATGGTCTTCGATATAGAGATCGGGTCCAGCTTGGGCGCGGAGTTCATCTTGGCGCAGCACGCCTGCGCTTTTGCTGTCCATCGAGCGGTCTTTGATTTCCTGGCCCTTTTTGGCGTCGAGTTTGGAGATGAGTTGGTCGGCTGCGGCGCGGGCCTCGGCCTCGGTTTCACGAACAATGACGTGGGCGCGGAATCCGAAGTCTAGGGTGCGGCCATGCGCGGCGGCTTTCTCGGCCATGCTCTGCATCGTGGCCGCGATGCGATCCTCAGTTTCGGGCCACATGAGGAAGACGTCGCAGTGCTTGGCGCATAGCTCCTGGGCGGCGGGCGAGATGCCGCCGAAATAGAGCAGCGGGCCGCCGTTCTGCTGGTAAGTCTGTGCGGGTAGGCAGTTGGGAAGACGGAAGTTGTAGTACTGGCCCTGCCATTCGAGTGGGCCATCGGTGCTCCAGATTTTTTGCAAAATCTGAATGATCTCGCTGCTACGATCATAGCGGACTTCGTTGCTCTCTCTCATGCCGGGCAAGTCGGAGGAGATGATGTTGATGCACAGTCTGCCCTTGGCGATGTGATCGATGGTGGCGATGGCGCGGGCGAGCATGGGTGGCCAGACTTCGCCCATGCGCAGAGCGACGAGTTGATTCATCTGCTGGAGCTGTGGGGCCATCGCAGCGGCGAAGGCGAGGGCGTCTTGGCCGGGTATCCAGCCACTGGGCAGGAGGATGTTTTGATAGCCATGCGAATCAGCCTTGCGGACGATGTCGCCACAGTGCTCGTAGCTGCTGCGCAAGGCATCATCGGGCACGCCGAGGTACTGGTAGTCATCACCGCAGAGGGCGGAGAACCAGCCGACTTCGACTTGGCGTGCGGGCGTGCGGATGGTGATGGGCGGCATGGGGTGTGGTGGTGGAAACGGGGGGCGCGGGATTGATCAGTCCGCGTTCTCGCGAACGCGGCACGCCTTTCACACACGCCGCCGCTTTGCTACGAAGATGGTGTGAGTGCTGCGCTTGGCTCGCTCGTGAACTTTAGCTGCAACGACTTCGACGCTGAAGCCTGCGCGTTCGAGGCGCTTGGCGAAGGCATGATCATTACTTGCTGACCAGAAAGCGACGATGCCGCCGGGTTTTAGCGCTTGGGTGATGGCGGTAAATCCTTGATCCTGGTAGAGGCGGCGATTGCCATCCTGAACCATGGCGATGGGGCCGTTGTCCACGTCGAGCATGATGGCATCGTAGGGCGCAGAGGCGGCGCGGGCGATGACTTTGAAGACGTCTTCGACGAGGACGGTGACGCGTGCATCATCAAGCAGCAAACCATTGACCTCGGTGAGGAATTCACGGTTCCAGGCGACGACCTCGGGGAGCAACTCGGCGACATGGACGAGGGCATCTTTGTGCATGAGTTCCAGAACCCGGCGCAGGGTAAAGCCGAAGCCGAGGCCACCGATGAGTACGCTCTTATCGCGTTGGCCCTGAAGACGATGGCAGGCGAGTTGAGCCAGCACTTTCTCCGACTCGGAGGCATTGGTGCCCATGAGTGGCTGGCGATTCACGCGCAGATAAAAATGGCCATCATGCCCATGCAGGGTGAGGTCTTCTCCGTCGGGCGTGCGTGCCTGGGCGAGGTTGGTGAAGGGCTTCAAAGGGAGAACGGCGGAGGATTGATGATTAACGAATGAGGATTGCCGAGTTAAGGTGCCGATCATTCAACTATTCAGGCGTGATAGCAAAGCAAGCCGAGAGGTATAAGGGACAAGGTTCAAGGGATAAAGGAGTGGCTTAACGTCTGAATTCAAAACCATAGCCGATCTACGAAGAGCACACTCAAAGGCACTCCCCTTATCCCTTGAACCTTGCCCCTTATACCTGCGACAGCTTAGCTATCGCTTAGGGCTCTGCATCTTGGGCTCGGTTTTCTAGCTCTCTCCTCATTGGCTGAGTGCTTGCCCCTGGCATCGCCATGCACTACGATAGCCGCCTGCTCCAGGCCACGTATTGCGGCCCATCGCTTCCATGACTCTCTCTCCCGTTGACTCCACGCTTCGTAACCATGCCCCTATCGCCAGGCTTCAAACCCTGAAGTGGATCGCGCTCACCGTGCTCGGTACGCTGGTACTTTGGTATGTCATTGCTATCGTTAGCTTCGCAGGCAATACGTACGGATTTAACAACCGCTTCACGGAGGTCGCCGTCACCAAGCACTGGTTTTTCCTGCTCTGGAGTAACATTGTGGTGCTGAAAGGTTATCTGCTCGTCGGCATTGGCTACGTTATCCTCATCTATCCCATCGTGAGATTGTGGGCGCGTTGGCGGCACTTTGGGGTGCGCGGCGTCGTCTGGCGTGCGGCGCTGCTGTCGCTGCTGGGCTATGGTTTGTTCATTTTTCGGCTGATGCTGGAGAAGCCTTATTTCGGTGATTACCGTCATCTCGAAGGCTGGTATCTGTGGCTTGGCACCGCCTTGGGAAAATGGGCGCAGGACACCGTTTACACCACTGCCATGCAGGTGCTGCCCACGCTGGGTATCGTCGTCAGCGCAGGCTATTATTTGAATGAACTGCGCCTATTGCTGCGCCGCGCTGCGAGCCCAGCGCAGGCGTCGATGCTCGCCTCGCTCGCAGTTCTAGGAGCCTTCGTCGCTACGGGCTACGGACTCAGCAAGGACACTGCTGCCACCCTTCTCGGTACGAAGCCTGCGCCTCGGCCCAAGAACATCGTCATCATCGGCAGCGACTCGTTGCGTGGCGACCACCTCTCCTGCAACGGCTATGTGCGCCCCACTTCGCCGAGCATCGACAAGATCGCGGCCAATGGCGTTAATTTCACCAAAGCACTGACGCCCATCGCCTCTACGCTGGAGTCGCTGACGAGCCTTTTCTCCAGCCAGTACCCGCATACGCATGGCATCGTGCATATGTTCCCCAACAAGGAAATGGTGGCCAAGACCAATGCCGAGGCACCCGGCCTCGCCGCTGTGCTGCGCAAGCACGGCTACGACACCGCCGTCATCGGCGACTGGTGTGCCTGTGGTTTTAACGAGTTGCCGATGGGCTTCGAGGACATCGTGGTCTCCGACTTCGATAACTTCCGCGTTTACATGAGCGAGGTCGTCTATCTGCATCATCAAATCCTGCCTCTGTTCTTCGATAACCGCGTGGGCCACTTCCTTTTCCCCAAGCTCAAATCCTTCGCTAACTATATGACGCCCGATGTCGTCACCGACCAAGTCATCGACCGGCTGAAGCTGCGTGCGGAGGATGAGAAGCCCTTCCTCATCTTCGCCTATTACTCCTGCACCCACTTGCCCTACAAGACCCCGCGCCAGTATGCTGAACTGTGGACTGACCCCAAATATGACGGCAAGCACAAGAACGAACTCGCGCTCAATGTCGATGAGTTCATCGGCGGCACCGACATCAATGAAAAGTGGAGCAAGTTCCCCAAGAAGGAGGTGGAGCAAGTCACCGCACTCTATGATGGCACCGTCCGCATGTTCGACGACTGCGTGGGTCGCGTCACCAAGGCGCTCAGCGAGCAGGGCCTCATGGATAACACTGTCATCCTCGTCATGGGCGATCACGGCGACGACCTTTTCGAGCCCAACACGACTTTCGGCCACGGCCTCACGTTCAACGGCGGCGACCAAAATAACCATGTCCCTGCGGTCTTCCACGTCCCTGGATTGAAGACCCCAGGCATGAAAATCGACAACTTCATCCGCACTCTCGACTTCGCCCCCACGCTGCTCGATCTCGTCGGCATCCAGCCCGACAAACGCATGGAAGGCGTGAGCCTTGTGCCGCAAATACGCGGCGAAAAGCCCAGTGCGCAGATGGCTTACTTCGGCGAGACGAGCTACCTTTTCTTCAAGCGCAAGATCCCCGGCGAGAAGCCCCTGCACATCCCGCCGATGGATGAGACAACCTTCATCGACCCCGAGTTTGATTACCATTTTGTGCTGAAAACCAAGTATCAAGACGACGTGCTGAAAACCAAAGAGCGCTGCGTGCGCACTGAGCGCTTTAAACTCGTGCGCACCCCTGGCGAGGCTGGGCCGATCTTCCGCCTCTTCGATCTGGCGGAGGACAAACACTGCGAGCGTGATGTGAAAGAACACTTCCCCGAAGTCACCGAGCGCATGAAACGGGCGCTGGATCGCTGGGTCAACGACCACCAGCAAAGCACCATCCGCGAGATCCTCGGCGACATTGAGGAGTTCTCGATTGTGCCGAGGCAGTAAGGGCTCACAAGCTTAAGTGCCCCAGCGCCAGCAGCCCGTAGTAGGTGTACTCGCAGTCCAGGGCGTCGTCTGTCCAGTTGCCGTGGAAGCCACCTTCAGCGCTCCACAGGCTATCGACGAAGTCGAGGCATGGCTCCTTTAAATCACTCAGATCGGCTTCCATGCCGACGAGGCCATGTAGTGACACGGCTGTCGAGAGTAGATCGGGGATCGGCGCATTGGGGAAGGCCACAAAGCCTCCCTCAGGCAGGCAGCAGCCGCGCAGCCATGCCACTGCCTCGCGAGGCACAGGCCAGCCCATGCGCCGGTACAGGCTCATCGCCGCAGCGGAGGCCGGAGCTATGCCCAGCGGCAGTCCAGCCTCATTTGTCCATGCGCCCGCAGCCGATCTCAGCGACTCCATGCAGCCATGCACCCCTTCTGCATCGGGCACCGTGAGCCCCATATCTTCATACGCTGCCGTGGCTAACAGGCAGCCATAGGCACTGCCCAGCTCGCGTTCTTTTGCTGGGTGGTAGCCGCCACCGGGAGTGCGATAGCCTTCGATGCGAGCCACCAAACCCTCTCTTTGCTCCAGTGGGAAATCCGCACGGCCCACCGCTGCCCAACAGCGAGCTAGGCAGCAGAGATGCACAAAATCCAAGCCCGCGCCGTCGCCATACTGTTGCAACCAAGGCAGCAGCGACTCACGCGGTAGAGGTTCTTGCAACGCCAGCAACCCCTCCACGCCGAACACCGTGTAGTACAAGTCGGCCTTGTCATCGCGATTCAAAAAGCCACCGCTAGGAGCCATGCGTGAACGCAAAAAACTCGCGACCACCGCCGCCGACTCACCCAATAATTTCGGCGCCAAGCGCGCCACTTGCAGCATCTCCA
>JANOAR010000028.1:0-42268 GCA_031411235.1 Verrucomicrobiota bacterium | reverse complement strand
TTCTCGCGCCGCCTCCGGGGCGCAGGACTTCGCCGATCCCTCACCGGTGGTTCCGTTCGCTACGCTCACTGCACCACCGGCTCATCGCTCCCAAGCCTCCGGCTTGAAAACCACGGCACCCGCAGCCGCCGCGATCACGCTCACCGACAAAGAAAAGGCCATCCATGAGAAGGGCCTTGTCTCCATCCTCAAACAATTACACGACGACCTGGATGCCGCCGTCTTCGCCGCCTACGGCTGGCCCGCCAGCCTGACGGACGCCGACATCCTCACCCGCCTCGTCGCCCTGAATACCGCTCGCGCCGCCGAGGAAAAGCAGGGCATCATCCACTGGCTGCGCCCCGACTACCAGCACCCGCAAGCCGCCAGTGCCACGCAGGACAACCTCGACCTCCCCGCCGCCGCGTCTTCCAATCCGCAATCCAAAATCCGCAATCCGCAATCCAAATCCCCCTGGCCCAAGCCCCTAGCCGAGCGCATCCAAGCCATCGAAGCCGCCCTGCAAGCCGCCGCCACCCCCACCACCGCCGAGGCCATCGCCCAAGGTTTCACCCGAGCCAGCACCGCCGACATCCAAGAGATTCTGGAGACGCTGGTGGTCATGGGCCGCGCGCATCAGGTGGGCGACAGGTTCTCATCGTAACAAACAACCCAGAATATCCTCATGCAGGGACAACAGAACCCAGATGAAAGCAAGAAACTAAGCCCACTTGTAGGGGCGGCGGATTCCACCCAAGCCGGGCTATGGGTGCCTATGCGTAAAGTAGGCCTCGGCTGGGTGATTGACCGCCCCAGTGACACTCACTTGGTCATGCCGCAAGCATGGCCGCAAGATCGCCTGGAGGAGTGGGGCATACCGCTACACCTGCCATGTGATGTGCTGCTGCTGCCAGCACGCGTCCTCAACTATTGTCGCGTAAACCATCGGCCCACTCTTGGTGATGTGCTCGACCTGTGGACGACGATGGGCAGGGCAGAAATGCTGGGCCTTCGAAATGTAGGACGAAGTTCTGTTAACGCGCTGGAAGGGCTGGCCGTCGCCTTGAACATGGGAGACCGAGAAGCGGCAGCGCGCTGGCTTCCGCTCTCTCCAGACGGCCATGGGCTGTCCCTGTGGGCAGGCCTAGTGCAGCTGGTGGGGCAGCTTGATCCGATGCAGCGCGAGATGCTGAACAAGCGGCTCATCGAACACCAGTCCCTTGGTCGAAGCGTGGCAGCCTCTGGTTTGACAGCCGAGCGTGCGAGACAAATAGAAGATGAATTGACTCAGCGAATGGTGAGGTTGCTGGACTGGTTTTCAAGTGAACGCGATGCGATGCTCACAGGCTGGTTACATCGCAAGGAATGGCAAATGCCGTTGCAGGCTGTGGAGAATGTCGAGGATCGTGCCTTCATCGCAGGAGCATTGGAGGTGTGCTTCTACAAGCTGCAACCGGGGGTGAAGCGCCCGCGACCCAAGATTACACCCCCTCGGCCACCGCCAGATGAGACGCTGAAACACTTCCACACAAAGCTGTGGTTACATCCCGATTTGCTAGTCAAAGGCGTGGACGTGGAGTCCTTCCTACAAGCCCATGTGCCAGAGGCGAAGCGCCAGGCCTTTAGCAACATGCTGAAAAGTAAGAATCTTAAAGGCATACGGCTGGATCGTGCTACGGGCCGAGTGATCTCGAAGAGGCGCAACCTTCGCGAGGTGGTGACATCAATCCTGGATCACGAGGATGCCCCCATCCCCCTCACGAAGCTGGTAGCGTTGGTGCGCGAGACGCCGAGCCATCCTGGCATCAAGCGTGAGCAGATCGCGAAGTATCGGTCTCTGTGGAAGTGTATTGATCGCGACTTCCCTCGCGACAAGATCTTGTGGGATAAGTGAGGGCAAATGCCGACATCCTGACTCTGCTGAGGCAGCGCCACGCAAGGGACGATGATCCTACCCGTCGCCAATGCCTTGATTTTGCTCAAAAGGAGACGCAATGAAGATAGCTATAATATGATGGAAGTCACCGAGGGAGCAAAAGCCAAGCATCTGAAACTAGCCATGTGGGCGCGGCGCGTGGCTGTCTTGCTCTCGGGGGTGCTGGGGCTGGCTTTGGCGCAGCAGTTTTATGGCCTGGGGCTGATGGAGCGGCTGCCGATCATGGCGACATCGCCCAAGCTGTTTCAGGATGGGAAGGCGTTTCGCTATCGGCTGCCGGATGACTACACGACGACGCTGATGGCGGCCAAGGGGCAGGTGCTGGAGAATGGGGTGCTGCTGCTGAATAGGAGGCTACACGCCAATGAGGTGGTGGATCATGGGGGCGGCACGTACCATTTTAAGCCGCCGCATGTGCGCTTCTCCGCGCCGGATGATTCGGACATTCGCAGCAATGGCCGGACGTATGAGGTGCTAGCTCCGAAGCAGCTCGATGAGGAGGTATTTTACTGGCTGGGTGGTCTGCTGTTCCTAGCCCTGGGGGTGGCGGTGAGCGGCGGCGGCGCGGCGCGGCTGCCGCTAGTGGCGTGGCTGCCTCGGACGGGCTGGGTTTTTGCTATCGCGCTGGTGGTGGCGGTGAGCCATGTCTTCCTGCACCCGGATCTCTCCAGCGGTGGGCTGCTGGTGAAGGGGATGCCGGAGAGCGATGCGGGGGGCTGGCATGAGATGGCGGTGGATTTCGCCCAGGGGCGCGGGATCACGACTTCGTGGGGATCGCAGCGCCCTTTTTACAGCGTGCTGCTGGGGGCCGCTTATGGGGTGTTCGGGCATTCGGTGGTGGTGGCGAAGCTGCTACACGCGGTGATCCTGGCCGTCGCGGCGGCGATGGTGGTGAGCTTCGCGGGGGCGCTGCGGCAGCGCTGGGCGGGGGTCGCGGTGGCGGCGGTGCTGGTGTGGAGTGAGGAGCATGAGCTGATGATGCACTCGATCCTGACGGAGAATGCGGGTCTGTTGTTTGCGGTGCTGGGGGTGGGGGCGCTCTGGGTCGCGGGCCAAAGGGGAGGTGATGAAGGCCGAGGTCTGAAGGCGGAGATTTTAAGTTGGCCCATGCTTCAAGCTCTGGTGGCGGGCTTGCTAGTGGGCTTTGGGAATCTGGCCTCGGGGGTGCTGCTGGTGGTGGTGCCGGTGGCTCCCTTTATCCTGGTGGCGATGGCGCTGCGGGGTGACCGCGTAGCCTTGCCCGTGAGGGCGGGGCTGCGGCGCGGCGTGCTCACGGCTGCAGCTTTCACGCTCGGTGTGTGCTTGGTGTTCCTGCCTTGGATGGCCCGGCAACATGCGCATTACGGGGTCTTCACGCTCTCGACGAACACGGGCGAGCTGCTCTATGGCGGTGCGGATCCGGTCAATGGCAAACTCTCTGGGGCGAACTTTCACCTACCCGAACAGGCAGGTATCCCGATGGAGGATTTGGGGGCACGGATGCGGTTTTTTATGGGGAAGTACACGGCGCAAGTGGCGAGTGCGCCTGCGGCTTATGTGGCGCAGGTGCTGGGGGCTTGGGGTCGGGTGTTCCATGCGGCACCCTTGGACAGTGCTGTGCTGCGGTTGGGCGTGCTGCTGCTGCTGCTGGGGGCTGGGGCGTCGCTATCGCTGCGCCTGGGGAATATGATCCCCGCGCTGGTCGCGCTGGGGCTGATGTGGGGCTGGCTGTATGTGGAGCCCACGGCGACGCTGCCGATCCTGCTGGTGGGAGCGGGGCTGTGCCTGGGGTTTGCGCGAGGGTTTGGCGAGCGCTGGCTGGTGGGGCTGGTGGGGCTCACGCTGGGGTGTGGGACGTTCCTTTCCGCGCTGGCGGGTGGAGTGGGCGTGGGGCGCTTCTGGATGGTGCTGGACTGGGCGCTGGGGCTGCTGGTGTGTTTGGGCGCGTGCCATGCGGTGGCGCTGCTGTCATGGGCTGGGCTGGCTGGTTGGAAGCGGCTGCGAGGGGCGGTGGTGGTGCCGGAACCTGTGGCGGTGTCGCGCCTCGAGGGGGTGGTGGTGCGGGCTTGGCAGCGGGCGGGCCTCGGCCTTGTGGCGGTGTCCATCCTCGCGCTGGCTATGGTGATGGGGCGCACCTGGGGTGGCCCTGTGAAGATGTTGCCTTCCTTTGACAGCGTGCTCCAGGCTGCGCCAAAAGAGGTGCAATGGGCGGTGCAGCAGCACCCCGACGCTGCGGCGCATGGGCTGGGGGCGGGGGCGCAGGTGACGCTGGCGCTGGACGAGGGGCGGGCGGCGTATCTCGCCGCAGGCGAGGATATCGGCACCTTTCACGCCAACTACCAGCGCCGGGGCTATGCTCGTTGGGTGGTCTCGCCAGCGATCTTGTCGCCGGAGGGCATCCGTCGTGGTGCCCAGTCCATGCAGTGCCGTACGACAGTGCAGACGTGGCAGCGGCTCGGCCAGCCTGCGCTCTGGGTCTGGGTGCCGGGTGAAGGATTAAACTCAATCACCAACGCCCTGGAGCCAACCTGCGAAGTCCTGGCGATCATCCCGCTGAAGCGCTCGCTGGATGGCCAGCACTGGGAGGCAGATCGCGAGGCTACGCGCTGGATGCGTGGCTGGTGATGCCGCGCTCTGAAGAAAGCGGCGCCAAAGCTGAGCCTTGCGGCATTTGCGAAGACACCACCTGGCTTCGATACAGATAACCCTTACCCTAATAATGCTAAGCCACTGCACTCAATCAGTGCCCACACGCCCGGAACAGGGCTGCTAGGGCTGGGAAATGGCGGACTAATTGCGCCCCCGCCGGGCCTTCCCAATGATGCTCCCTTTTGCCCCTGCCAAGCTCCTCTTCCTCGTCCCTGCTATCAGCCTGGCAGTCGGCTCGGAGCGTGCCGTTGCCGCAGAGGTGTCTTACAATTTCGAGGTGCGCCCACTGCTCTCGGCCAAGTGCTTCGCCTGTCATGGGGCCGATGCGGCGAAGCGCAAAGGCAAGCTGCGCCTCGACGACCGCGCCTCAGCGGTGGAAAAGAAGGCCGTCGTTCCTGGAAACCCAGACGCTAGCGAGCTGCTGAAGCGCCTCGTCTCCAAGGACGAGGATGAGGTCATGCCGCCGCCGGAAAAGCACAATCCCGTGACCGAAGCCGAGCGCGAGCTGCTGCGCCGCTGGGTGCAGGAGGGCGCGAAGTATGAGCCGCACTGGGCGTTCATCGCCCCGGTGAAACCGGCGATCCCGAGCGTCGCCGGAGTCACCAGCCCCATCGACTCACTGGTGCGCGAGGCCTTGGCCAACAAAGGCATGAAGCCTGCGCCCGAAGCGGATCGCGAGCAGTGGCTGCGGCGTGTGTCCTTCTCCCTCACGGGCCTGCCGCCCAGCCTGGGCGAGATCGACGCCTTCCTCGCCGACACCTCCGCCCAGGCCTATGAAACCGTGGTGGATCGCTTGTTGAAATCGCCCCACTACGGCGAACGCATGGCCATCGACTGGCTCGACGCCGCCCGCTACGGCGACACCTATGGCCGCCATGAAGATGCCGACTCCGAGGTGTGGCCCTGGCGCGAGTGGGTTATCCGCGCCTTCAACAGCAACCTCTCGTACGACAAGTTCATCCAGTGGCAGATGGCGGGCGATATGCTGCCAAATGCCACGCAGGATCAGATCATCGCCACCACCTTTCACCGCCTGCCCGTGCAATCCAACGAGTCTGGCAGCGACCCCGAGGAGTTTCGTTGGGAGCAAGTCTTTGACCGCGTCAAGACCACAGCCACCGCCGTGCTCGGCCTCACCCTGGAGTGTGCCCGCTGCCACGATCACAAGTATGATCCCGTGACCACGCGCGAGTATTACCAGCTCGCCGCCTTCCTGAATAACATCGACGAGCTGGGTCTCTTCTCTCGCTACACCAACGGCATTCCGCCGCCCACTGCGTTCGTTTACAAGCCCGGTGAAAACGACCAGCACGCCGCGCTGAAGCAGCAGCTCCAGCAAGCCGAAACCGACTACCAAGCCGCCCGCAAGCCAGCCCTAGAACGCTATGCCACTTGGCTAAAAACCCACGCACCTCCCGGCCTCGGCGCGGGCCTGTGGAGCGAGCTGGCCGACACGGGCAAAGCTCAGCCGATCGAGGCTCTGCCGCGCAAGCCCGAGCTGTATGCCAGCTTCGACATGGTGGATGTGAAGAAGCGTGCCTTCCTCGCCGACAGCGCCCCCTCACTCATGGGCTCCGGGGCCATCACCATCAATGAGAGCTTGCCTGGCAAGGTGGGTCATTCCTGCTTCTTCCCCACCGACAAAAACAAGAAGTATGGCTTCCCCAAAGTCGCCCATTACCTGCGCTGGCAGCCCTTCAGTTTTTCGTTCTTTTTCAAATGCGAAAAGCTGCCCGAGAAAGGTGTCATCCTGCATCGCAGCCGCGCTGGGCTGGATGCGGCGAATCGCGGCTACGAGTTGACCTTGGAAAGCGGCAAACTCACCGCCACGCTCGGCCACTTCTACCCTGGCAATGCGATCCGCGTGCAGGCGAAGGATCGCATCAATCTGAGCGGCTGGAAGCACATCGGCTTCACCTACGATGGCAGCAGCCGCGCGGCGGGGATCAAGCTGTTCGTCGAGGGCAAAGAGCTGCCTGTGGTCATCGTTCGCGACCAGCTTTACAAGGACATCGACTACCTCGTTGAATGGGGTGACCTGGATAAAACCAAGGTCGCTGATGCCGAAAAAGGCGACCTCATCACCCTGCGCTTTGGCGGGCGCACGCTGGACAGCAGCCTGCGCAACGCTGGCATGGATGAGCTGCGTGCCTTCGACACCCAGCTCAGCCCCATCGAGATCGCCCAGCTCGCGGGTCTGCCAAAAAAGGACGACAACATGGCTTGGCTCGACTGGTACATCCGCGAGATCGACGCTCCCTGCCGCGCCGCCTTTGACAAGCTGACCGCCGCCCGCAAGGCCGAGAGCGACTTTAGCACCCACCTCACCGAGTTGATGGTGATGAAGGAAAACAGCGGCCCGCGCCGCCCCACGCCCGTGTTGCGCCGAGGCGACTTCCGCCAGCCTAGCGATCTCGTGATGCCCGGCACGCCTGCCGTGCTGCTGCCTTTTCCCAAAAATGCGCCACAAGATCGGCGCGGCCTCGCGCAGTGGCTCACCGACCCGCAGCAACCGCTGACTAGCCGCGTGCAGGTGAACCGCCTGTGGACGATGTTCTTCGGGCGCGGCATCGTCAGCACGCCTGAGGACTTTGGCCTGCAAGGCCGCGTGCCTTCCAACCCCGCGCTGCTCGACTACCTCGCCGTGCATTTCATCGAGAGCGGCTGGGACATGAAAGCCCTGTGCCGAGAGATCGCCTTGTCTAAAACCTACCGCCAGTCGTCTCTGCACAGTAATCCGGCCATCGCTCGCGAAGACCCCAGCAATGCCTTGCTCGCCCGTGGCCCCAAGTTCCGCCTCGGAGCCGAGGAACTGCGCGACGCCTCGCTCGCCATTTGCGGTCTATTAAACCCAGCGCTCGGCGGCAAGAGCGTCATGCCCTATCAACCCGCTGGCCTGTGGGAGGACAGTGGCACGCAGCACATCTACACCCAGGACACCGGCGACAAGCTCTACCGCCGCAGCCTCTACACCTTCTGGCGACGCACCTGTCCGCCGCCGATGATGAGCGTCTTCGACGCGCCCACCCGCGAGTTCTGCCGCGTGAAGCGCGAGACCACCTTGACCCCCCTGCAAGCTCTGGCGCTGCTCGACGACACCGGCTTCCTGGAGGCTCAGCGCGTGCTCGCCGAGCGCCTCGTCAAACAACACCCGCAGCCCGCAAACCAAGCCGACCGCGTGCGCGATGCCTTCCGTATGCTCACCGCCCACCCACCCACCGCCGCGCAGGAGAAAGCGATGGCCGCGCTCATCGACGAGTCCCGCGACTACTATTCCAAAAACCCCGCCGAAGCCGCCAAACTCCTCGCGGCCACTGGAGCCAGCCCGCTGGATAAAACCCTGCCCGCGATCGAAGTCGCCAGCACGCTGTTGATGACGCGGGCGCTGTTTAGCGCGGAGCCCTTTGTGACCTCTTATTGATTCGCCATGCACTGCCACAGCTACCCCACCCCATCCATCACTCGCCGCGAATGGCTCTCGCAGACGGGCTATGGCCTCGGCGGCGCGGCGCTCGCCTCGTTGCTCGGCGGCACCTCCAATGCCAGTCCGCAGCCCACCAGCGACAAGCATCGCGGCCTGCCTGCCCTCCCGCATTTCCCGGCCAAGGCGAAGCGCGTCATCTGCCTCTTCATGAGCGGCGGGCTCTCGCAGCTCGACGGCTTCGACTACAAGCCTGTGCTCAAAGTCCGCGAGCGGCAGCCATTGCCAAACTCCGTCTTCGGCGGTCGCCAGCCGCTCGGCATGTCTAAGCTCCAAGGCAGTTTCCTCATGCAGGGCAGCGCCTTCGACTTCACCCAGCATGGCAAAAGTGGTGCGTGGTTCAGCTCCGCTTTCCCCCATCTCGCGACGCAGGCCGACCGCATCTGCTTCCTCAAAGGCATGGTCTCTGACGCTGTGAATCACGACCCCGCCATCATTTTCATGAACAGCGGCAACCAGCTCCCAGGCCGCCCCAGCATGGGTTCGTGGATCAGCTATGGCCTCGGCTCGGAGAACGAAAACCTGCCCGCCTTCATCGTCCTCGTGACGAAAAAACCCGCCGACCAGCCGCTCTCATCGCGCCTGTGGGACAGCGGTTTCCTGCCCTCGCAGCATCAGGCCACGCCCTTCCGCGCGGGCAAGGAAGCCGTGCTCTATCTGAACAATCCCCCCGGCATCCCCACCGCCCTGCATCGCAAGATGCTCGACCGCCTGCGCGAGGTGCAGGCCGATGAACTCGCCCGCCGTGGCGAGGCCGAGATCAGCGCCCGCATCGAGCAGTACGAGATGGCCTTCCGTATGCAGACCAGTGTGCCCGGCCTTACCGACATCAGCACCGAGAAACCCGAGACGCTGGAGAAGTATGGCCCCGCCGTGAACACGCCCGGCAGCTACGCCTACAACTGCGTGCTCGCCCGCCGCATGTGCGAGAGCGGCGTGCGCTTCGTGCAGCTCTACCACCCCGGCTGGGATCATCACGCCGTCCTCAAGCCTACCTTCGACGCGACCGCCAAGGAAGTGGATCAGCCCACCGCTGCGCTGCTCCAGGACATGGCCGAGCGCGGTCTGCTGGAGGACACGCTGGTCATGTTCGTCACCGAGTTTGGCCGTACCTGCTACTCCCAGGGCAATGTGAAGGAGGATGGCGAATATGGCCGTGAGCATCATCGCGACGCCTTCACCTGCTGGCTCGCTGGCGCAGGCGTGAAGCCCGGTATGACCCACGGCGCGACCGACGACTTCGGCTTCAACGTCGTAGAGGGCAAAGTCAACGTGAACGACTTCCACGCCACCTTCCTGCACCTCATGGGCGTGCAGCATGACCGCTTCGCCTATTCGTATCAGGGCCGCGACTTCCGCCTCACCGACGTCGCTGGGGACGTGGTGAAACCCATCCTCGCATGAAGTACCACGCCCTCATCCTTCTCTGCCTATTCGCCGCCCCCGCCTGCAAAAAGCGCGAAGCTCCCAAGTCCAAGCGCGCCCAGCACGAAGAAGCCGCTGCCAAAGCCAGCTTCAAACAAGCCGCCGTCATGAAGTTCGGCAACGCCCTGCGCGAGATCTTCCAGTGGCGGCAATCCCAGCCCACCAAGACCGAAGCCGAACGCAAAGCCTTGCTGAAAGAGATCGCCAAACGCATGAAGCAAGTGCCCGCTGAAGGCCTGCCCAACGACCTGCAAGACGCCTGGCAACCCATGCTCTCCGCCTGGCAAGTTTTGGCAGACAATCCCGGCAGTGATGCCGCCCTGCGCGACGCAGGTGCCCATGCCGCCACCAAGCTGAATAGCGAACTCGCCGCGCAAGGCCTGATGGACATTCGCTTTTGATCGACTCGTAGCCTCTTACGCGAGCAAGGCGAGGACGGCGCTTCTTCCCACCCAAGCCACCTGTTTTTTCGCAAGCCTATGCGCCTCCGCCTCACGATAACCGCCTGCCGTTGGTTGCTCGCAGCCCTCGCTCTCGCCCTTTTCCTCATCGCCCTCTCGCACCCGGAATTCGTCCATCTCGCCAAGGGCCGCGTCATGCCGCCATGGTTGTTGCAGGTGCGGCTGTGCGTGCCTCGCGCTTTGGTCATCGACGCCCTCTTGCTAGGTCTCGTCGCGGTCACTTTGCCCTGGTGGCTCAGGGGTGGCACAGGCTTCCAGCCTGTGGGCGCTTCATCATCACCGCAAAACCCCAAAGCCCGCACTCCCTTCCTGCTCACCCTCGCGGTGCTGACCACCTGCCTCATCGCCACCCTCATCCAGACCGCTCCACGCCTCTCGCAGAGCCTGTGGTGCGATGAGGAATGGTCAATGCGCCGTTCCATGGTCGGCGAGTACCGCGTCGATAAAACCGACCAGCTCAAATTCTACCCCGTGAGCTGGCTGCAATCCCTGTGGGACTATCGCACGCCCAACAACCACGCCGTCTATTCCGTGCTGGCCAAGGCATCGCACACCGTGCTCTACCAACCCTCCAGCGATCCTGGCGAGCTGTACTTCAGCACCTTCGCCCTTCGCCTGCCCGCGCTGCTCAGCGCCCTCGCCGCCCTCTTCCTCGTCTGGGCGTTGCTGGCGGAACTAGGCCTGCCGCGTGCCGGACTCATCGCCGCCGCGCTGCTCGCCCTGCATCCTTGGTTCGTCCGTTACGCCAGCGAAGCGCGCGGCTACGGCCTGCTCTTCAGTCTCTGGCCGCTCGCCGTGCTGCTGCTACTGCGTGGCCTGCGCACCGGGCAGTGGCGCTGGTGGCTGGGCTACGGCGTCTGCCAAGCCCTGCTGCTTTGCACCTGGATTCTGCAAATCCATTGGCTCGTGGCGCTGAATGCCTTTGCCGTCCTCACCCTCTGGCAGCGCCGTGCGGATGATACCGCCAGCGCACAGCCCCGTCGCTGGCTCCTCAGTTGCCTCCTCGGTGCCGCCATCACCCTGCCCGTGCTGCTGCCCGCCGTGCCACAGCTTCAGGCATGGCTGAGCACAGGCCGAGCGCAGGGCGGTTCTTCGCAATGGCCCTGGCTCATGGATTCCCTCTCGTTTTTGTTCAGCGGACAATCCTGGTCCACGGCGGATGACCCCGCCATCCTGTGGCAGGGGCGCGATGTGGACTGGGCAACACATGGCCTGCGACTGGCCCTGCAACTCGGTGTCGTCGCCGCGCTCTTCAGCCTCGGCGTCTCAGTCTTCGCCCGTGGCACGGCTCGGCATCGCTGGCTGTTGGTCGCGATGCTCCTGCCCATGGGATCCATTTTCATCCACGGCACCCTGGCCTCCAGCGTGCTCCTCGCCTGGTATGCCGCGCCTTGTTTGCCAGCTTTTGCCATGCTGGTCGCGGTGGGCATCGACCGGCTCGCAACGACTGTGCCGCCGCGAGCCTACGCCTTCGCTGCCCTGCTCGGCCTCGCCGTGCCCTGCACCCTTTGGCAGCCTATCAACAGCATCCTGCGCAGCCATGACATTGAGCCCAACCTCGCCGCCACGCGCCTCACACGCACCGTGCTAAACCCCAGGCTCATCGACCTGCAACACGACCCCATCACCGTGCAGTTCTGCCTCACACGCCCTGGTTATGATCCTGCGAGCATCGAGATCGAAACACGCAGCGAACTGGATCAACTCATCGCGCAGGCGAGGCGCGAGGCGCGGCCCCTGTTAGTCAATTTAGGCAATCCCAAACTCGCTCGCGACCGCTGGCCCGACATCATGAGCCTCCTCAATGACCCAGGCACCTTTGAAAACATCGCCACCCTCGGCGGCCTCGACCACGCGCAGACGCGGCAGGTGTGGCGGCTGAGGTAACAGACTGGCCCGTCCCATCGCAGTGCTCACGCCTTCCCGATTATTCCCAAGCCCAAAGGGCTTTCGTCATTGAGCCCAGGGTTGGAACAACTCTGGGTACCCACTCATGCGTCTTGTTCCTCAGTCGGGAGTGCGCCACCCAGCTCCGCGAGCATTAGCTCCGTTGTAGCGAACAACCCGGGGAACTTGTTATGCACGGCTTTCCAGAGCACCGCGTGATCCACCCAGTCGTAGCCATGCGCAATCCTATCCCGTGTACCTGCTGCACCACGCCAGTCGTGTTCGGCGTAGCGCTCGCGCAGTTCTCGGGGCAGTCGTTTGATCGCTTCCCCCACGATCTCAAAGCAGCGCTCAAAGGCCAGACGCTTGATCCAGTCCACTTCGATCTCCGCCAGCGTGTGCATCGAGCACAAATCCGTCGCCTGTTGGGCGGCTTCGCGCAATTGTTGCAGTGTTACCCTCGGGTCATGCTTGCTCATAGATTGGCGTCAGGTCTTGTTTCACAAAGGGCCACACATATTTGTTCACCCGGCTCATTAGATCCACCTTCCGGCCAAAGATCGGCTCCAGATCCTCCCCCCAGTCGAAGAACTCCCAGCTGGGGATACGATCCGGCGCGAATTCCACCAGCACATCGACATCACTTCGTTCGGGATTGAAGTCGTTCCGCACCACGCTGCCAAAAAGGCTCATCTTCCGAATGCCCCGCTCACGGCAGAACTGCGCGATCTTCTCGCGGTCGATCTTGATGGGGAGTTCTTCCAGAGTCTTCATGGCATCGACAATACCGCGTGACGGTCACGCTTTCATGCCAAATCTCCGCCGTGCTGGCGCGAAGGGCTTGGGAACAGAGTGCTCCTAGCTCGAAGTCTTTTCGCCGCTTCGCTCTTCCCAGCGTCTCCAGAATCTCCTGGATGTCCGCTGCGCAGGCTCTGCAAGATGGCTTCGTCTGGGTGGAGCCGCTTTGCAGCCAAACAGGCTTCAACAACCGTTAGCTTTGAGGGTTCGGCTTCTTGCTTACTGCGAAGGATCGAACGAGTTGCTTGTGTTGTCCCAGACGATGGCATGATCATCTACGTGAACGTGCCAGTTCGCGCCGGATAACTGGAGGTGGATCTCTGTGAGCAATTGACACCAATGCTGAAGGCCGATCCACATGGCATCCTCGGAATTATCAGGAAGCTTCGTGGCTCCTTCCAAGACAATACCTGCTTCAGTAGGCTGGGTGGCATCATAAATGCAAAACGACTCCCAATTCAAACCAGTCCCACTCCGAAAATACTCTTCAAGCTGATCCTCGACTGCAAACCGCGCTATTGCGGCATCGATAGCATTCCGCTCGGTCGCTGTGAGTGGTTGTTTACGTTTCGCTGTGTAGTAAATGGATACGCTCATGTTTTGCCGCCTAGCAGTGGATTGTCTAACATTTGTGTGTGTTTGATGCGGGCCTGTCGAGAAAATGTTCCCTAATGGGCTGAATTTTTGATCGTCAGACAAATAGATCGGACTATGACGCGCACAGGCAGCAAAGAACCCCGAATGAGCTTGGTGCTGGGGGCACCTTTGCAAAGGGGGCCACCAGTGGTGCCTGCTGAATGATTGGATGAAAATGGGATTGGAGGAATGGCCGCAACCGATCCACGGGACACGCAACAGGGCTTAATGGGCCTGGAATCCTTGCTATTGCTTGGTTGCAGCGAGTCGGTGAGGCGGAAGAAGGTGAAATATAGCGCCAAAATGGCTCTTTTTGGCCCTGACGAGGCGGCCTTGAGGTACCGCAGAGGGCTCTTGCGGTGGCACGAGACGGCCTTGCGGTACCGCACGAGAGGTGAGTTTCGGCTCTTGTTGCCCCAAAAGTCTGAGCAAGATGCAGCAGATCGTGAACAAGCTGAATGAGCTGATCCTGAACGGCAGAAGGTGAGGCCCGGGCCGCTTGCGCGATAAGAACAAGGCGCTCGCCACGTTCCCAGCGTCCCATGCGATCCCTAGCCACCTTACTTCTCGCCCTCGGCCTCTCGGCTTTCACCCATGCTGCGGATGCGCCCAAGCAGGCGCAGCGGCCCAATGTGTTGTTCATCTTCAGCGATGACCACGCGATGAATGCCATCGGCGCGTATGGCTCGTCGTTTGCCAAGACGCCGAATCTCGACCGCATCGCCAAGGAGGGGATGCTCTTCCGCCATTGTTTGGTCACGAACTCGATCTGCGGACCGAGCCGGGCGACGGTGATCACGGGCAAGTACAACCACCTGAATGGCTTCCCGGACAACAGCAGTATCTTCGACAACACGCAGCAGACCTACCCGAAGCTGCTGCAAAAGGCGGGCTACCAGACTGCCGTCATCGGCAAGTGGCATCTCGAAACTGACCCCACGGGCTTCAACCACTGGATGGTGCTGCCGGGGCAGGGGAACTACTACAACCCGGACTTCATCACGGCCCAGGGCAAGGTGAGCCGCCCCGGCTACGTCAGCGAGGTGATCACGGACGAGGCGCTGAAATGGCTGAAGGACGACCGCGACCCGACGAAGCCCTTCATGCTCTGCTACTGGCACAAGGCCCCGCATCGCGAGTGGTCGCCAGGGCCGAAGCAGCTCGACCGCTACAAGGGCGTCGTCTTCCCCGAGCCGCCGACGCTGTTCGACGACTACGAGGGCCGGGCCTCGCCTGCTCGCGAGCACCAGATGGGCATCGACAAACACATGACGCTGGCCTCTGACCTGAAGGTGAAGCCCCTCGCGGGTGAAAACGAAGACCCTGGCACGGGTGCCCAGCGCGGTGGCTGGTACAACCGCATGGACGCGGGGCAACGCGCCGCCTGGGACGCCCACTACGACCCAATAAATGAGGCCTTCCGCAAGGCCAACCCGCAGGGCAAAGACCTCGTGCGCTGGAAGTACCAGCGCTACATGCAGGACTACAATAGCACCGTCGCCGGCGTGGATGATGGCATCGGTCGCGTGCTGGATTACCTCGATGAAACGGGCCTGGCGAAGAACACCATCGTCATCTACTCCAGCGACCAGGGCTTCTACATGGGTGAGCACGGCTGGTTCGACAAACGCTGGATGTACGAGGAGACGCTCCACACGCCGCTGCTGGTGCGCTGGCCCGGCGTGACGAAGCCCGGCAGCGAAAACAAAGACCTGGTGAGCACTCTCGACTTTGCCGAGACCATCCTCGAAGCCGCTGGCGCACCCGTGCCTGCCGACATGCAGGGCCGCAGCTTCGTGCCGTTGTTGAAAGGCGAGCGCCCCGCCGACTGGCGCGACGCCCACTACTACCACTACTACGAGTACCCGCAGCCCCACCACGTCGCCCCGCACTACGGTATCCGCACGGATGCAGGCTACAAACTCATCCACTACTACGACCGCGATGAATGGGAACTCTTCGACCTGAACAAAGACCCCAACGAAATGAAAAGCCTCTACGCCAGCCCCGACTACGCGACGATTCGCGAGAGCCTCATGGAGCGGATGAAGGTGCTGCAAGTGAAGTATCAGGATACGAACCCCACAGCTCCACCGCCGAAGACGACGAGGAAACAGGCGAACGCAGGCAAGGCGGGCGCGAAGGGGAAGGGCAAAGCGAACGGCGAGGCAAAGCCGTGACAGAGAGGGACAAGGAATAAGGGGAGTGGCTTCGCGTTTGAATTCAAAACGGCAGCCCATCTGTGAAGCGCATACCCAAAGGCACTCCCCTTATCCCTTGTACCTTGCTCCTTATCCCTCCGACAGCTAATCGCGAAAACACCGCTTAGCTGCTGCCCTGCCGCTGAACCCTATGAGTAGCTCGACTCCACACGCTTGGCCACGTCGCGGTAGCCGTAGTCGTTGTTGTAGATTTCTTTGAGCGCTTCGAGGTACTCGTCGCGCTTGCGCAACTTTTCAAAAACCATCGCCAGTTCGTAGAGCACTTCCTTCTTGGTGTTGTCCATGACGGAGAGTTCTTTGGAGGCTTCGGTGAAGGCGTTGACCGCGAGGTCGTTCATGTTTTTGCGCTCGAAGCACCGGCCCAGCAGCAGCAGGGCTTTGGTGCGGATGTGCGGGTTCTGCCGGGCCTGTTGCAGCTCGGGGATGGCCTCGGTGTACATCTCGCAGTTGAAGTAGGCCTGACCCAGGTCGAAGCGGGTGCCCTTGTCGGTGGGGTTGCGATCGACGCGCGACTTGGCTTCTTCCACGGCTTGTTTGCCACGGGTGCGCTTGATCTCGGCGAGTTCAGCACGCTTCTGGGCGACGTCGCGGCCATTGGGATCGGCTTCGATTTCGGCTTCAAATTTGGCGATCTGAGTATCGCGGATTTTGTCTTCCAGCAGCTCTACGCGGCGCTGCATGGACACGTCCGAGGCATTGAGCGAGAGCGCATATTTATAGAAGCCGAGCGCTTCCTCATAGTTCTCCATCTTCTCCAGCACGTTGGCCAAGTTTTTGACCACGATCAGGTTCTCCGGCTCGGCATCGTACTGCGCGGAGAGCTGATTGAGCAAACTTTCCATCTGCTCACGCGTCATGCCCTGCTTGCCCAGCAGCTCCAGCAAGTTGTCGCCAGCGGCATCTTTGCGGCTGTCATGGACGGTTCCCTGCCAGCCTTGGCGCTCGATGGAGGTGCGGGCGGCGGCGTCTTTTTCGCCCTTGTTGGCGGACATATCACGCGGGTCGATTTTAACGATGTTGCGGTACACTTCGCCTGCTTTTTCCGGCTCACCATGGCCCATGTAGTGCTCGGCGAGCTGGTGCATCATCTTGGTATTCGCTGGGTGCCCCGCGCGGATCGTCTCCAGGCCCAGCGCCGCTAGTGCGGGCAAATTGGCGCGCATCGCGTGATCGTAGAATTCCTGGTTGGCCTTGATGTTGAAGGGGTCTTTTTGGAAGACGTTTTCCTCCAACTCAGCGATGGCCTCGAAGGGATCCTTCTTGCTGCTCTTGAAGGTCATGCCGAGGCCACCGCCAAACAGGCTTTTCTTCTGCGTTTTCACCAGTTCGCCTTCGGCACGGCGCAGCAGCAGGCGTGCTTCCAGGAACATGGGTGCGGCCTTCACCACGGGCAGGGCGAGGCTGACGACGTAGTCCCAGTTTCTCTGCTCATTGGCGAGGAGGGATTTTTTCCACAGGTTCTGCAGCTTGGGGTCGAGTTCGGTTTCGTTCACGGTTGTAGGACGTTGTTGTTTGAGGAGAATCGGAGAAGTGAAGGGCGCGTAGCGTGTGGTCGGCCTATTTTTTGGTGAGGCCGAGAGCGTTGAGTTCCTGCTTCACGCCGGTGGTGAATTTCTGCCAACCAAAGCCATGCTGAAAGAGAACCATCCAGGAGAAGGTCGCCAGCAGGAAGGCGGTAATCCAGAAGACTCGAATGAGGGTGCGCATGATAAAAAGGGAGCGCAGTCTAATGGCATACCGCCGTGGGCGTCCAGTGCAGAGTTCACTTTGCCCAACTCGCGGTGGCGGTCTTTGGCCTTCACGGCGAGGGCCAAGGCGCTTACTTCACGCGCGCTTTGAGAATCTCGCGAAAGGGTTTTCCATCCAGGCTCAAATCAGCAAGCACGGCTCTGCCGTTGAGCACGCGCACTTCGGCGGTGATGCCTTTGGCGCTGCGGATGTTTTCAGCGAACCATTGATCGGCTTCGGGCGCGAGTTTTTCGTTGATGTAGAAGCGGTCAAAGGGCCACTGTAATTGGGTCTTGTCGCCGTAGGTGTAGGTCGATTTCAGCCGGATGTAGTCACCGCTGGCCGGCGGCGTGAGCGAGAGACTGGCGACGGTTGCGAGGCCGTCAGGGCCAGTGCTCAGTAGGCCATAAACCGTGGCTCCGCTGGGCACCAGCATGTCCTTTGGCGCCGGGGCTTCACGTTGCTCGGGACGCACGGCGAGGAAGCGGCCACGCAGTGGGTCGTACGGGTCTGGGGCGGTGCATTTGAGTTTGATGAGCGTGCCTTGTGTAAGCACTTGCTCGTGGCTGCTGATTTGCGCGAGCGGGGCGGCCCACTGCGCGAGGGCGGTGAGGCCGAAGATGATCCAAGATAATAGTTTCATACGGTGACGAGAGTTAGCTGACGATGGCGACGGCTCATGAAGTAATTGAAAGCGAGGAAGGCGACGCCGACGAGGATGAAGGCGATGCCCTTGGTCAGCAGCGAGAGCTGGCTATCGCTCATGCGAGCGAGGATGAGTGCCGACAGCAAGGTGGCTCCCAGTCGGGGCGCACCCACTTTGCCGATGAAGTCGAGCACAATGAGGGTGATGCCGACGGCAGAGAGGTGCAGCGTGACGAGGGACGAGAGCAGGGTGCCAACGGAGTCTCCTTTGCCCTGGACGAAAGGCCATGCGAGCAGCGGTAGCAGCGCCACCGAGGCAATGGCCAGCACGGCCCAGCGGCGGTGCATGGCGGCTAACACGACGAAGCCCGCCAGCACGGCGAACAAGCCCCAGCACCACGGCAGTAGAACCGCATGGGCCACGCCGTCGAGGATGTGCCGGGCCGAGCTGCGGAAGGTCGCGACGATGCCAAAGCCTAACAGCCAGAGCGTGCCGAGCACCACCTGCGGTTTGCGTCCGGTGGACTCGTCGATGCCCGCTTGGGTGAGGGGAAAAAGGGCGATGATGGCGGCGGTCAGAGTCCACAGCCACACATAGGTTTCATCATCAAAACTCGAGTAGGGGCTGTCCACTTTTTGAGCCACGAATACGGCGACGCTGCCCAGGCCAAAGATCGCACTCAGAGTCATCACCCAGCGCACCGAAATCGACAGCGGCAGCTTGTTTTTCCAACCCGGCCAGTAGGGCAGCAGGCCCAGCAGCAGCACGGGATAGAGGAGCGGGCTATCGAACCAGGGCCTGCCATGCTCGACTTGGCCCATGCTCCAGATGGCGATGGCGATGAGATAAAAAATCGCCACAGCATGGGATCGCAGCACCCAGACGAGCGGCAGGCTGAGGATGAACCACCAGAAGAGAAAGTCGGGCCACTCGCCGCCCATGTTATAGATCTGCGAGACGAGGGCGATGCAGGCCCCTGCCGCCAGTGCTTGCAGTAGCGCTGCGACTTCGCGCACCCAGGCCGCAGCGGCCTCGCCACGTTGCAGCACGCGCAGGCTGAAGAGTTGCGTCAGCAGCAGTGGCAAAAAGGCAAACAGCAGCCGCACGGGCCGGGTGAACTCATCCCAGTTGTAGCCGAGAATGGCGATCAAGCCGCTGCCGATGAGCAGTGCGCCGAGCGATCCCATCACCATCTGTGCCAGTCCCGGCTGCGAAGCATCGGTGGCAAAACGCTCGCGCAAAGTCCGGGCTGCTTCGGTGGTGAGAAGTCCTTCGCGTTCCCACTGGGGGAGTTGTTCAAGGAGCCAGCGTTGGTGGGAGGAGTTCATGGGTATTGAGTGGGCGAAAACGTATGATGTCTCGGTGCTTCAATGAAGTCAGGCGAATGGTTAAACTCGATGCGTGGATTGAAAATAACGATGTTGTAGGGCCATCAACAACGTTTATCGCCACGGCCTCTGCTCACGCGCTAGCGCCAATGCTGTTAAGCCTCAATTGATGGCGAAGCGTTCCTGTTTATAAGACCCCATGAGCAAATCCAAGCGTCCTCTGCCCTCTCCTACTCCTGCTACAGTTCGCGCTGGGAGGACATCGCTTGGTCAATGGGTCGTGGGGGGAGGGATCGCTGCGGCTACCCTTTTCGCAGGAGCGTGGTGGGCCACGCGCACCCCGAGCTACACACGAGTCGCTACCTCTGCGACCCACGTAGAGGCTTCGCCAAAACTCCAGCCTATCGTCGAGGATGAAGCCACGGCCCACGCTGGCTACGCAGGCGACCAGAGCTGCCGTGCGTGCCATGCGGCGGCGTTTGAAAAGTGGTCGGCCTCGCATCACGGCCTCGCGGAGCGAGCCCCGCAGGCCGCGCTGGATCGCGCCGCTTTCGTGCCGTCGCAAACCATCAAACACGGCAGCCAAGAGAGCACCGCATGGGCCGATGCCTTCGTTTTGAAGCTGACCACGCTGGGCTTCGACAACCGCATCGAGCCATATAAAATCGAGCGTGTCATCGGCCACGAACCGCTGCGGCAATTCCTCGTTGCGGGCACGGGCGGACGGCTGCACACGCTGGAGGCGACCTGGGATCCCGCGAAAAAAGAGTGGTTCAATGTCTTCGGCGACGAAGACCGCAAGCCCGGCGAATGGGGCCACTGGACGGGGCGTGGCATGGTCTGGAATACCCAGTGTGCGAGTTGTCACAATACACGGGTGTTCAAAAACTACGATGTCAAAACCGACACTTTCCACACCTCGATGGCGCAGATGACGGTGAGCTGCGAGGCCTGCCACGGGCCGATGAAACCGCATGTCCAATGGCAGGCGCAGCACCCGAATACCAAGCCCGATCCCACAGCGGTAAAGCTCAGCCGCGATGCCATGCGCGACACCTGCGCGATGTGCCACGCACGGCGCACCGAGCTGACGGGCGACTTCAAGCCGGGCGATGCGTTCTTTGATCACTTCCAGCTCGCGATGGTGGATCACAGCGACGTGTTTTACCCCGATGGCCAAGTGCGCGACGAGGACTATGAATACACCGCCTTCCTCGGCAGCCGGATGCACCATGCGGGCGTGCGCTGCGTGGACTGCCACGAGCCCCACACGGGTAAGCGCCTGCTCCAAGGCAATGACTTGTGCATGAGATGCCACACCGCAGGCGGCTACCCCAACTCCCCGCCCATCATCCCGGCGGCACACACCTTCCATCAGCCCCAGAGCACGGGGAGCCAATGCGTGAACTGCCACATGCCGCAGACCGTTTACATGCAGCGCCACCCGCGCCACGACCACGGCTTCACCATTCCAGACCCGCTACTGACGAAGCAATTCGGCATCCCCAACGCCTGCAACCGCTGCCACACCGACAAAGATGTGGACTGGGCACTGAAGGCCGTGGAAGCCACGCATGGGCCAAAAATGGAGCGCCGCACTCGCTCGCGAACCACACTCATGGCCAAGGCGAAGCTCGGCGACCACGACGCCCGCGATGGCTTGGTGGCTCTACTGAAGAGCGATGAAACGCCGTATTGGAAAGCGGCTGCGTGCAACCTACTCGACCAGTGGACAGGCAGCGACGAAGTCCGCGCTGCCCTGCAAACGCAGCTCCAGCACACCGACCCGCTTGTGCGCAGTGCTGCCGTGCGAGCGCTAGAGCCACTGATGGAAGGTGATCCCTACCGAGTGCGTAACAGCGTGGAGCCGCTGCTCGCTGATGCCTCGCGCAGCGTCCGCATAGCCGCTGCCTGGGCTCTGCGCGACCGTGTGGACATGGCATCACAGGCTGGCATGGAGTTGCAACACATGCTGGAAATCAATGCCGACCAGCCCAGCGGCAGGATGCAGCGCGGGCAATTTCATTATGCTCGTGGCGAGATCCCTTATGCCATCGCTGAGATGAAAAAGGCCGTGGAATGGGACGCTGGCTCGCCTCCCTTTCATCGCGATCTCGCCATGATGCACAGCCTCGCTGGCGATCCCGCAAGTGCCATCAAAGCGCTGCTCGAAGCCATCCGCCTCGCGCCCAACGACGCGGAGTATCGCTACCTCATCGGCCTCGCCTGGCACGAAATGGGCGATGTGGATAAAACCATCGAAGCCCTGCGTGATGCCGTGCGTGTCGAGCCTCGCCACACTCGCGCTTGGTACAATCTCGGCCTCGCGCTCAATGCCAAACAACAACCCGACGCCGCGCTGGATGCCCTGCGACAAGGTGAAGCCACCGCCCCACGCGATGCCTCACTGCCCTACGCAGCGGCCACCATCCACGCCCAGGCTGGCAGGAAAAAGGAAGCGCTGGAGGCCTTGTACCGCGCCCTGAATGCCCAGCCGAATATGCCCGAAGCGTTGGAACTACGAGCGCAGTTGTCACGGTAATCGCGGGCACACCCACCAACGTTTGCAGGTTGAGCCGCGTGCTCCCCTCAGCTAAAGGCCTCGCCTCGTGATCGAATACATTAAAATTTGCCGCCCCGACCATTGGCTGAAGAACATCTTCATCCTCTTTGGCCATGTCGTCGCCATCGCCCTGGTGCTGAACTTCGACATCAACATGGGCCATATTTGGCTCGCGCTGTTGTCATTGATTCCTGCCTGCCTCGTGGCCTCTGCAAACTACATCCTCAATGAGATCCTCGATGCGCCCTTCGATGCGATGCATCCCACCAAGAAGCTGCGCGGCATCCCGGCGGGCAAGGCAAAGGTCGGCATTCTGTGGTGGATCAAAGGGGCGCTCATCATCGTGGCGTTTGCTTTCTCCTGGCTCGTCGGGTTCAACGGCGCTTATAACTTCGCGCTGCTGCTGCTGCTCATCAGCGGTGTCGTCTATAATGTTCGGCCCCTGCGGCTGAAGGATCGCGCCTTCATGGACGTGATCGCCGAGAGCTTCAACAACCCCATCCGCCTGTGGCTCGGCTACTACGCCTTGGTGCCTTCGAGCAACGTGCCGCCCGCCTCCATCGTGCTGGCGTGGTGGTTCTTCGGCGCGTTGCTGATGACGGGCAAACGCTACGCCGAGTATCGCTTCATCAATGATGCCGAGCTGAGCGGTCGCTACCGCCGCTCGTTCCAGGTTTATACTGAGAAGAGCCTCGTGCTGGCCATGATCACCTATGCCAACCTGTTCTGTTTCTGCACGGGCATCGCGATGGCGGTTTACGAGCGGCTCAACAACCTAGTCTTCGTCTTCCCCTTCATCGTCGCGGCGGTGCTGTTCTACTTCAACCATGCGATGAAGGCAGAGACGGCACGCCTGGAGCCCGAGCAACTGCTGCGCAACCCGTGGATCATTGCCTGCACGTTCATCACGGGCGCATTAACGCTGTGGCTGCTCATCGCGCAGACCAACTATGCCAAGGCCGCGCACCTGCTCGGCCCGGTGACGTGGTAGGGCGGGCGGCTGGTGATGCGTTGATGGTGATGTGGGCTGAATCACAACCAAGGGCCGACGCATGAAACTTGACCGCTTCCTCGCCAAGCAGTCCTCGATGGGCCGTACGGAAGCCCATCGCCTGCTGGCACAGCGGCGGGTGTGGGTGGATGGCGAGGTCATCGTCGATGGGCAGCACGAGGTCGATCGCTTCAAACGCATCGCGCTGGATTACACACTCCTCCAGCACCCTGAGCGAGCGCTTTACCTGATACTGCACAAGCCCATCGGCTACCTGAGCGCCACCGTCGATGCCGAGCACCCGACGGTGCTGGATCTCATCGACGACCCGGACAAACACACGCTACACATCGCTGGCCGACTGGATCGAAATACCTCGGGCCTGCTACTGCTGACCAATGATGGCCGCTGGTCGAAGCAACTCATGGATCCCAGCGCAAAGGTGCCCAAGGTCTATCTCGTGGAGACGCAGGAGGTTATCCCCGCCACGGCAGTCAAAGCCTTCGCTCAGGGCTTTTATTTCCACACCGAGGACATCACCACGCAACCCGCAGAGCTGGTTATTCTCGAGGAGAGGCGTGCGAGGCTAACGCTGTACGAGGGGCGGTATCATCAAGTGAAGCGCATGTTCCATCGCGTCGGCGCACGCGTTATCGCACTGCATCGCGAGAGCATCGGTGGCATTGAACTGCCGAGCGACTTGGAGCCTGGGCAGTGGCGAGCGCTAAGCCCTAACTTAGCAGAGTGACACAAGAGCTTCCTGCCTTTGTGTCACTCTGCTTTATGAGTGGCTCGCCGCCTCTCAATTGGCAGGCTTGCCATCAAGACCGATGCGTTTGGGCTTGCTCGGTGGGCGGGTGGTGCCTTGGGGGGGATAGGTAGAGGCGGGTGGCGGTGGAGGGACAGGGCATGGAGCCGCTGCGCCCCCAGCTGGAGGTGCTCCGGTTGGTGCTCCCGGCACAGTCATAGGTGGTGCTCCAGGAGCACCTTCCTGCGGAGGCACGGCTATTGGTGCCGGAGGCGCTGGTGGGGAGGAACTAACGACAACCCCATCACCACCAATGCGCTTTATGCCGGGTCTCCCTGGTGCAACGGATGCGGGGGGGAGAGTTGAGGATTGGGCGGCTACGGCATCGCTTGGAGGGAGCGAGCCAGTTGGGACGGAGCCAGTAGGAATACCATCAAGTCCGATGCGACGGATGACGCGCGGGCCACCTGAGACCGGGGCGGAGGGCAGAGGGATGCCTCCCATTGAGGGACTGTTGCCATTGACGCCTATATCAGGACGCAAGACCGTGCGCTTTTGCCCACCTCCTTTGACCGTGACTCCAGCAGTGGATTCGCCACGGTTGACTCGATTAACATCCAGATCACCGCCGAACTCGGTCAAAGGCAGGGCTTCACGTGGCGGCACCTTACCTGTCTCTAACATAGCCGTGAGGACGGGGAAGGCTTTTTCAAAGTCGATGCGCGGCAATGGCGTCGCCGAGTTGACTTTGGCCATGAGGTTAACAATCTCTGGTTGCTGTGAACGTCCGAGAACGGTTAGCACATCAGCGCTGGGATCAACGTCTAGCTCGGCAGCGATTTGATTGGGGGTGATGGTGTTGGCGAAGTGGTAATAAAGCATTCCGATGGGCTCGTCGGCAGAGGCGGGGCCACAAAACGCGACGGCCTTCATGTAGCGCTCGGAGTCAGCGCTGAAGTAGCGCTCCAGGCGCTGTTGATTGTGAAGACGATCTAGGGTGGCTCGTTCGGCCTCGTTGAGGTTAAGTCCTTTGGCAGCCGCAGGCATTTCGTCTTTCACGCCGCTAGAGAACATGCCTTCACGGTGGCACTGGATACAGGAGATGCCGTTGAGGATACGGCTGTCTTTGCGCTTGGAGTCGGTGACGACGTTAATCGGTGCCTCGTCGAGGCGAATGCCGTTGGCATCGATGAGCATGTAGCCTTGAAGGCCGTTGGGCAGAGAGAAGACCAACTCGCCGCCGTCTTGGGAAAAGATGTGCGCTTGGTTTTGGGTCAGGCCTGCGTCAATGGGCCCAAGAGGCGCACGGAAAAGATCGCCACCTTGTTCATTTTGCCTCGTTGTGTTGAAGTCGTAGCTTTTCCAATAGTACTCACCGTTTTTGCGCTCGATGCGCTCAATGAGACGATTGCCCTGGGAGACTCCGCTTTTCTGGAAACCAGCACGAGTGGTTTCGGCTTTCTTCACATCTCGCTGGTACTGCACGCCAAGTTTGGTTTCAAGTTCCACGTCTGCTTTGCGCTGCCGAGTACCACCAGGGATGTTGAGCAAGTTGTGATAATAGGGTGCTTGGGCAGCGACGAAAACGAAGAAGTCAGCACGCATAACGGCCCAGTCACCGAGCATTTTTTTCGCCTCATTGGCTTCAGCGCTGCCTCGATCCACCAAATAAGGGTAGGCCTGCACGATACGATGCCAAATGTCAGGACTGATGCCATAGGCATCGAGGTCCACACGCAGGATGACTTTGGCGGGATCAATGGGCGTGGTGAGGGCGAGCGCAGGCTTCCAGGAAACGCTGTTGAGCATTTTGTTCACGCCAGTGCGGTAGGCTTCCATGTCCTCCTCCGTGCGCAATATACCACCTTTGGAGTCTCGCTCATTGTAGAGATTGGCGAGGCTGAGATAGCGCACTTGGCTCTTTGGGCCAATCTGGGTGGTGCGGTGCTTGAGGTCGGCGAGGATGGCGTTATCCACGATCTGCGGCGAAATAAAGATGCGCTGTCCAGCGGGTGGTGTGCCAGCTTTGCCAGCAGGGCTAGGAGGTGCGATCCCTGGGCTGGTTGGAGACGAGGGTGTCTGAGCGATGGGTTTGGTGGCTGGGGCTCCTTCGATCCATAGGCAGATGATGGCGACCTCATCGGCAGAAAGCGGTGGCAAGGGCTTGGACTTGGTGCTTTTGGGCATGCGCTTTTTGGCATCCGGGAACAGAGACTTGTAGAGCGGTGAGTTCGCGGCATCGCCAGGAGTAATGTACTTGTCATTACTGCGTAGCGCTGAGAGGCTTGTGTCCTTACTCAGCAGGGGCTCGTTGTCGTCTTTGTGGCACTTGGAGCACTTGGCTTCAAAGAGGGCGAGCACTTGGTCTTCGGCGGGGCCAGCCATGAGGCTCCGTGCGCTGACGACCAGCACGGACATGGCGATGAGGTGGGTCAGTTTCATGATGTCAACGAGGGGGCTAGCGTTAAAAAAGAGGGGCTTGAGGACAATAAATCGCGCCCCGATGGAAGCCTGCGCAGGCCAACCACGCGGGGCGCGAAGAATTTTTTAACTGTCGGGTTGGACTAGAAGTCCTTCTCGACGCGGAAGGTCTTGGCAGGTTCCACCGACTCTGGTGGGGTGTCGAGGATGAAGCGACCATTCACATCACGACCCGCAGAAGATGTGGTGGTGGTTTTCTTGGCGGGTGGGCAATAGGGCTTCTTGGGTGGGCAATAAGGCGCAGGCATGGGCGCTGGGAGCGGTTCGGGGGCGACGCAACTGGACAGGGCGACAGCGACGAAGAGAGCAAGAGCGAGGCGAGTGATCATGATTTTATTTTGTTAGTAGGTGGGTGTTGAAGGAATGGAGAAAGTTGAAACGATGGCGGGTCTTCAGTTATAACCCGAGGGCTGGAAGCCACCGAGAATCGTGAAGTGGCCGATGACTTCGGATTTGGTAGCCTTGACAGTGAACGTATAGACTCCGTTGGAGGAGGCGGTGAATTCGACGCATGCGCGGCGAATGGTGCGGGTGTCTTGGGCAATCATGTTGCCGACATCGTCCTTCACATAGAGATCCACGTCTGGCATAGCGTTATCAATGCCAACCATGATGACGCAGTCGAGACCCTTGGTGAGCTCAAGGTCAAATTCAATCAGCGAGTTGAAGTTGTTACCATTCGCGATGGCGGTGATGTTATACCCGCGATCCCGAAATTTAACGGCAATTTTACGGGCGTCTTCACGCGACTCTTTGGGGTCAGAGCTGGGGGTGAAGATGACCTGAGGAAACACCTGGGTGGTGCTAAAAGCGAGCAATGTAATAACGGCGACGAGTGTGCGGGAAGGCTGATTCATGGCTTTGAGTTTGGGGTAGGGTGGAGTGAATGCGGAAGTGGGCATGCCCACGGAAGGAGAGGCTAGGGAAGGGCTTCGGAGATGACTCCAGCGGCTAGAGCCTGAATCTGCGCGAGTGTCTCTGTGGGGATGACTTCATCGCGCTTGATGTCAATAAGCGGGCGGACTTTATCGAGGACTTCGATGCTCTTTTTCACCGTGGCCAAGGCGGCAACTTCGGGGGGAGCCTTCATGAGTTCGGACTTCAGTCGGGCTGCCAGTGGGGCGGCACGTAGCATGTTGGACAAATCTTCGGTTTTGCGATTGTCGGAAATCACATCAACGGCATAACGCACGCCCTGCAACCAAGCGCCAGAGGCAACGAGAGCTGAGAGGGAACGATCTTTTTCAGTGGGAGTATTCTTTTCCAGACGGGTGACGATTTCCTGCTGCATCACACCGATCTCGAAGAACACCTTGCCCCAGTCGTTTTCTTCCAGGCCACGCAACAGCGCGTCGCCAGCGCTAATATCTTTGCGTTCAATACCAAGCTTCTGGGCGCAGGCGCGGGCGTCTTTGGCGCACTGCACTAGTTTCTCCTGATCTTTGGCCATGAGAGCGATGATGCCGTCAGCGAGTCGCACACCAATGGCGAAACCAAGGCGTCCTTTGTCGGTGCCGAGGGATTCAACATTGAGGCTCTTTTTTGCCAAGCGCTGATAAGCTTCGGCCCAGTTGATCTCGACCTTATGCTTGGCAAGTGCGGCTTGGATGCCGAGCATCCGCGCGTAGGGCGATGGGAAGGCAATGATGTATTCGGTTTCCCCTTCAAGTTGTGGGGCTTTGGTTCCTGGCGCGATTTTATCTGCTTGGCCTACGCTGGCAGCCTCCTCCGCCGCACGAAGCGCACCGGGGAGTGAAATGAGAAGAACAGCAGCAGCAGTGGAAAGGTGGGTGAGCGAAATCATGGGGGACGATAGTTCGAAGATGTTTGAGCGCCGAAAGTAGCGAATGATGCCTTTGGTGAGCAAGACTTTTGTGTGGCTTTTTTTCTTAGCAAGGAAAATCCTCGTTGCCGCGCCTTTTACTTCTGTGATAGGGCTGAAGAGTTGGCACTAGTTTATGAATACCTCCTCGCACTTCCGATTGGCATCCTTCCTGATCATAGCTTTATCCAGTTGTGATTCGCAACCTTCTGGTTTGGCGCAACAAAAGGTCAATGAGCTGGAAGCCAAGCTGGAGGCGGCGCGTAGGCGCATGGAGGATTTGCAATCGAAGCTAGATTCCCAAACTGCGACCACTCCCGCAGTGACACCTGACACACCTGCGACGCCCAATCCGACTACATCCGGGCCGAGTCGCTACGATTTGGAACGTCGTGATAATATCGCCAATGCTGGCAAGCAGTTGGGTGCCAAGCTCCAAGCCACCGTGGGGCCAAGTACCCTCAAGTCGCTGGGAGAGGTGGCCTGGGTGGGCATGACTTTGGAAAAGGCGGGCGAGATCACAGGCATCGCGGTTCCCTTCCACCGAACACCGAGTGATGACTGGAAGAGCGTGTGGACGGATGTGCAAATCCTCGTGGCTCTGGGCTCGTTGCAGGCGGTAGCCACCCCTGAAGATTCATCACAACAGCTGGCCACTCAAGTGTCGCCAGGGCAGGAACCTTCATCGCTGCCTCCACCCACGCCACCAGTTGCAAGCGTCAATCAGGTGCCCGTGCAGCAGACACCTCAGTTCCCGACAACTCAACCCCAAGTGATCACACCGCCTGTCGCGGTATCGCCAACGCCAGCCCAGCCGCCATTATCTCCACCCGTGAGTGGTCGAGCACGCTACTTTGTGGATCCCACGGATGGCAAAATGTACCAGAGGAAGCCTGATGGCACCCTGGTGCCAAAGTGAAGCCGCGATAGCTCATGGGGTGTCACAACCGCCTACATAGCCAGGCCACCACGCGCTTATTCATCACCGCCACCACATCGGTGCTGCGGTCAAAGACTCGTTCCAAGAACGCCGCTAGCGCATAGGCAACTCCAGCCGCCGCAACGGCCCCGAACAAAAGCATCGCACAGAGCCACACGTCCGAGGCAGAGAAGGTCGTCACCCCTTCGATGTGGAGCCCAAACAACTTCTGCCCTGCGGCCAACAGCAACACTGCCCCACATGGAAACAACATGATGAGGGCGATGACCGACAGCAACTGCGCTGCAATAACAGGCAATGAGCTAACCACCAGCGTGAGTTCCAGGGCCAAGCTCCAAGCATGGAATAGATACTCGCGGGGCAACGCACGCCAGCCTTGCTCACTGGGTCGCTGAGTATCCATCGTGCCTTGGAGCCAGCCCGTCACCGCTGGGAAGGCGGGGATCACCAGCAACAGCACCGGCAACCGAGCCGCAGCCCAGGGCACACGTTGAAGCAGCATCGGCAGCCCGACGAATAGCCCGCCCATCACCACCAGTACAGACAGAATGATCGCCCAGGCGAGTGGTATCACAGGCACCTTGCCGTCATCCTCGTCTCCCGCTTGGCGCGGCAAGTTGTCTGGTTTGTGCTTCATCTTTAGCGAGTGATCCACAAGTCACCCCGTGGTGTCCACCATTTAGAAAGCAGCCGTGGGCCAATGATTTGTTAAGCCCGTGTAAAACTTGGCTGAGAGTGTGCAAGCCTCGCGTTATGCTCGCTCATGGAAGAACCCGAAGGACTCACTCGCGTGCTCGTGATCGACGACGATCGCAAGCTCAGCACCCTCATCGCCGACTATCTCGGGCCGCTCGGCTATGAGGTCGCTATCGTGCATACTGGCCCCGAGGGCGCGGTGCGCGCCGTGGCAGAGAGCTGGCACGCCATTATCCTGGATCTCATGCTGCCAGGCTGCGATGGCTACGAAGTGCTGCGCCGTATCCGGGCAAAATCCAGCGTGCCCGTGCTCATGCTAACAGCGCGTGGTGACGAGGCAGACCGCATCGTGGGACTGGAAATAGGGGCCGATGACTACCTGCCCAAGACCTTCTCCACACGCGAGTTATTAGCCCGCCTGCGCGCCGTGATTCGCCGCTCCTCCATGGTTCAAACCGTCACCGTGGCAGAGCCCCCCATCAAAGAAATCCTAGTGGGTGAACTGCGCCTCAACCTCGACGCACGCATCGCTTTGCAGAACAATGAGCCGCTGCTGCTGACCCCCGTCGAGTTCGACATCCTCGCCACGCTGATGAAGTCAAAGGGCCGCATCAAGACTCGCGAGCAGTTGATCGAGTCGTTGCGAGATCGCGAGTACGAGGTGTTCGACAGGAGCATCGACGTCCACATCGCCGCCCTGCGGCGCAAGCTCGGCGACGACGCGCATCAGCCACGCTTTATCCGCACCGTGCGCAGCGCTGGCTACTTATTCATCAACCCTGGAGCGTGAGGCACCATGAAACTACGACTGCCTCTCTACGCCCGCATTTTGCTCTGGTTCCTGCTGAACATTCTGGTTCTCGCCGTGGCTTTCTCCATCGTCGCACGCTCGCAGTTTGGCCAGGGCTTCAGCTCAGCGTTGGGTAGCCTCGCAGGGGATCGTGTGCGTGTTGTCGCAGAGCGCATTCACTACGCCTTGAGCATGCAACCGAAGGCGCAGTGGGATCGTGTTCTCGATGAGTTCGCCAAGGAATATGATGTCCATGTGGCCCTCTTCCAAGTGCCGGATCGCTTCATCGCAGGTGAACCCATCCACATCCCGCCCGAAGTTCATGAAGAGGTTCGATCCATCATTCCAGGACTAGGCCGCGAAGGGCCACCACCACAGCGGCGAGCCCCACCACCCCCACGCGAGGAGGGTGCGTTTGGCGACAGCTTTCTCTCAGCCCTCGGAGATGAGCCGATGCCAGGCGATGGCCCTCCTGGAGACAATGCCAAAGCAGGAGCGGGCGCATGGCCTACGCGCGTCCGCATGGTCATGAAAGTGGCCAAGGAGTCCCCGCGCTATTGGGTCGCCGTGCATGTGCCACCCGTCGAGTTACACCCCGCAGATCGGGCACCGTGGCTGCTTTTTTTCGCCAGCGATTCCGTCACGGCCAATGGCTTGTTCTTCGACGTGAAGCCCTGGATTTACGCCATCCTTGCCGCTCTGGTCATCTCTGCCCTGCTGTGGTTGCCCTTCGTGCGCGGCATCACCCACAGCATACGGTTGACGATGCGAGCCACGGAAAATATCGCCCAGGGTCGCTTCGACGTGCGCGTACCCGAGACGCGTGGCGATGAACTCGGGCGCATGGCGCAAGCCGTCAATCTGATGGCCGGCCAACTCGATGGCTACGTGCGTGGGCAGAAGCGCTTCCTCGGCGACATCGCCCACGAACTGTGCTCGCCCATCGCCCGGATGGAGGTAGGGCTCAGCATTTTGGAAAACAAAATAGGTGCAGAAAATCTCGAACGACTCGAGGGCGTACGCAGCGAGCTGCGCGACATTTCGGCGATGGTCAATGAGCTGCTGTCCTTCTCCAAAGCCGCCAGCGGCATGGATGGGCTACCACCGGAAACGGTGGCACTGCGAGCCCTCATCGAAGAAAGCGCCCGCACCGAAAGTGTGCCGCCAGAGTTTTTGCACCTCGACGTCGATGACTCGCTGCAAGTCCTCGCTCGCCCCGACTTGCTCAAGCGAGCCATCGGCAATGTGCTGCGCAACGCCCAGCTCCATGCGCCTGGGGTCATCCGCATCAGCGCCAGCCGCCGCAATGGCCATGTGCTACTGACCCTCGCCGACGAAGGCCCTGGCGTCCCGGCCGACAGCCTGCCGCGCCTGTTCGAGCCCTTCTACCGCGTCGATACCTCGCGCACCCGCGACACCGGCGGCACCGGCCTCGGCCTCGCCATCGTAAAGACTTGCGTGGAAGCCTGCGGCGGTAGTGTAACCGTCAGCAACCGCGAGCCGCAGGGCTTGGCGCTGGTGTTTAAGCTGGTAGCGGTGAAGTGAGTCTCACAACTCTGCGCTGTCATCACGCTGCTGAAGCTTGATGAGCTTCTTCTTGATGATCTCCAGATGCACCGTCATCTCGTGCATCGACTTCAGCGCATCGGACTGCGTCTCGGGATCCTCCAGCTTGCCGATGGCGGGGTGGATCTTCATGAACTGAAGGGCGATTTGTTTACAGGCTTCCTGGATTTGCGTGATGGCGAGGGGGCGGGTCATGGGGGCGGGACAATCAGACAATCAGACAATCAGACAATCAGACAATCAGAAAAGAGGATGCAGCCTTGGGGGGGAAGGAACTCGTGATCGCGCGAGAAGCGCACTCCATACAAAATCATCGCGAGCAATACCCATCTGTCGCAAGCATGAGAGACTGCTTCTATCCTCTCATGGTCTGATCGTCTGATTGTCTGATTGCCTTCCCCTTCTTCTCGAGCTGCGCTTCGATCTTCCCGAGCGGCAGCGTGTTCACCACATCGTCGCGCGTCAGCCAGCCCTTCCTTGCGATGCGAGTGCCGAAGTATAAATCCTGCAAGCCCTGGGTGCTATGGGCGTCGGGGTTGATGCTAGTTTTCACGCCCTTCTCTTTGGCCAAGCGCCACCAGCGCCAGTCCATGTCGAGCCGCCAGGGGCTGGCATTCAGCTCGATGATGGTGCCTGTTGCGGCAGCAGCGTCGATGATGGCCGGTATATTGACGGCGTAGCTGGGGCGCTGGAGTAACAAGCGGCCTGTGACGTGGCCGAGCATGGTGACGTGCGGGTTTTCGATGGCTTTAATGATGCGTGCGGTCATCTCGGACTCGCTCAGTGTGAAGACGCTGTGAACACTGGCCACGCAGTAATCCAGCTCGGCGAGCAGGTCGTCGTCGAAGTCCAGTGTGCCGTCCTTGTGGATGTCCACCTCGCTGCCTGCGAAGAGACGAAACTCGGGGCCGAAGTCGGCATTCATCGCGCGGATTTCGGCAAGCTGTTTGCGCAGGCGCGTGGCATCCAGGCCGTTGGCCTGGAAGGAGCTTTTGCTGTGGTCAGCGATGCCGAGATACTGCAAACCTAGCTCCTGCGCCGCCGCCGCCATCTCGGCCAGCGAGGCATTGCCATCGCTCCAGGTCGTGTGGTTGTGGAAGGTGCCGCGCAGGTGCTCCAGCTTCACGAGATCGGGCAAGGTATTGCGCTCAGCCGCCTCGATCTCGCCCGCGTTTTCGCGCAGCTCGGGCTCGATGTAGATCAGCCCCAGCGCGGTGTAAATGTCGCACTCTTCGTGGATCGCAGGCGGGGCCACGGCACCTGTGTCGGCAGTAATCGCATACTCGTTCAATGACCAGCCGCGAGCGAGGCAGCGCTGCCGCATGGAGACGTTGTGCTCCTTGCTGCCGGTGAAATAATTCAGCGCAAAGGGGAACTCCGCATTGCTCACGGCACGCAGGTCGCATTGCAGGCCTTGCTTGGTTCGTGTGCTCGCCTTGGTGCCGCCTGCCGCGATGGTGCTGGTGAAAATGGGCAGCGCGACGAAGGCATCTATGACGGCCTGTGGCTGCGATGTCGCGACGAGGAAATCCAGGTCATGCACCGTCTCCTTGCCCCGGCGGTAACTGCCGCAAATCTCAGCCCGCAACACGTCCTTGTGCTCGCGCAAAACGGCCAGCACCTCTTCGCCAACCATGGCTGCATCGCCCAGTCGGAACTCGCTCGCGTGGCTCTCGTGGAAGGCGATGGATTCGAGGATATTCGCCACCGTCTTGGCCGCGAAGCCCGCGAGCTTACTTACCTCACCGGACTCGCACACACGCTTCAAATCTGGCAGCGAGGCCACACCCATTTGCCTGTAAAGAGCTGCCACTTTCTTCGGCCCTACGCCCTGGATTTTTATCAAGTCGAAAAGCGTCTCCGGGAACTCCTCCAGCAGCTTTTCATAGAAGCTCATCTTTCCCGTCGTCGCTGCCTCATGCAGCTTGTCGCGCAGCGCTTCACCGATGCCTTTGATGCCTGCGAGCTTGTTGTCACGAGCTAGGCCGACGATGTCGCCTGGGAAGGTTTCGATCGTCTCTGCGCCCGTGCGATAAGCGCGTATTTTGAAAGGGTTTTCGTCCTTGAGTTCCAGCAGGGTGGCGATGCGGCGGAGCGTCTCCGCCATGTCTTCAGCATTCATGGACGCGCAGAGTGGCGAGGCGGAAGCACTGCGCAACCCTTGCCAAAACCCAAGCTCATAGCGCTACATCCAGATGATCGGAATCGCGATCGACCCCAGCACCCAACACAGCACATCCAGCACCACGCCGATGCGCACGAAGTCGCTGAAACGATAGCCGCCCGCACTGTAAACGAGCATGTGCGTCTGGTAGCCTGCGGGGATGGCGAAGCCGATGCTCGCGCCGATCATCACCGCCACGATGAACGGGCGCGGATCACAACCCAGGTCGGCCCCGAGCTGGATGGCCAGCGGCGTGAGCAACGCTGCGACGGCGTTATTGCTGAGCAACTCGGTGAAGACAATGGTGAGCAGCAGCAGCGCAGAGACGATGAGCCGCTTGTCCCAGTCACCCACGACAGCCATGAGGCCATGCACAATGGTCGCCGCTGCGCCGCTGCGATCCATAGCGATGCCAAGCCCCAGCGTGCCGAGAATCATGACAATGATGCGCCACTCGATGGCCGCGTATATTTCATCCTTTTTCAAGCAGCCACCACCGATCACCAGCAGTGCGGCTCCCAGGGCTACCCATTCAAAAGGTAATGCGTCGAAGGCACCCAGCACGACCACCAACGCCAGCGCCAACAGCGCCACCCATGAGCGATCTGCCCGGTAATCGGGAGCCGAGGGGACGGGCCTTCTGGCTGGCTGTATCTCGCTGAGGCTAATGAAGTCGCGGCTGGAGAACAGCTCGCTCATGCGATCCTTCGAGCCCTCCAGTAGCAGTGTGTCTCCCACCTCCAGCCGAGTGCGGGCGAAGTTGTCCATCTGGTTCTCACCATTGCGGTGCATCGCCACGATGAGCACGCCGTAGTGCTGGCGGAAATTGATCTCCACGAGGCTGCGACCGATGAGCGTGGAGTGTGGCCCGATGAGCCCCTCTCGCAGCACAGCCTTCTCGGTATGGACGTACGTGAGGCCCAGTTCAGCCTTCACCGAGGCCTCGATGGTTTCGACATCGGACGTGCCCCGCACACCCGATAGATGGCACTTTAAAATAACACGGTCGCCCGCCTCGAAGACCAGCTCGTTCAGCGGGGTCTCGACACGATTGCCGCTACGCCGCACCTCAATGAGACGCAGCTTTTTCATCGCGCCGAGAGGGCTCGCGACGAGCTTCTTATCCACCAGCGGCGAGTCGGCACCGACGATGGCGGCGAGGAGAAACTCATGTGAACTCTCGCTATCAATGAGCGCCGCAAGGCAAGGCCGTTCCGGCAGCAAACGATGGGCAAAAAGCACGATGAAAACCAGTGCGCCCGCCGCGAGTACCACGCCGAGTGGCGTGATCTCGAACATCGAAAATGCGTGCAGTCCTTTTTGCTTTAGGATGCCATTGACCACCAGATTGGTGCTCGTGCCGATCATCGTACACATGCCGCCAGCAATGGCAAAATACGACAGCGGGATCAGGAAACGCGAAGGCACTAGTCCCGTGCGACGGCAGAGGCCCAGCACCATCGGTATGAAAACAACGACCACCGTAGTGTTGTTTAAAAATGCGCTGGTGGTGATGGATAGCACCCCCAGAGCCAGCAGCGTGCGCCGTGGTCCACCGCCCGCGATGCGCTCGAACCAGTGCCCCAGCACCTCGACCAACCCCGTGCGCTCCACGGCGGCACCGATGATGAACATGAAGGACACCGTGAGGATGGCGTTGTTGCCAAAGATGCTGCCCAGGATGGCCGCTTGCTGGGTTTTATCCCCAGGCGAAAGGATCGCATGACCGTCGAAAGGCACGACGAGCAGCAGGAACAAGGTCGCCATCGAGACCACATCGGCGGAGATTTTCTCCCACACAAACATGGCAACGGTGATGAGAACGAGGGCACAAACAAAAATTTGGTCAGGAGGCATAAGTATCGAAAGAGAGAGGTATCGCGGGAGAATAACGGCACGATGCCTTCAGCATTTTTTTTGGGCGCGAAGCATGGCGAGGTGCGATCAATTCGCAACCATTCCAAGTCCAAGCTTCCATAACAAACCCAGCGCGGCGCAAACACCGATCACGGGCATGACGCCTGCCTTGAGCCGCTCCATGGCGAAGAAGGCAGCGATGGCCACGATAGCAATGAAGACATCTAGCCCACCGCCCTGCACGGGCCACAGCGCATGAAGCGCAAACTGCACGCCAAGGTTTAAAATGACGCCGACCACGGCAGCCGTGATAGCCGTCATCGCTGCACCGAGGCGAGGCTGCTCACGCAGGCTCTCGACGTGTGGTGCGCCGAGAAAGACAAATAGGAAGCACGGCAAAAATGTCGCCCATGTCGTGACCAGCGCCCCCACGGTGGCTCCTGCGAGTGGACTCAGAGCACCCGGATGCTGCCAGCCACCGACAAAGCCAACGAACTGCAATACCATGATCAGTGGCCCAGGCGTGGTCTCGGCCAGCGCTAGGCCCGACATCATCTGCCCATGCGATAGCCATGCGTAGCGCTCCACCGCCTGCTGGGCGACATACGGCAGCACTGCATACGCGCCGCCAAAGGTGACGAGCGCCGCCTTGCTGAAGAACACCCCCTGCTGCCACGCCGTACTATCCCAGCCCAGCCACACCGCCACGCCCAGCAATGGTAGCCACCACAACGCGACACACAGCGCGGTGATACCCAGCGCACGGCCCCAGGACGCCTGCGGTGCTGGCGGCAACTCTACCGCCAATGACTCTTCTTTGCCGCCGCTGCCATGCCCTTTGCCCGCAGGAAAGTGCGCTGGCGCATACCGATGTCCCACCCAACCGATCAAGGCTGCCGCGATGATGATGAAGATAAATGACACACTAAAAAAGTAGATCGCAATGAACGCCGCAATCGCGAGCCCCCACAGCGCCTGCGATTTTAAAGCCTTCCGCCCAATCCGAAATACCGCCCCCACGACGACGGCGATGACGGCTGGCAGCAGCCCATAAAACACGGCGGCAAGCCATGGCAGATGACCGCTCGCCATGTACAGCCAACTGAGCGCCAAGAGAATGAAGACCGAGGGCAGCACAAACAAAGCACCCGCTGCGATGCCGCCCTTTGCCCCATGCAAGCGCCAGCCGAGGTAGGTCGCGAGTTGCTGGGCCTCCGGCCCTGGGAGCAACATGCAAAAATTCAGCGCGTGCATAAAGTGGCTCTCACGGAGCCAGCGTCGCTGCTCGACGAGTACGCGGTGCATGATGGCGATCTGCCCCGCAGGCCCGCCGAAGCTAATGAAGCCAAGCTTGAGCCAGAAGCACAGTGCGTCTTTGAAGGTAGGCATGGGTGTGCGTTACTTCGGCAATTTGCTGAAGTCGAACTGGCAGCAGCCGAGATCGAGCACATTTTTATTCACCGTCAGGTGTTCGGAGAACTCCGCCGCCAGTGAGTAGAGGCGCTGCTGGCCCATTTTTTCCTGTTCCAGCAGGCCTGCCTCGCGCAGCACGCGCAGATGCTTGGACACATTGTACTGCGACATCTCCAGTACCTCAGCCAGTTCATTGACACCGCGTTGGCCTTTGAGCAGGAGTCGCACGATACGCAGGCGGTTTTCCTCCCCGAGCGCTTTCATGGCCGTGATGCAGTCAAACTTTTTCATGCCACTGCATAGTTTGGAAAGCGAGCGTTGCAAGACGGCGGTTTATATGCGTGTTTGCGCATACGATTTCATTCAAATTATCCATGCTCAGCAGCCTCATCCTCGTCGCCGTCACACTTGTCGCCTATGCCAATGGGGCCAATTCCAGTTTCAAAGGGGTGGCCTCGCTCTTCGGCAGTGGGACTTGCAGCTACCGCACGGCGATCCGTTGGGCGGCGATCACCACAGCCGCAGGCGCAGTGGCCAGCATGTTCTTTGCGACACAGTTGTTGAAGGCGTTCTCGGGCAAAGGGCTAGTCTCCGACGCACTCGCGGGGGATCCCGTGTTCCTACTCGCGGTGGCGCTCGGCGCAATGGCTACGGGTGGCCTTGCGACGCGCCTGGGTTTTCCAGTCTCTACCACGCACGCCCTCACGGGCGCATTAGTCGGGGCGGGATTGTGTGCGAATGCAGAGCAGGTGGCCTTCTCCCAACTGTGGAAGACCTTCGGTCAACCGCTGCTGCTCGGTCCGATGGTGGCGATTCTACTGGCCGGCTTATTGCATTGGTTCTTGGGCCGAATGCGGCTGGAGCCCAATCATCGCACCCCCTTGCTGGACGCGTTGCACTTCCTCAGTGGTGGTGCGGTGTGCTTCGCTCGCGGCTTGAACGATACCCCAAAAATGGCGGCTCTGCTCGGCTGTATGGCTAGCTTCACAGGTATGAATGGGATGCTGCTGGTGACGCTGGCGATGACTGCTGGCCTCATGCTCAGTGCCCGCCGCGTGGCTGAGACGCTCGCCCACAAAATCACCGATATGAACCCTGGGCAGGGCTTTGTGGCGAATGCCACGACAGCGATTCTCGTGATCCTCGGCTCGCTGAAAGGGCTGCCGCTCTCGACCACACACGTCACCGTCGGTTCGTTGCTGGGCATCGGTATCGCTACCCGACAGACACACTGGCGTACCGTCATCCCTGTGCTGCTAGCGTGGGTCATCACGCTGCCCTGCGCGGCGATGCTCGCAGCTTTCTCGTTTGCCGTTGGAAGACACTTTTTTGGGGTGAACTGAGCGACGCTTCACTTCGCAAGCACTACCTGCACGGCATCGGCGTGGACGTTACCCTTCGCCCCTTCGCTGCGGACGATGACGGCGGCTTCCTCGCCTGCTTTGAATTCAAAGACGCCGAGCGAGTGCATAGAGTTGGGTAGCTCAGGAGCCTTGGTTTGATCCACAGGGAAGGTCTTTTCGCCCTCAGCACTGAGCACTGAGACAGGTGTGTTGGTGGCGCGGTTGGCATGGGGTTGCCAGGCGATACGCACTTCGTACTTACCGCTTTGCTTCACGGCGAAAGCGAAGCGTGCCGAGACGGCGGCCTTGGGGCTGGCGTAGAGGTAGTGGGCTCCGATGTATCCCTTCAAGCCGTCGCCTTCGGCCCACTTGCCCGTGAGTTCGGCATCCACATCGTCGATGACGATGCCTTCGAGTTTCTTGATGTCGATGGACTCGGCGGCGAGCGCCACATCAGGCAGCTTCTTGGCGTTCTTGGGCAAGTAGAGCGGGCCTTCCAGGTTGTCGCGGCGCATGGCTCCGGGCTGGTTCATGAGATCCTTCAGCACGTCGAGGTACTGGTCATACACGCCACGCGGGGTGGTGTGATTGCGCACGCTGAGATACGCGGCCTTGCCGACGACTTCGCCCATCATGCCGCAGGTGCGCATGACACGCACCGAACCCAGGGCTCCGTGGGTGACGCTGATGTTGCGCCCAGCCATGAAAAGATTGTCGATGTTGACGGAGTAGAAGCAGCGATAGGGCACGGGATAGCCTTGTTTACGATCCACGCCTTTGCCAAAAGCGGCTCGGGAGATGAAGGGATTGCCATCGGAGCCGGGGATGTACTGCTCCTTGGGGTAGTGCAAATCGAGATCCCAGGTGGTGGGCACGCAGCCATCGGGGAACTCACGCTTGCTCACAACATCCTCGACCGTGAGCACCACGTCGCCTTGCAGCAGACGCGACTCGCGCGTGCCGCCGATGTAGGCGAGCCACTGCATATCGTAGTTGCTGAACTTATCCGCCGCGAGTGTGCGCATCGCGGTGAAGGCTCCGAAGACGGCGCGGAAATTCCAGTCGCGTATGAGTTCCAAATCTTTGATCGGGTGCTTGTCGAAGCCTCCCTCCCAGAACCATTCGCCATGCAGCGAGTCCTCGGGGCTTTCCATCGGCTTGTAGCCGAGGTCGTAGCCTTGTTGGTTGGCCGCATTTTTTTTGCCCGTGGGTGCCATGGCGTGGGGCAGGGGAAATTCATCGAGCTTTAGAGGCAGCGCCCACGGCGTGTTAGGCCAGACGCTGGGCTCTGCGACCTTTTTCGCTACCCACATATTGCTCATGCCCATATGGCCTTTTTCCAGCATAGTGAACTTCGCCGCCGCCAGCGCACCGACGCTACCGTGGCCGGTGCAGTCGCTGAAGAACTTGCCCCGAATGCGCTTTTCGTTTCCCGTTTTCACATCGAGCGCGACGACGCTGCGGAGGGTCTTGTCGTCGGTCATCTCGACGCCATGCACGTAGTGGCTGAGCATGAGGGTGATGTTTTTTTCGGCCTTCACAGTCTTCTCTTTGAGCGCGTCGTTGTATTCTTCGGGCTGCCCTGGACTGTTCGAGGCGCGGTCGGCGAACTCCTCGATAATCTCGCCGAGGTGTGGATATAGGCCGCGCCGCGTGCCGCCCATGGCCCACACTTGCACCTCGCTGCTGCCATTGCCACCGAGCACCGCGCGATCCTGGATGAGCGCCACTTTGCAACCCTGGCGCGCGGCACTGATCGCTGCGCCCATGCCAGCATAACCACCGCCCACGACCACCAGATCATACTCAGCGGACTCGGGCGCTTGCTCGGGCAACTTCAATGCTTTGCGACGTAGCTTGTTGGTTGCCGCGTTGTCATTCGGCGGGATGAAGTCGAGGTCTTTGCACAGCAGGACGGCATCACAGCGTCCGTCGAAGCCCGTCAAATCATGCAGGGTGAGCATCACCGTCTTGCTGCCGCCAGCGGTGATGGTGCCTGTGTCGTCCCATTGCCAGTCCTTGCCCTTCGCACCGCATTCGACCTGCTTTGCGGGATCGCCGCCGAGCAGATGGAAGCGCCCAGGCTTACCAGGAGCGCCCCACGGGCCGACCCAATTTTTTGCCCGCACCCACACACGATATTCGCCCGCCTCGGGCACGTGCACCGTCGTGGTGGCATCGGCGACGGGCTTGCCCAGGCCATGCGCCATGAGGTAAGCGCTGCCCATGATGTCGATGAACTGAGTGTCCGTGACCCAGCCGCCGTGGGTATCGAAGGACTCAGCCTCGATCCAGACCTTGGGTTCTGCCGCAAAGGCAGTCGTGGAGAGTAGGACAGCTAGGAGTGTGGCGCGGATCATGGTGTGAGGTTGGTGGCTGGAGTTCTGGGGCGCGAACATACGGTTGGCATTGTTTCCTCCTTTCTGCGTTGCGTTGCAACCCACAACGCAGTTGCTCGCTCCCGTTGCACGCCTAAAGTTTGCGCCCTTCCGCGCCGATGATCGTCGCAGATGCAACGATACGACCGCGCCGCACGTATGGCGTTTTCCTCAAACCGATATGACATCCCAAGAACAACTCGACCAACAAGTCCGCGACATCATCCAATGGCATTTCTCCCCTGAAACTGGCTGCCCCTTCTGGCTTGGCTGGGCGGCGAAGGCTGGCTGGAACCCTCTCACCGAGGTGAAGAGCTACGCGGACATCGTGGCGAAGTTTCCGCACTTCGAGGACGAGTGGCTGCGCGATCTGCAACCCGAGGTGTGGGTGCCAGCCGCCTTCAAAGGCAAGCCCTACAACATCTTCGAGACGGGCGGCACCACCGGGATGCCCAAGCAGCGCATCGGCTGGAATGACTTCCGCGTCGATTACGAAGAGTTCAGCCACAAGCTCGACGACGCGCACTTCCCCAAAGGCGAGGCCTGGATCATGGTCGGGCCCACGGGGCCACGCCGCCTGCGCCTGGCCGTGGAGCATCTCGCGAACTATCGCGGGTCATCGTGCTACTTCGTCGATCTCGATCCGCGTTTCGTGAAGAAGCTCATCAGCAACAAGCAGTTCGAGGTGGCCCGCCAGTACATGGATCACGTCGTCGATCAGGCGGTCATGATCATGAAAAACCGCAAAGTCTCGGCCATGTTCACCACGCCGAAGCTGCTCGAAGCCATCGCGGAGAAGGTCAACATCTTCGACGCGGGCATCCGTGGCGTCTTCTGCGGTGGCACGACCATGCTGCCCCAGTACACACGCTTCATCGTCGAGGAGGTGCTGGAGAACCGCATCGGCTTCTACCCCACCTACGGCAACACTTTGATGGGCCTCGCCGCCAGCGTTCCCTTGCTGCCCGAAGACAAGTTCAGCATCACCTACTACGCCCCACAGCCCCGCGCCGTGCTACGCGTGGTCAACCCCACGAAGACCGAAGACACCGTCGAATACGACGCCTGGGGCCGAGTCGAGCTGACCACGCTGACCAAAGAATTCTTCATGCCACGCTTCCTCGAACGCGATGAAGCCATTCGCCGTCGCCCGCGCAATCAATACACCTGGGACGGCGTCGCCGAGGTGCGGCCCTTCGGCGCGATGGAGAAGACCATCGTCGAAGGCGTGTATTAAGGCGGTGTCAGGGCGATTGATGAGCGCTGCCGCAGAGGTTTAAGGGGTAAGGTAAAAGGGATAAGGGGAGTGCCTTCGGGTGTGCTCTTCACAGTCCAGCAAAAGCTTCGCATTCAAACGCGAA
>JANOAR010000027.1:0-17619 GCA_031411235.1 Verrucomicrobiota bacterium | reverse complement strand
GCAAGACCATCCGTGGCTTCACCGCCACGGCTCCATTGAAGGGTCCTCTTTGTGGTGCCTGAGTTTTACGAAATCGTCCATCCGTGTCTTCACCGCCCCGGCTCCATTGAAGGACGATCCCGCTGAATGCCACCGTCGCCTTTCCCATCCATCCGTGGTTTCACCGCCACGGCTCCATTGAAGGCAAGACGCCGCCGACGCCCTCAGCGCCCAGCCGCCCCATCCGTGGCTTCGCCGCCACGGCTCCATTGAAGGCCCCCGCGCTTCGCCGCCTCCACCACCGGATCAGCCCATCCGTGGCTTCACCGCCTCGGCTCCATTGAAGGATGCGCCGTTGCGCGGCATGACACAAAAAGCCGCTCCATCCGTGGCTTCACCGCCACGGCTCCATTGAAGGACACTTCCGCCTTACATTGGCACGTCCCTGAGTCGACCATCCGTGGCTTCAACGTCACGGCTCCATTGTAGGGAGTGGCTCGCGACTCGCAACCTCGGCAACACCCGCCATCCGTGGCTTCACCGCCACGGCTCCATTGAAGGTGCGAGCAGATCGACCTGCAATACAACCGCTACACCATCCGTGGCTTCGCCGCCACGGCTCCATTGAAGGCCGTCAGAGAGGCGACAATCAACGCCGCCAGCTGGCCATCCGTGGCTTCACCGCCACGGCTCCATGAAGGCGTGACGACCACGCCGCCAACGACGATTGTCATAAGATCATTCGGGCCATGAGTGCCAAGTATTCGTCCTATCAACTATTTAGAACAGCAGAAGCCGCGAGAATCACGGTGCTAAACAAGTAGATTCTTCAAACTCGCCGTGCAGGAACCACGACGACGAAATCGTTTCCGCCATCGCCAAACTTTACAGCTCCCCGCCCCAAGTCCCACGCCATGACCACTCGCCGCCACTTCCTCCACACCGCTGCTCTTGCTGCGGCTGCACCTGCCTTTGCCGTCACTGCGCCAGGCCCTCGGAAAAATAAGCTCTGTGCTTTCACCAAGCATCTGCAAGGCCTTAGCTTTGACCAGATCGCGGACATCGCTGCCGAGGTGGGGCTGGATGGCATTGAGGCTCCTATCCGGCCCAAGGGCCATGTGGAGCCTGAGCGCGTGACGGAAGACCTGCCAAAGCTTGCCGACGCGCTGAAGAAGCGTGGGCTGGAGATCACCATCATGACCTCTGGCATCAACCAGGTGAGCAAGGAACAAAACACCGAGCAAGTGCTGCGCACCGCCAAGGCGCTGGGCATCAAGCGCTACCGGATGCTCTACTTCAAGTATGACCTCACCAAGCCCATCCTGCCGCAGATCGACGAGTGGCGGCCCATGATCAAAGACTTGGTGCAGATGAGCACCGAGATCGGTATCCAGCCGCTGATCCAAAACCACAGTGGCAAGGACTACTTCGCTGCGCCCATCTGGGACGCCTTCAGCATCATGAAGGACTACGAGCCCAAGCACTTCGGCTTCGCCTTCGACATCTACCACGCGACCGTGGAGGGCGGGCTGAGCTGGCCGCTGAACATGGCGCTCATTGGCGAGCACTTGCAGTGCGCCTACTTCAAGGACGTGAAGTGGATCGGCCCTGGCAAAGCCGAAGGTGTGCCGCTGGGCACGGGCCAGGCGAGCCCCGACTACGCGAAAAATCTGCTCAAGCGCAAATTCGCTGGCCCCATTTCCCTGCACACGGAGTACATGGTAGGCCAAGTCAAAAACCCCGACTTCGTGAAGGACAGCCTCGCTGCCTACAAGCGTGATCTCGCGGTGCTGAAGCAGTGGATGGGCTGGGCGTGAGTTGCGCTACCGCGCTTCACGCGCGGTTAGCGACCTCACTTTTCCCTCACGAGAATGAGGACGAGCACGTTGGATTTATGCTATGCTGGGTGCCACTTATTGCCCGTCTGTTGCCCATGACCACTGCTGTTGCTCGCCTCATTTTTTTTGTCATGCTCACCTTCTTTGTGGGCTTCTTTCTGTTGCCGATTTGGCAGACGGTGCAAGCGGCATTCATGACGGCGGATCACCGCTTCACGCTCGACTATGTCTTCGAAGTATTTGCCAATGCCCTGTATCGCGAAGGCCTCTACAACTCCTTTGTCATGGCGTTCTGGACGACGCTGGGTTGCCTGCTCGTGTCGGTGCCGCTAGCGGTGTTGCAGGTGAAATTTGAGTTCCCTGGCAAGGCATTGCTAAACTCTCTCGTGCTGCTGCCGATGATTCTGCCGCCCTTCGTTGGGGCCATTGGCGTGCGGGCGATGCTAGGGCAGGCGGGCGCAGTGAATGCGCTGCTGATTTCGCTGGGCTTGATGGAGGCGCAGCATCCGGTCGATTGGCTGGGCGAGGGGCGAATGTTTGGCATCGTCATCATGAATGTGCTGCACCTTTTTCCCATTCTTTACCTGAACGTCTCGGCGGCGATGGCGAACCTAGATCCTGCGATGGAGGAAGCCGCTGCAAACCTGGGCTGCCCGCCGTGGAATCGCTTCTGGCGCATCACGCTGCCATTGATCATGCCGGGCGTCTTCGCGGGTGGTACGATCACGTTTATTTGGGCCTTCACCGAGCTGGGGGTGCCGCTGGTATTCGACTTTGACCGGGTGACATCGGTGCAGATTTTCAATGCGCTCAAAGACCTCAGTGGCAACCCTTTCCCCTACGCGATGGTGGCTGTGCTGCTGGTCATCACCTCCTCTATTTATGCGCTGAGTAAGTGGCTCTTTGGCAGTGCCCAGGCCAGTGGCGCGGGCAAGGCGACGACGGCTCGCACGGTCGTGGCGCTGCCGCACGGCCTAGGCTGGGGGATCACAGCGGCCTTCGTCATTGTCACCTTGCTCGCGGTGCTGCCTCACCTCGGAGTCGTCCTTCTCTCGGTCGCGGGTGACTGGTATCGCACCGTCTTTCCCACGGGCCTCACACTGGAGCACTACCACAGTGTGCTGGGCCATGAGCTGGTGCTGGGCTCCATCTCCAACAGCCTAAAATATGCCAGCATCGCCACGCTGCTGGATGTGGTGCTCGGTGTTGCTGTGGCCTATGTGGTGGTGCGCACGCGCCTCGCTGGGCGGCAGATCCTCGATGCGCTGGCGATGCTGCCGCTGGCGGTGCCGGGCTTGGTGCTGGCCTTTGGCTACCTGGCGCTGTCACGCGAGGGGCAGATGTTTCATGGTCTGATGCTGGGCGAAAATCCTGCACTGCTGCTCATCATTGCCTACTCGGTGCGGCGGCTGCCCTATGTGGTGAGGTCGGCGGCAGCGGGCTTCGAACAGGTGAGCCCGGCGCTGGAGGAGGCGGCGCAAAACTTGGGCGCGACGCCTGCACGAGCACTGTGGCGGATCACGCTGCCACTGGTCGCGCCGAACCTCATCGCGGGGTCGCTGCTGGCGTTTTCCTTTGCCATGCTGGAGGTCAGCGACTCCATGATCCTCGCGCAGCAGGCTGTGTATTACCCGATCACGAAGGCCATTTACTCGATCATCAGCGCCCTCGGCAATGGCCCCAATCTCGCCGCTGCGTTGGGCGTGTGGGCGATGTGTTTCCTCGGCATCACCATCGCGGGTGCCTCGCTGATCTTGGGGAAAAAGTTGGGTGCTCTGTTCCGCGCGTGAGCGGAGAGCTAAGGTTTCGCGGCTTGCTTCCCGACACAGAGCATTGCCTTTTCAGTGCGGATGAAGAGTTGGCCGTCGCTGAGTGCGGGCGAGGCGAAGACTTTTTCTCCTAGCTCACTCTGCGCGAGGCACTCGTAGGCGGCACCGGGCTTCACGGTGCGCAGGGTGCCGAAGTCATTGATGAAATAGACGCGTCCTTCGGCGCTGGTGAGAGAGGCGTGGTGCTCGCGCAAGCGCTCCTCCCAGCGGATGTCGCCCGTCTTGGCATCGAAACAATGGGCGACGCCGCTGTCGCTGACGATGAGTAGGTGATCGCTCTCGATGATGGGCGAGGGGACGTAGGCAACGCCTTTGTTGGTGCGCCATTGAATGTGGGTGTCAGTGACATTGCCTGTGCCATCGGGCCGGATGGCGAGCAGGTGATGATCGGGGAAGCCGCCCGTCATATAGAGCCAGCCGGTGCGTTCGCTGTGGACGAGGCTGGCCACATACTGCTCGGTGGGGCCGTCGATGATCCACAATAACTTGCCCGTGCGCGGGTCGTAGCTGGTCACGCATTTGCTGCCCGAGAGCACCATTTGCGTGCGCCCGCCGAGGCTGCGAATGAGCGGCACGCAGTAGCTGCGGGTCTTGCCCGGGCGGTCGATGCGCCACAGCTCGTGGCCATCGCTGCGGGCGAGGGCGACGATGTAGCCGTCACCATCGTGGTCGCAGTTCACGATGACTTTATCCTCGAAGACGATGGGTGATGCGCAGAAGCCATGCTTGCTAGAGAACAGGCCCACGCGCACCTGCCACACCTGCTTGCCGCTGAAATCATGGGCGCTGATGACGCTCGTGCCTTTGTTCACTTCGCTTTTTCCAGGCGGATGCTCAGCGTTCATTTTCCGCGTGGCGTCGGTTTCGGTCATATCGAGGAATGCCGTATAGATGCGCTCGCCATCAGTGGCCGGCGTGCTGGAGGCGCGGCTGTTGAGCTTGTGAATGGACTCCAGTGGCGACTTCACCACGACTGTCTGCCATAGTGTTTTGCCAGAGGCGCGGTCGAGGCAGAGCAGCACACGCTCTTCGCTTTCCGCGAGGCTGGCTACGGTGAAGACGCGATCTTTCCACACGATGGGCGAGGCATGGCCCTCGCCCCGCAGCTCGACGCGCCAGAGTGTATTCGCAGCCTCGACGCTGGTGGGGAAACCTGTGTCGCGCGAGGTGCCATCGCCCTGTGGGCCGCGCCATTGGGGCCAATCCTCGGCTTGGGCGAGTGGGGTTGTGAAGAGAGCGGCGAAGAGAAAGAGGAGGAAAACAGGGCGCATAGCGGGTGGGAATGAGGATAACACGCAATGATGCGCCTATCCTTCAAACCAACGCTGCGCGGAAGCCCTCAATCGCATCCGTCCAGTCTTCAATGACGGCACAAGCTTCGAGCTGCCGCAGAGGCATGGCTGGCAGCAGCGTGCTGGCTTCATGCGGCCCGGTATAGCCTGTGGCCGTTAGTGTCCAAACTTCTAATTTGCCTTTGCGCCAAAACCACACCTCGGGCACACCGAAGCGCTGGTATATTTCCAGCTTGGGTAAGCCGCCGCTGGTAAGCGCGATCTCTAGCACAAGATCGGGCGTGTCCTTGCGCTGACCCAAAGTCCAAGATTCATCAGGCTCGGCTCCCGCGTCTTTGAAGTGCTTGATCGTTGCCTGCCCACGAGGATAGGCGCGGATGCCTTTGGCGAGGAAGAACTGGGCGATCAAGTCGGCCAGCCATTTCTTGAGTTCTTCGTGTTTTGCTGATGTGCTCATGATTTCGACCTCGCCTTCAAAAAAGTACAATCGAGGGCTCGACCGATCATGGCCGAGCGCATCATCGAGGGCTTGATAGCCCTCCCATGTGAAGCCGGAGAACATCAGCCGATCTTCGCCAAGTTCCTCGGCTTCCTTGTCACTGAAAACACGGATCTCGCGCATCGCCCCGGAAATACGTTCGCGCAGGGCTGGCAGTTCGAGTTGGGCTGTCGCGGAGTTCATGGAGCGGATGCTAGCACGATGCCTCATCGCTGCAAAGCCTTAGCTGCCCTTGCACAACGCCCCCACGCCCGCTATGACACGCGCCCCATGCTCGTCCTGCGTAAGCTCTCCAAGTCCTTCAACACGCGCGTCTTGTTTCAAGACGCCGATATGACCGTCAACTACGCCGAGCGCGTCGCTCTCGTCGGCCCGAACGGAGCAGGCAAGACCACGCTCTTCTCCTTGATTCTTGGCGAGGATCAGCCCGACACAGGCACCTTGCAACGCGATGAATACACGACCCTCGGCTACCTGCCGCAGGAGAGCGAAGTCATCGGCAATGCCACCGCGCTAGAGGTCGCCACGGGCAAGGCGGGAGACTTGGATAAACTGGAAGCGGCACTGCGCGTGCATGAGCAAGGCGGCACCACGGATGATCCGGCCTACTTCGAGGCGCAGTCGAAATTTGATGCGCTGCACGATCCAGGCGTGGAGGCCAAAGCGAAGAAAATGCTGCGTGGCCTAGGCTTCAAAGAAGAAGACTGGAATCGCCCCGCGCGTGAGTTGAGCGGCGGCTGGATGATGCGTGCCCACTTGGCGCATCTGCTGGTGCTGGAGCCCGATTTACTTTTGCTCGATGAACCTACCAACCATCTCGATTTACTCTCGCTGCTGTGGTTTCGCCAGTACCTGAAAAACTACCCTGGCGCGATCCTCATGATCTCCCATGACCGCGACTTCATGGACGTGCTCATCGAGACCGTGTACGAGATCGACGAGATGAAGCTGAACTGCTACCAGGGCAACTACACCGACTACCTGCGGCAGAAGGACGAAGGCTACGAGCGTGCGCTGGCGGCCTTTAAAAACCAGCAACGCGAGATCGAGGCGATGGAGGAGTTCATCGACCGCTTCCGCAACGTCGCGAGCAAGGCGGCGCAGGCGCAGAGTCGGCAGAAGCAGCTCGACAAGATCGACCGGATGAAGAAGCCCACGCCACCCAGGAAGTACTTCCGCTTCAACTTCCCGCAGCCGCCGCGCAGTGGGCAGCGGGTCATTACTTTGAGCGACATTCACCAAGCCTATGGCGAGCGGAAGATTTATGAGGGGCTCGATCTGGAATTCGAGCGTGGCGAGCGCACCGTCTTGGTCGGGCCGAACGGCGCGGGCAAGTCCACCCTCATCAAGATATTGGCGGGTGATCTGCCGTTTCAAAAAGGCGAGCGCAAGTTGGGCTCGAACCTCAAGCTCGGCTACTACTCGCAGCATCGCAGCGCCCAGATCGAGCCCACGAATACGGTGCTGGATGAAGTCATGCGCACCTGCCCGTCGCTGCGCGAGGACGAAGCGCGCGCGATTCTCGGCAGCTTCCTCTTCCGCAAAGAAGAGGTGTATAAAAAGTGCGAAGTGCTCAGTGGTGGCGAGAAGAGTCGGCTCAATTTGGTGAAATTTCTCGTCGATCCGCCCAACGTTCTGCTCATGGATGAGCCCAGCACCCACTTGGATATTCACAGCATCGAGGGCCTCACCCAGGCGCTGATGCGCTACGAGGGCACACTCATCTTCATTAGCCATGACGTGCATTTCATCCGCACGCTGGCGACCAAGGTGCTGCACATCAACAACGGCAAAGTGACCCCCTACCACGGCGGCTACGACTACTACTTGGAGAAGAGTGGCATCGAAAACGAACGCGCCGCACTCGTGGCCGCTGTGTGAGCGGAGCAGGATCTGGCCTTCTCCGTGAGGACGGGGCGGGTGGTTTTTCTCTACGGCTTCACCTTCGCGAAGACAGCGCGGATCTGTTCCACGGTGCCCAGGGCGAGCACCACATCGTATTCAAATACCAGCCCAGGCTTTAGCGCAAAGGTCTGCAATGGCGCGATGTAGGAGCAGTCGCCCACGCCGGTGCCTGTGACCCGGTAGCAGGTCGCCTCTGTGGTGTGAGGGCAAAGGAGCCCCACCGCTTGGCCATTGCTGCGCTCCCAGGCGACCCAGGACTCGCTGAATTTGGCACTCTCGTTGGGGAAGCTGGGCTGGCGGCGGCGCAGAGTGGCGATAGTGCTCGGCGCATTTTCAGAATCACCATAGACAAGGGTGGCATACACGGGCTGCACAAACAACGCTGGCAATTCCTGGTGCGTGGGCTTGTGCTCGGTCTTGCCATTATAGGTCATTTTGAAATGCAGCCGCGCGAGGCCACCTTCCAGGCGCAGGGTTTGCTCCAGGCGCACCTCGTCTAGCAGGGCTCCTGTGGCCCAGTGGCGAGGTGTGATGCGGGCATAGAATGAGGTTTTGTCGGCCTTATGCTCGACCACTACCGAGGGCTTGCCCTGCCAACTGCCGCCTTGCACGGGGTTGTAACGCCAGGTTTTCTCGGCCCACTTCGAGCCATCCGCATCGCCATAGTAGGACTGCTGCAAGTAGCGCCCCTCGTCGTAGGCGTTCAGCACGTTTTCGCTGCTGTGGGAATGGGAAAACCAGCCGATGCAAGCCCCAGCACTCAGATTCACACCGAGTCGGACGTGGCCATTGTCGAGGAAGACCCACTGCTCTTGGGCGTTGGTTTGAGAGGGGGCAAAAAGAAAGAGGCAGAGAGCAAGGCAGCGCATGATGAGAGCTTATGTGAGGGGCGTCGTTGCAATAAAAAAGCCTCCCAGCTTTCGCTGGGAGGCCCAAAACAAAACCGAAGTCTTGAAATGAAGTCGATTAGAACTTCACGGAGAGGCTCACGCCGCCGAAGAGATTGTCGTCTTCGCCGAGGTCATCGAGAGCATCGATAGGGAGGTTGTAAGCGATGTAAGGGGCGAGGGTAGCCGTCTTGCTGAGCTTGATAGGCAGAGCGAGGTTCAGGCCGACGGCGGTGAAGCCATCGACACCAAAGCCAGCGGCGTTAGCGCCGTTGAGCTGGTAGGTGTAGTCAACGCCATAACCGATGCTAGCGCCAGGAACGAGGGAGATGCTCTCGGTGAGAGCGATCTCGGTGTTCACAGCAGCTTCGAAGTACCAGCCTTCGCCGTCCACGTCGTAGTTAGCTGCGACGCCCACGTTGAAGATGCTGACCTTGGAAGCAAGGCTGAGCGAGATTTCGTTGGTGTCATCAAGGAAAGAACCAGCTTCACCGAGATTGCTGTAATAACGATAACCGAGGCCGAGTTCAGCACCGCCGAGGTCAGCAACGACTTCTGCGCTTGCCTGAAGGCGATCAAAGGAGACGTCACCTGTGCCGAGGAAACCAGCGTCGGAGACGTGGCCGTAATCAACACCGAGATCCAGACGGATGCCATCAGCAATGCCGGTGGTATAGTCGAGGGAGGTGGAGAGCCAGTTGTCACCGAAGTCAACGCCACGGAAGACGTACTTGGAGTCATAGCCCACCGCGAGGGTGAAGCCGAGGAGTTCTTCGGGAGCAACGACTGGAGCAACGCACTTCGAGCACTTGGCCGAAGGAGCGGTGCCAGCGAAGGCTGGAGCTGCGAGCGCGAGCGCGCCCAGGAGGGAGAATGCGAGCTTGTTCAATGTCATGATATGGTTGGGTTGTATTAGCTTTGGTTGTTGAGGTAGGCCCCAGTGGGCTCTCAAATGCGTGCGAGCGGAGAAGCCTGCGCGTGAATATTGAGAGTCCATAAAGACCTAATCTTCATAGTTGTAGCAGTTGATGATCCTTTAGAAAAGACCTTTTTGCCACAAAATGCGTGTGAAGGTAGTTTTTTTGTAACGAGGGCGTGCCATTTCAGTAGCGGTCTCGCTTGCTTTCAAATCAGAATTGAGCGCGGTGCTGCTTAATTCTAGGAGAGATCTGAGGCCAGCACAGAGCTGGGATTCCTCATGGCTAGTGCCTGCGCCTGGGAAACGATGCGGGCGGCAGTGACATCAAAACGATAACCGTGGCAACTCGGGCAGGTCGCCGCTCTAGCCACTACAATGGAGCCACACCCTTCGCAGACTTTATACTGGTCGGGGTGATGCACGATTTTTTCGGCTTGGCGGACGCGAGTGTCCTTGGACTCTTCTGAATTACTCATGATTTGAGTTGATGATAACGATGCTGCTGGCTTACGCAATCGCTTGCCCAGTTTGTTTGACGCGTTGAGTCACATTTTTTCGCGGCTTCAACAAGGGTTGTTCTTCCTTCGTGTCGCGCAGACTTGGCTTATCAACGTCCTCCAAGATCGTGTCATTGGGCAGAGGATCGCCTACGCTCTCAATTTTTGGCTGACTGTCAGCATAGGGTTTTTTGGCGGTATAAAGGTTCAGGCGCTGGGCAAAATCTTTCTCTAGCATTTTGCGACCCTCGGGGGTGAGGTCGGAGTCTTTGGCCAGTAGCTTGAGCGCTTCTCGCTGCCAGATGACGGCTTCGGCGAAATCGCCGCTGCGGGCGAGTGACGCTGCTACGGTATCGACGACTTCATGTCGATTTTCCCCACTGTTTGCTTGGATCATCTTCATGGCCTCTTTGGCCAGTATGGCGGCTCGCTTCCCATCGTGGTATTTTGAGTCTGGGCAGGTGGAGAGGAACCACGCGAGGTCATTTTTTGCCCAGGGGTCTTCATCATCCAGGCTTGCGCGGCGGTACCAGGCGGCACAGCGGGCGTAGTCCAGAGGGACTCCGAGACCCGAGAAATAGAGGTTGGCGAGCTTTCTTTGCGCGTAGCCGTGGTCTTGCTTTGCGGCTCTGAGGAACCAAAGAGCGGCCTTTGCGGGGTTCTTTGCGACGCCTTCGCCCTCCACAAGCAAGCCCGCGTAGGCACTCTGCGATGGGGGGTGGCCTTTGGTGGCGGCTTTGAGTAGCCATTGGCCTGCGACGGCGGGATCGGCCTTGACGCCTTTGCCTTGAAGGTAGAGCAAGGCTAGCTGGAATTGCGCTTCGGTGAGGTCGGTGGCGGCAGCTTTGGTGTACCATTCCACGGCTTTGGCGAAGTCTTGTTTGATGCCCGTCTCGGCATCGCCTTCTTCATAGATAGAGCCTATCACCAGCATAGCTTTGCCGTGACCTTGGGCAGCGGCTTTGCTCAGCCACGCCATGCCTGTTTGGGCGTCCTGTTTTATCCCTTTACCCGTGTAGTAGCGCAGCCCGAGTTGGAATTGGGCTTCGGCATCGCCACTCTCGGCCACATCGGCAAGCCCCGCTTCACCAAGGGCTCGGGGCGTGTTCTGAGCCGTTGCAATGGGGGCAGTGAGTAACCCTTGGGCAACAAGGGCGAGAGCGAGAATGAAAATAGGACGGCACATATGGCACACTCTAATATGCCCTTGCACCCGGTGACAACGCAAAAGGCCGAGTCTCTCGACTCGGCCTGTGCAAAACATTAAATTCCGCTCAAACAAACGGGAGGACTAAACTTCGCCTGTGGGCGCAGCGTCCGTCTGGGGCTTATTGGGCATGAAACGGAAGCGAATCTTGCCACGCTTGGCCGAGGCGCGTGCCTTGCGGCGGCTGCGTTGTACGGGAGTCTCATGAGCACGCAGGCGACGCATCTCTTCGAGGATGCCCTCCATCTCGAGTTTTGTCTTGAGACGCTTGAGGGCGCGATCCACTGGCTCGCCTTTGCGGACTTGAATTTCGGGCATAAAGTTATCCTTGAGGTAGTTTGAAAAAAGGGGGCGGAGAGTAAGGGCATCTGCAGGGTCGTCAACTGCGAATGCACAAAGTCTCACGACTTGCTTTTGCATTGGCGAGGCTGTGTGCGTTGGCTAGCCTACAAGCCCATGGACACTCTCTGGAAACTTAGCTTCGCCTGCATTCTCGGCCTTTGCTCGGCACAAGCCCGCACCTGGCAGGATGCGCAGTCGGGGCGCACTCTCGACGCTGAGCTAGTGACAAGTAATGCCCAGGCGGTGACGCTACGACGCGCCGATGGCACCGTCTTCGTCCTACCCGTGGCTCGGCTTTCAGCGGAGGATCGTGCGTTTATTGCCAGTGGCCAGCCCGCGCCTCGGGACGTGAATACAACAGCCAAGGTTGGCAAAGATCGCTTTGAAGACATCCGCCCCTTCAAAAAGGATGCCGTGCCTGTTGCGGGTGAAGCCGTTAAAAAATTCGCCAGCGTGGATGATGCTGTGCTCGACTTCATGGTCGCCAAGGGCATCCCCGCTGTGAGCTTGGCCATCAGTCAGAACGGCAAGCTGCTCCACGAGCGTGCTTTTGGCTGGGGCGATGCCAGCCTCAAAACACCGCTGCCTACGGGCCTCGCGATGCGCCTCGCCTCCATCTCGAAGCCGATCACCCAGGCCGCCATCCATACGCTGGTGGCAGCGGGCAAGCTCAAACTCGAGGACAAGGTCTTCGAGGTACTAGAGCTGGAAAAGCTGGCAACCAAGTCCCTCGATCCCCGCTGGCGGCAGATCACCATCGCGCAGTTGCTGTTACACAAAGGCGGCTGGGATCGCGGCATTGCCGGCGACTTTAGCTACAAATCACAGCAAATCTGTGATGACCTGCACATCAAGCTTACCGACATGGTGGCAATGGATCTGGTGCGCTGGCACTTGCTGCGTCCGCTGGACTTTGATCCCGGCGCTCGCGAGGTTTATTGCAACTTCGGCTACACGCTGCTCGCGCGTGTGGTGGAGAAACTCAGTGGCCAAACTTTCGTCGCCTACTTGCAGGCGACTGTGGGCAAGGAATCGGGCATGAGCACCCTGCGAGTCAGTCGCTCTGACGCGCCGGATCGTGAGCCGGGCGAGGTCTGGTACTGCTTTCATCCCGAGGTGTCGAGCGAGGTGAAGGCCTTCCCCGTACGCTTTGAGACGAAGGATGGATCAGGGGCGCTGGCCTGCTCGGCAGCCGACTACTGCCGCTTCCTGGAGCACTACGCGATCAATGGAAGCCAGCGACGGGCGGGCGGTAAGTACCGTGGCACCTTCTTCGGTAGCACCCACGGCACGACCTCTGTGTGCTGCCAGCGAGAAGACGGCCTGTGTTACACGGTCATCTGCAACCGACGCTCTGGCGACGAAGCTTGGAACCGCGAGCTAAAGGAAGACGTGGATAAGGCGCTCGCGGCGGCAGGGATGTGAGGAGCTTGAGCGAAGTCGGGGGCTGGGAGGTTCGTCGTAGAAGGCGGCAGACGACGGTCATGCTGCACGCCATCTAGCCCGCTCGCCATCGAGGTTCATGGCGACGAGGCGGACTTCTTCCAAAATGGCCGTTTTCATCAGGCTACGCTCCCACCGCCAAGCAATGAATGCGCTTGATGCCTTCGATCTTTTCCAGCTCGGCGATGACGGCGGCGCTGGGGGGGCTGTCCAGCGTGAGGATGGTCATCGCGGTGGCGCTTTCTTTATCACGTGAGAGCGACATGTCGGCGATGTTCACATTGTTTTGACCGAGGATGGTCGAGTAGGTCGCGATCATGCCGGGGCGGTCGATGTTCTCGATGAGAAGCAGCGTGCCCTCGGGCGAGGCGTCGATGCGGCGACCATTCACGCGTACGATACGCGGCGAGCCGCCAAAGAATGTGCCTGCAATCGTTGCCGTCTCAGTCTCGTTGCGAGCTTGTACTTCGATGAGGTCGGTGAACTCCGTGGCTTCGGCGAGGCGGCTTTCGGTGAAGCGCAGGCCCAGGTTTTCGGCCACACCAGCAGCGTTGACGTAGTTCACCTGCTCGGCACCAGAGGCGCGTTCGAGGAAACCTTTCAGCACGGCACGCGAGACGAGCGTGGTGTCCAGCGAGCCGACCTTGCCGCTGTAATTGATGCGCAGCACGTTGGCGCGGGCGGGGGAGATCTGCGAGATGAGGCGGCCTAGCAGCTCGCCGAAGCGCAGGAAGGGGCCGACTTCATGGAGGATCTTGGGATCCACGTTGGGCATGTTCACCGCGTTGACGATGGTACCTTCGAGCAAGTTGTTGCGCACGGACTCGGCGATTTCGATGCCTACGTTTTCCTGCGCTTCCTCAGTGCTGGCACCGAGGTGCGGGGTGAAGACGGCGTTCGGTGCTTTCAGCAGCGGATAGTCAGCAGGCGGCGGCTCGACTTCAAAAACATCTAGCGCAGCCCCTGCGACGTGGCCGCTCTCCAGGGCGGCAGCGAGGGCGTTGTCGTCGATCAAACCACCGCGTGCGCAGTTGATGATGCGCACACCCTTTTTCAAGATACCGAGGCGGCGCGCGTCGAGCATGTGCTTGGTCTCGGGCGTCATCGGCATATGCATGGTGATGAAGTCAGCGTCCTTCACGGCTTCATCGAGATTGTCGCGCAGTTCCACGCCGAGGCTGTCGGCGCGGGCCTTCGAGAGATAAGGATCGTAGGCGATGATCTTCATGCCGAAGGCCATCGCACGCTTGGCGAATTCGGTGCCGATGCGGCCCATGCCGAGCACGGTGAGGGTCTTGCCGTTCACCTCGGTGCCGCTGAAGCTCTTGCGATCCCACTTGCCGGACATGATGCTGGCGTGGGCCTGCGGGGTCTTACGCGCGAGGCTCATCATCAGGGTAAAGGCTTGCTCGGCGGTGGAGATGGTGTTGCCGCCGGGCGTGTTCATCACCACGACGCCGCGCTTCGAGGCTGCGGGCACGTCGATGTTGTCCACGCCTACGCCGGCACGGCCTACGACCTTCAGGTTCGTGGCGGCTTCGAGGACCTTCGCGCCCACCTTCGCACCGCTGCGTACGATGATGGCATGGGCGTTGCGAGCGGCTTCGATCATGGGTGCCTCATCCTTCAAGCCCATGTTCACGACCACCGAGAAGGAGGGCTCCGCCTTGAGGAGGTCGATGCCTCGGCTCGAGATGGGGTCGTTGTTGCCGGCGATGAGGATGTTGAATTTTGACATGGTGTTTTTGGGAAAAAGGGCGCGTAGAGTAGAGGGAAAGGCGAAGGGCTCAAGCGGGGAGTGGGCTTCTTGAGCGACTTGCGAGCGCCGCAGCGAAGATGCTTACTGGCTCAATAAAAAGCCAAGGAGATCGCTGAAACTTGTGGGCTCGATGGTCTGCCCAAAGGTCGGCGGCATGAGCGACTGCGGTAGCTCGGTGTCCTCGACGACATCGCCTTTTGCTAGGCGCTGCTCATTGCCTACGGCATCGGCGATGATCCAGGTTTGACCGACTTCGCCGCGCACGAAACCGGTGAGCGTGCTGCCATCGCGCTGCTTCATGGTGTGCAGGTTGAAATGGGCATCGACGTTGCGGTGGGGATCGAGAATGTCCTCGGCGATACGATCCACACCGCGCTTGCCGATGCCATCGAGCTGCGGGCCGATGAGGCCGCCTTTGCCGCCAATGGTGTGGCACACGGCGCACTGCGTGGCGAAGACTTGCTCGCCCTTTTTCGCATCGGGCTTGGCCTTGGCAAAGGCGGCGACGCGTTGCTTGATGAGGGCGTCGATCTCGGGCTGTGGCTTGGCTTTGGCGATCTGTGGCGGCACGGGCAGGTAAGCCGCCAGCCTGTCGCGCAGGCCCACAGGCGCTGTGGTTCGCAGGATGAGCGCGAGCGTTTTAAGCTGCTTCTGCCGTGAGTCGGCAGAGCTAAACGTCTCGCTGCTGATGACTGCGGGCTCGAAGCTCCCCGCCGCGAGCCAAGCGTAAGCTGTGCCGTCATCGCCGTCGGCTAGCTCGAAGCGCACGGGCTTGCCTTTGATCGCGGCGAGATCCCACTCCATGCGCTGGGCGATGTCGCTGCGCGGTGGGTAGGCTTCGTGCAGCACGTTGCCTTGTTCATCGACGAGCCGCGCGAGGTTTTTCTTGTTGGCTGCGGTGGTGGGGAAACCTTGGTGGCCACAGAGGTCGAACGTCAATTTGGCAGGCGCGGTGAAGGTCTTGCTGCGCAGGATACCCGTGAGTTTCTCGGGGGCTTTCAGCGCTTGGTTCAAGCTGCTGAGCACACTGATGGCCTTGCCGTCGGAGTCCTTGCGTTGCTGGAGACACCAAGGACTCTCGAAGGCACGAGATGTGGCTGCGACTTTAGTCGCATCAGGCGGTGTGTTAGGCAGCGGCGAGGCGCTCGTTTGCGTGGGAGTAGCTGCGACTTTAGTCGCATCAGGCGATGGGCTGGGTAGCGGCGAAGGGGCTTTTTTTGCAGGGGCTGCTGGGCTGTTGGTAGCACTTTGGGGTGTAGTTTGCCCACGACTGAGTTCGACTGAAGTCGAAACCACTTTGCTTGCTGCGTGGGGCAAGGATTCCCACTCGGCTTCGGCTTTGTCGTTCGATAGAGCGAGCATCGTTTCCGCGAGTTCCGTGGCCCAGGCGATGAGGGCTGGCGGTGGTTTGGCTCCGCGTTCGAGGAGGCCGTTGTGAATGGCTGCGATGGATTCCGTGTCGGCGGGCTGGTGCTCATGCGCTGCCTTAATGAGTTGTTCGATCAAGCTGGGCGAGCCATTGCGTGTGATGAAGATAAGCAAGGCGGCATCGGCATGGCCCAGCGCATCGCGCTTCCATTCAGAGAAAAGGAAACTGGCGGCGTCAGTCGTGGGAACGGCCTGGGCGATCTCAATGGCCAAGGAGCGATGGGTCTTCACTGCGGCTAAGAGATTGAAGACTTCTTTGAGATGTTCGCGCAAGGTCAGACGGAGCTGATGCTTGAGCCGCATGTCATCGTCTGGCGTGCGATCCCAGCATTCGAGCAACGGCTTCATGGAGTCTTGCCCCGGATGGGCTTGGAATGCCGCGACAGCCGCGCAGCGCACTTGGGGTGATGAGTCTTTGAGCATGGGCAGCGCCCAGGCACGCCATGCGGCAGTGGTTACGCCGAATGCTGCCGCTTGCTGAAGGCACATGACTTTGGCTTGCTCATCTTGTGGCCGAGTTGCGCCAATGATGACGGGTAACTCCGCCAATAGCCTCTCGCGATGCTGATCGCCCCATTGAAATATCGCCGCTGTCTGTGGCACCATCGGGCGACTTATGAAGCCAGGCTTGGTCAGGGTTTGAAGCTTTTGAACGGCGAGCCTGCTGCGAGCCATTGGGCCTTTGGCGATGATGTCAATGGCTCGCTCGGTTAGGTTATCGGAGAAGTCGAGTGGCCGTAGAGACTCGCTAACTGCCTCCTTCACCACCCGCCAAATCCGCCCGCGCTCTTTATCCCTTCCCAGATGATCCAGCGGCACCTCATAATGCCCGATGACCTTGTTATAAAAGTCCGCGACATACAGCGCGCTATCGGGGCCGAGTTGCAAATCGACGGGGCGGAACCAGGGGTCGTCGCTGGTGATGAAATCGGGGGCCTCGTTGGCTTTTGGTGTGCTGCCGGTGAAGGTGATTTTGTCGTGGTTGACCTTCGAGGTGACGCAGTTGCCGACGAACATGTGGTCGTCCCATTCCGGCCCCCAGACGCCGCCGTCGATGTAGATGATGCCGCAGAGGCCGGTGCTGCCGTGGGCGTGCTCGCACATCACGGGCGCGAAGCCGAGGCCATCGTGGGGCTTGCCGAAGCTCGCATAACACGCGCCGTGAATGAGCTGGCTGATGGGGTTGCTGTGGCAGTCGGCGCTATACAAATTGTTGTAGCGATCCCAGCAGAGGCCGAAGGGATTGACTTGGCCGCTGCTCCATAGCTCCACGCGTGAGCCGTCGGGGCGGAAGCGGAAGACGTTGCCGCTTTGCAAGACGAGGTCGCTTTCGGTTTTCGGTTTTCCGTCTGCCGTTTTCTGTTGGTGCTGCGGTAGCACTTTGAAGTGCGATGTGTTGCTGAAGCCATGCGTGGCATAAACCCAGCCATCGAGGCCTAGGCGGAAGCTGCTGCATATGCCGTGCGTGTCTTTTTCATAACCGAGTGGGCCGAAAAGCACTTCGCGCAGATCGGCTTTCCCATCGCCATCGGTGTCGGCGAAGTACCAGATGTTGGGGATGCTCCAGGCGATGCAGCCGTCCTTGTGCTCGGGCTTGTGCCAGGGCTGTACGCCAGTGGGGATATTGAGGCCGTCGGCGAAGTCGGTGACCTTGTCCGCTGCGCCATCGCCATCGGTGTCTTCGAGGATTTTGATGGCGTCGCGGCTATCTTTAACCCGTGTGCCTTGGGCATCGGCCCAGCGCTCTTGTTTTGCAGCAAAGGGATACTCGACAGTGCTGCTGACCCACAGGCGG
>JANOAR010000026.1:0-30613 GCA_031411235.1 Verrucomicrobiota bacterium | reverse complement strand
CGGAGCGCGGCTCTCCGAAGCCGCAGCACTCCGTTGTGCCCAAGACTATGAGCCGCTCAAAGCGTGATCAATGCTTGCTTCAACTTACTTCGCAAACATTGCGTTGTTCTTATCCCCAGCGCTCAGCACATAGGCCAGCAGATCGAGGATTTCGTCCTTCTTCAGCATCGCGAGTAGCATGGGAGGCATCGGCGAGACTTTGCTCAGTTCGATGCTCTTCACTTCCTTGCGATCCACATTCACGCGTTGGTTCGGGTCGGTGAGATCCGTGTTCAGGGTCACGCCGTCGCCGCTGAGATTCACGACGACGCCAGTCATGATGCTGCCGTCATTCTTGGTGACGATGATGGGGGCGAACTGCTCGTTGATGACGTTGCTGGGGTTGATGATTTGATCGAGCAGATCGTGCGGGCTGTAGCGGCCGCCAGCTCCGGTTAAGTCGGGGCCAGTCATGCCGCCCGCGTTGCCGAAGCGGTGGCAGGTGTAGCAGGCGGCGGCACCGAACATCTTGCGTCCATTGTCGAAGCTGCGGCCCTTGAGCCCAGTCTTGGCGGCGGCGCTGAGTTCATCGAGCGTCCACATCGTCGGCGTGCGGCCTACCAGCATCGCGCCGACGTTTTCGATGGCGCTTTTTACCTCGGGCTTCTTGGCGATGAGTTCGGCGAACTGCGCGGTTTCTTCGGGCGAGAAGGTGGCGAGGCTGTCTTTGCGGATGAAGTCGATGAAGATGCTGAAACTGCTGCCGCCTTTGTAGTTCGCGGCTTTGAGGAAGAACTCGAGCTGCTGCTTGCGCAGTTCGGGTGTCCAGCCAGTCTTGAGGAAGCGCAGGCTGCGAGCGTATTCGACCTGCGGCTCCTGGCTCTCGGCAGCGGCGATGAGGGCCATGCCTTTGGCGGCGGTGTTCGGCGCTTGCAGGTAGGCGAGCGTTTCGATGAGGAGCCAGTTCAGTTCAAAATTGTCCGCCGGGAAGGATGGATCGAGCTTGGCGATGATCGTGGTGACGGTGGCATCGTCGGGAGTGCCAAAGCGATGCAGAATGATCTCGGTGAGGCGCACGTAGGCGAGGCATTGTTCGGGTGTGAGCTTGGTGAAGTCGTGCTTCAGCAGCGCGGCCCAGAGTTTGTCGCGCATGGCGTTGTTCACGACGTGATCGGCAGTGCGATGCGTGGGGCATACGCCCGTGGCACGCGTGAGAGAGAGCAGGGCTTCGAGCTGCGCGGTGACGTTGGTCTCGGCGAGTGCTTTGGCTTCCCATTCGGCGACGGGTTGATGCTCCAGCGCGGTGCGTGCGGCGGCGCGGATGTAGCGGTCGGTGCTGCTGAGATGCGGCCAGGCGGTGGCGACGGCTTTGGGGTCTTGTTTGCCGTGGAAGGCTTCGAGGGAGCGGCGGAGATCGCGATCTCCTTCGGCTTTGGTGGTGCCAGTTCGTGTTTGGATAGGTGAAACCAAAGATGTGTCCTCCTTGCCTGCGTAAGTCACTCGATACAGTCCGCTTTGCACCCTGCGGCCACCGATGGTGAAGTACATCGCCCCATCTTTGCCAATGATCGCATCGCTGACGGGCAGCGGGCCGCCGGTGACGAATTCTTCCTTCGTGGCGGTGTAGGTGCTGCCGCTGGGCTTCAGATGCACGGCGTAGATTTTGCCCCAGCTCCAATCGAGCACATAGAAGGCCTCTTGGTATTTTGCGGGGAACTTCGCGCCGTAGCCAAACGTGGTGCCGGTGGGCGAGCCGGGGCCAATGTTCAGCGTGGCGGGCAGGTTGTCATAGTAGAACTCAGGATACTTGCCCGCGCCATTGCGCCAGCCGTATTCGCCGCCGCTGACGACGTGGTTGATGCGCGTGGGGCGATACCATGAGGTGTTGAAGTCATACTCCATATCGGCGTCATACACGAACAGCTCGCCATCGCGGTTCACGCCGCCGTCGAAGATGTTGCGGAAGCCGCTGGCGAAGATTTCAAAGGTCTTCCCATCGGGTGTGAAGCGATAGACGATGCCGCCAGGGGCCATGATCGAGCGGTTGTGGCCGCGACCGTCGGGCATTCGCGGCAGCAGGTGGTCATCGCCCCAGAGCTTCGCCACGGGCGAGCTAGCAGGTGTTCCGGCGATGGGGCCTTCTTTGAGCACGGTGTTGTTGCCGCTGATGAGGTAGAGCCCCTTGCCATCGGGCGTGGGTAGGATGGCGTGGACGCCGTGATCGCTGCTGGCATTGAACTCGCGCAACATCTCGACCTTGTCTGGCATGTCGTCGGCGTTGCTGTCGGTGATGCGATAGACGCCACTGGGGATCTTTTTCTCGTAATCATTCACGCCGATGTAGAGCGCTCCAAAGGCGAACAACATGCCGTTCACACCACGGATTTCGGCGGCGACTTTCTGCACATCAGCGGGGTTCAGCGGCTGGCCTGCGGCGGGTGCGTTGAAGCGATAGAGTCCGCCGTATTGATCGCTGGCGTAGATGCGGCCTTTGTCGTCGGTGCAGAGATTCACCCATGAGCCCTGCTCGCCGCCGGGCACGGAGTAGAGCAGCTCTACTTTGAAATCAGGCAGCGTTTTGATGTTCGTCACTGGCGTTGCGACATTCGCACCGATGGCTGGGCCGACGGCGTCGGGGCGCTTGGGTTTGTCTTTGCCCTTGCCTTTGGCTTGGGCACAGAGCGTTTGCGGGATGATGAATGACGAAAGCAGCAGGGTCAGGCAGAGGTAGTTTTTCATGTCGGGTAGTGAGGTCTTTTCTAGGCGTTAGGAAAGGAAATAGTCTGGTTGGATCAAGGCGTGCGAGTGTGCATGAGGCGACTTACTTTGCTTTCGCCTTCCCTTTACCCTTCGGAGCTTTAGCTTCGATGATTTGCGCATCACTCGGGATGGGTGAGTTCTCAAACGATACCACGCCGCCCTCTGGCAGCTCTTTGAGCATCACGTCTTTGATCTGCACGTTCATCGCGGGACCACGATGAATCTGGAACGCGAGTAGGCCTTCCAGCGAGCGCTTCGCCAGTTCGAAGTCGAGTAGGTCGATGGTCATCTGGCCGTCGATCTTGTGGATCAAATGATTGCCCTGGGCGATGACGGTGTATTCGTGCCACTCGGCGATGTCCACCTTCACGGGATCATGCTCGGAGGCGAGCCAGCGCTTGGCTTCCGGGTCGATGACGACGCCTTGGCCATTCTGGCAAATGATGCCGCGGCCGCGCTCCTCATAGACCATGGCGTTGTTTGGCGCAGCGGGATGAATGTCGCACTGGTAGCCGCCGATAGACCACTTGCCGTTCTCGGGCAGCTCTTTGCTGCGGTATTGGATGCCCGTGTTGTTGCCACTCTGTTTTACTTTAACGCGTAGCTCGAAGTTCTTCACCACACCACCGCGCCAGATGAGGAACTGGTTGTAGCTCAGTTGTTCTGGCCCTGTGGTCTTGCCTGTGATGCAGCCATCTTCCACGCTCCACAGCTCGGGATTGCCATCCCAGCCCGTGAGGTCTTTGCCGTTGAAGAGCGGCGTAAATCCATCCTGGGCGAAGGCCGGGGACAGCAGGAGTAGGGAGAGTAGGACGAGTCGTTTCATGGTTTGAGCGGGCGCATAGAACGTGGCTCCATCGCCCTTCCTGCCAGCAAAATTGGCGTTGAGTTTGGCAAGCTCTTGGTCTGTTCGCCCTGTGTATCTCGAATGGGTAGAAATATAAAACGGAGCGCTAGACCGTGGTGATGCCTGCGTTTCACGGCGCACTGCATGAAAAGCCTGATCCTCTCGCTCGCCTCCTCCCTCCTGCTCACACCCCTCGCGACGCTCCCTGCCGCCGAGGCTGCGAAGCCCAATGTTCTCATCTTCTACCTCGACGATATGGGCTGGGCACAGCCTGGTGCTTACGGCGGCAAGCTCGCGCCAACGCCGAATATGGACTCGATCGCAGCGAATGGTGTTCGCTTCACCCATGGCTACTCCAGTGGCTGCGTGTGCTCGCCGGGGCGCGTGGGCTTGATGACGGGTCGGTATCAAGCGCGTACGGGTCACGATGCGAATCCGGCTAGATCGGGCCGTGAGCTATTGCTGAGTGAGACGACGATGGCCCAGCATCTGAAGCCTGCGGGCTACACCACGGGCATCGTCGGCAAGTGGCACCTCGGTGACACTGAGCCGAAGTTCATGCCGCTGGCGCGAGGTTTCGACTTCGCCATGGGCACTGTGGGCAATCTCGGCGAAGGGAAAGGCCCGTCGTTTTATCGCGGCAACGAATTGATCCAGGAACTGGAAGGCGCACCCGTGACATCGCCCGTCTATGCGCGTGAGGCCTGTGGATTCATCGAGTCGAACAAAGCGAAACCCTTCTTCCTCTACTTGTCCTTCAATGCCGTGCATACGCCGATTGTCGCCTCGCCATCATGGCTGGAGAAATTCAAGCACCTGGACAAACGCGAGCAAGCCTACGCGGCGCTCGTGAGCGAGGCCGATGAAGCAATCGGCACCGTGATGACGAAACTGCGCGAGCTGAAGCTGGAGGAAAACACCCTCATTTTTTGCATCAGCGACAACGGTGGTGCCTCGCCGATCTCTGAGCAGATGGGCCTGCGCGGGCACAAGTGGTTCGTCTGGGAAGGCGGCATCCGCGTGACTTGGATGGCGCAGTGGAAGGGGCACATCCCTGAGGGCCGCGTGGTGAGCGAGCCAGTCATCCAGCTCGATGTCCTGCCCACCGCACTCGCTGCGGCTCGCGCAGAGGCACCCAAAGTAGAACTCGATGGCGTGAACCTCATGCCACTCCTCGAAGGCAAAACCGACAAGCTCACACCACGCGAACTTTACTTCCGTTTCGGCGTGCAGCACGCCGTGCGTCAAGGCGACTGGAAGCTCGTCAAAGCATCCAAGGACATGGAGCCGATGCTCGTGAACCTCGTCACCGACCCTGGCGAACAAAAAGATCTCTCCAGCGAAAACCCTGCCAAGAAGGCCGAGCTAGTCGCGCACTTCGAGCAATGGAACGCCACTATGCAGCCGCCTCGCTGGGAGGATCTGCGCTGGAATGGCGAGGAGCAGCGCAAGGAGAAGAAGAAAAAGAAAGCTAAGAACGAATGAGGCGAAACAACATTCGTTGTTTGGGATTTCACGGCGCGTGATTCTCCAGCATCGCGCGGATGCGGTAGAAGCAGCGGGCGGGCGGGGCGGTGGTCGTCACGGTGACGTTGCGCATCGTGCCACTGCCTTCACTGCATCGGTAAAATCGGAATTCGCGAGCTGATCGGCGGTGCGGTTTAAAGCAAGCCATGCAGCGTAACTTTGACCATCGACAACCACTGGCTCGGCGGCGGGTGGTGCGCCGAGTTGGCTACTGGCAGCGGTATTGGAAAGCAACTGCACGGGGCCGAATTGGCCAGTGACGGGCAGGGCGTTGAGCACGGACGTGGTGAGCGATGCTGGTGGCGTGGTGAGGCGGAACCACTCGGCATCCACGACGACATCGGGTGTGCCGCCAGTGGGGACGGTGCGGTTGTGATTGAAGGCGGTGAGTCCGGCGATGGCATTGAAGTTCGTGGCGGTAGCGAGGCCGATCTGCATCGTCGCAGGGAAGTCGGCGCGGGTGTAGCGCTGCTCCACGATCCACGAGCCGCCGGGATGCTGACGCAGCAACACGATGGTGCTGCCGACGCGGATGAACTGCATGGTGATGGTGTTTTCCCCCAGCGGAACGCCGAGTGTGCTGGCGTAAAAGGCGCTGGTGCTGTTGGTCGTGTTGGTGAGGCTTGCCACTGGTTCGCGTTCGTTTGTGCCACGGGATCGGCGGTGCCGAAGTTGAACGAGATGCTGTTCTCCGCGCCTGCGATCCAATCGCTGCCGGGCGATGCACCAGCATTCGTGATCGTCTTGGGCCTGCGCAGCACGAGGCCACCGATGCTGAAGTTGCTGCTGGGCCGACCTGCTGCTGCATTGCGCCGACTGACATCCATCTGCACGGTGGCAATGAAGTCGCCGGTGACGGTGCGGAAGACATACGGCCCGAGGTAGTCCTGATACATGCCGCTGGCGGATGGGATCAAGGTCATGCGCCCGCTGCTGATGGTGTGCGTGGTGAGTTTGTTCGCGCCCCAGCCTTCGGTTTGATCGAGTCGCTGCCAAGCGGTGAGCGTCGTGGCATCACTGAACTCATCGCCTGTGCTCGCCAACGGATCGACGACGGGCACGGGGTTTAACCAATCTACGCTGACAGGCAACACAGCGCGGCTCGCACTGGCAGCTCCGATGTTGAGCCGCACACTGACATTGCCATTGCCCGTGAAGCCGCCGAGTCGGGCGCGGTAATGGATGTCATCACCCGATGGGATCAATGTCACCCACGTTGCGCTGGCGCTGCCTTCGATGATGAGGTCGCTATTGGTGAAGTCGTTGACGGCGGCGCTGAAGGCGATGTCGAACTCGACGAATGGCCAGCGCACTGGATTGCCTTGCCCAGCCTGCGGCGTGATGCCCACACTCGGTGCATTCGCCGCATCGACGACCACGGCGCTGCCATCCAGCGAGCGCAGATACGCGAGCAAGTCCGCACGCTGCGCAGCAGGCACACTGCGATGCGGTTGCGCCAGCACGAGATCGTTCGGCGTGCTGACGGTGAAGTTGTCAATGTCCCAGTCACCGCCAGTGCGGCTGATCTCAATGTTGTTGTTTGCCCCAGCCAGCAGCGTCACATTTTCTGCGCGTGCAGTGGCCCAGAAGGTGTTGCGGAAAGTGGGGTTGTTGCCGGTGATGATGCCATCAAAGGTGCGGGCAAATTGCGCAGGCAATGCAGCACCGCCGACGGGCCGAATGAGGATCGTGTCGCCATTGACGATGCTACGTGTCTCCAGTGTCTCGTGAATGAGCAAACTGATCGGCGAAGTGACGGGATAATTCGTCTGCCCATCGCGCGGGATGTGATAGCCGACTTCCGGTGGGCGCGTGTCTGCTGTGGTCTGATGCACCCAGACCGACATGCCTTGTTGCGTGCCGTAGCCGCCGGCGATGACGAGATTTCCCAGCGGCAGCGCGAACTGACTCGCGTCCATGCCGTTCGCTTCGGTGGCAAGCGAGAGCACGACTTCCTTCGAGCGCAGATCGACCTTGTGATTGCCCATGAAAGCGTAGTCGTCCTGAAACATGATATACATGGTCTCGTCTTCATCGGGCAGCTCCTTGTCGATGATCCACTGCGGGTCGGTGGGGTCGGTGACATCGACCATGCGGAAGCCCATGTGCCCATCATTGAAGTCGCGGCGATACGGCCACACGACATACAGCCGCCCGCCGCCGCCCCACATGCTGGGCCAGTAGCCGCCAGGGCCGCCATCGGTCAGTGTGCAGAGCAGCACAGGCGCGTTGAGATTGCTGATGTCATAAATGGCCAGCCCCGTGCGGCTTTGATCCGAGGCCATGAACAGCAAGTTACCCACGATGATCGGGTGCCCGATGACGCCCGTGAGACCGAGGTGATCCCAGGTCGCGAAGTTCTCCCACACGCTCGTCTGCATGTTGCGTCGGTGGATGTAGGCGTCGGCCACGTAGTTGTTATAGATCCAGTAAGTGGGCATGACGATGAAGGGATGAAACATGGTGCCGCGACTACCCACACCCCGCTGCGGGTGCATCTCCGCGAATGGGCCGCGTGTGTTCACGCCATAGGTCGCAGTGGCGTCGAAGCTCATGGGCACCGGGAAGTTGTTGCCGATGATGAGCTGGTTGTTGCGGTAAAAATAGTCATGCGCATTCACTGGCTGATGCGAAGTGCCCAGCACCTCCATGACCTGCGGCGATGCGGGATTCGCGAAGTCCCACACCCGAGCCTGAATGTCCGACCCCGGCGCACTGCCTGGCGACTCCGGCGCGGTGTAAACGAGTCCGTTGTGCCAAGCGATAACCGCCGTGCGCCCATCCGTAGCAGCCACGCGTGACGGCGTGAGCAATGCACCAGCCGTGGGCCGAGCGATGTTCGGAAAGCCAGCGCCGTGGGCGGCGAGCATGGGCAAAAATACAGCAAACAGAAGAGCGTGTTTCATGCCTGATCTACCCGTAGAGAGGTGGGCTCGTTACATGTAGGCTCAAAAAATCTGGCTGGGCCTATCACTCGGCGCCTTATCCGTGCGGACGGGGCGCTTTCAGCGTCGGGGCACCGCGCTTCGCTTGCGTATTGCTCGCCACATTGCCGCCAAGGTTGCGCCCGGCTCCCATCTCGCTAGCCTCCGCGCCCTTATGTTAAAAGCAGGCATCGTCGGTCTCCCCAATGTTGGTAAATCCACTCTCTTCAACGCGGTCACACGCACGCGGAAAGCGGAAGCCGCGAACTATCCATTCTGCACCATCGAGCCGAACATCGGCATCGTCACCGTGCCTGATGAGCGCCTGCAAGTCCTACAAAAGCTAGGCAACACGCAGAAGATCGTGCCCGCCGCGATTGAGTTCGTGGACATCGCGGGCCTAGTGAAAGGCGCGAGCAAGGGCGAAGGCCTCGGCAACCAATTCCTCAGCACCATCCGCGAAGTCGATGCCATCGTGCATGTCGTCCGCTGCTTCGAGAGCGAAGACATCCACCACGTCGATGGCAGCGTGGATCCTGTGCGCGACATTGATGTGATCAACACCGAGTTGATCGTCGCCGACCTGGAAGTGATGAAAAAGCGCCGCCCGCGCTTGGACAAAGAAGCCAAGCGCGGCAGCAAAGAAGCCGCCTTTGAATTGACCGTGGTGGAGAAAATCATCGCCCACCTCGACAACATCCTGCCCGCCATCACGATTGATTTTACCAAGGAGGAAAAGGAATTGGTGAAAGGCTTCTTCCTGCTCACGGGCAAGCCCGTCATCTACGCCTGCAACGTCGCCGAGGAAGACCTCGCCACGGCCTCGAACAACCCCGATGCCCATCCCTTCGTCGCTGCCGTGCGCAAGTATGTCGCCGAGATGCACAGCGCCAGCGCTGTGGTCATTAGCGCTGCCATCGAGAACGAACTCGTCGATCTGCCCGAGGAGGATGCGACTGCTTATCTCACGGATCTGGGAGTGACCGACAGCGGCGTCTCGCGCCTCATCAAGAGCGCCTATGACCTGCTTGGTTTGCAGACTTACATCACCACAGGCGAGAAGGAAACGCGCGCCTGGACGATCACCAAAGGCATGAAGGCACCGCAGGCCGCAGGCGTCATCCACGGCGACTTCGAGCGCGGCTTCATCGCTGCCCAGATCGTGCAGTACGACGACCTCGTCGCCCTAGGCACCGAGAGTAAATGCCGCGAGGCCGGCAAGCTGCGTATCGAAGGCAAGGAATACGTGATGCGAGACGGCGACGTGGTCGAGTGGCGGTTTAATGTGTAGCCTCTTTGCGTGAGCAAGGGGCGCACTGGACTCTGTTTGTAGCGAAGGCTCGTTGTGTGGTCTCGGTGTTAACGAGATATCCGCCTGCCCCGCTCTCACGAGCAAGGCTACGCAAGCACCCCCCGATGCACCTCGCCCTCCACGTCGGTGAGGCGGAAGTTTCGACCTGCGTAGCGATAGGTCAGCTTCACATGATTAAGCCCGAGTAGGTGCAGAATCGTGGCGTGCAGATCGTGCGTGGGCATGGGGTTCTCCACGGCTACATCACCGAGTTCGTCGGTGCTGCCGTAGCGTTGGCCGCCCTTCACGCCGCCGCCGGCCATCCACATGCTGTAGCCCCTGGCGTGGTGCCCGCGACCACCGCCATTGTCTTCATGCGGGCCACGGCCAAACTCGCCGCCCCAGATGATGAGTGTGTCCTTCAGCATATCGCGCTGCTTCAGGTCGGCGATGAGGCCCGCGATAGGTTTGTCGATACTAGCGGCACGCGTAGCGAAGTTTTCGCCGATCTTGTTGTGATGATCCCAGCCGTTGGAGGTGAGTTGGATGAAGCGCACGCCCTTCTCCGCCAAACGCCGCGCCATGAGGCATTGCTGGCCGAAGCGCTCCGTCTCGCCATCACCGATGCCATAGAGGTCGAGGATGGATTGTGGCTCGCCATCGGTATCGAATACTTGAGGCACGGACGACTGCATTTGGAATGCGAGTTCGTAGGACTGGATGATGCCCTCGATCTCGGGGTTGCCCGCGTCGTGTTTGTCCAGCAGCCCGCGATTGAGCTTCTGCATGAAGTCCAACTGCGTGCGCTGATCGCGTGCGGTGAGGTTGGTGTTCGAGAGGTTGGGCACCCCGCCGCCGCCACCGCTGAGGCGCGTGCCTTGGAATGTCGCTGGCAGGAAGGCCGAGCCGTAGTTGCTCGCGCCACCTTGATCGCTGATGGGGTCGATGGTGACAAAGGCAGGCAGATCCGTCGCCTCGGTGCCAAGCCCATACGACACCCACGCACCGACCGAGGGACGCACGAAGTTTTCGTTGCCTGTGTGCAGCGCCACCACGGCCTGCTGGTGCCCAGGATTCTTGGTCGTCACGCTGTTCAGCAGACACAGGTCATCCGCGTGCTGCGCCAAATTGGGGAACGCCTCCGAGATCATGATGCCGCTCTTGCCGCGCGGCTTGAATTCAAACTGCGGCGCAAGATAACGGCCGCCTGCCTTCGCTAATTCCGGCTTGTAGTCGAAGGACTCCAAATGGCTCGGCCCACCATTCATGAACATGAAGATGACACGCTTCGCCGTGGCCGGGAAATGCGGCTGCTTGGGCGCAAGCGGGTTGATGAACTGCGTCTTCGTTTCCGCCGCCATCGCAGAGAGCGCAAGCCAGCCGAAGCCCGCCGACGTCCGCTGGAGGATGTCGCGGCGGGTGGTGAGGAGTTGGGTGTTAGGGCAGAGTTTGTTCATTGGATAGCAGTGGCTGGGATTAATGAATGACATTTGCTGTAAAGTAAGCGTTGACCTCCGAAGCCCTGCAGTGGCCAGTTGACACCAGATGCGCCCATCCCAAGCAAAGTCGGGTCGCTGGCGGTTGCGCGATAACGGGGCATCTGGTTGCCGTCATACCTAGCATCGTCTTGGGTTCGCCCGCCCTTGATCTCTACGAAACCCAGGGCGATGCTCGCTAAAGCTCGCTTGCCCTGGGCTATATTTTTCCGCCCTTTCAGGGCTTCGGAATGGGCGGTTGATGAGGCCGATGCCTTTGCAATGGGAATGGAATGGTTGGAGTTCATCGAGTGTTAATCGCCCGCGTATTCCCAGGCGCTATCGCTCTCGTTGTAGCTTTCATAATGACCCATGAACGCACCTTCGATATACATTGTGAAGGTGTATTGGTTGTTTGCCTTGGTACTGGTCAAGAGCGCGGGGACAGGCGGTATGTTGGGAATTTGATCAAGCTCATCTGGCAAGTTGGGATGAGTCTTTTGGAATTCCCGAATCATGGGAAGTGCGATGGCTGGGAATGCTTTGGCTGTGTGAACATCGTGTTTATGCAGCCACTCCCCAGCGTTCCAACTGGCTATGATGGCTAGCATCGAAATGCCGATCCAAAAAAAGGGCTTCAGACTGTTCCAGCCTTCCCGAGAGCGTGTGTATAGGGCATAAATCATAGCCCCGAATAAAAGCGGCGCTCCCACCCAGGTGAGCACTATAAGTGATAACAGTTCACCCCTAAAGCTACCACGACCATACCAAGCACCCAGCAATGAGCTGAGCATAAGGCAGAGAAGGTAAGCACGGGACAGATTCATGGCGGAGTGGGGATATTACATCTGGCAGAGAAGATCGAACATCGTGAGCGTGAAGAGAAGGCCCATGCACAAGCCTGCGACTAAAGCCAGCATCGTGGCCTTTTGGGCAGCTTTACGGTCGCTTGTAGCGAGCCCAACGATGGCCATGAGGAAGGCTGGAGCAGGCAGGTAAAGCCCAATGACCGCTAGTGCTTGAGGCAGATCGAAGTTGAAAAACATAGAGCCAATGAAGAGCCAAGGCAGCAAGCCTGATATGGCGCTGATGCTCGACACAATGGGGTTCTGGTTGCGATTGATACCCGCTGCAATGCCCCCTGCCGCTGTAGTCAGGGCTGCTGTTACGCAGGTCATTGCCAAGGTTGCTCTCATCGCTTGTGTGTGGTGTTAGGCAGTGCAGGATGTTTGGATTCTATTGCTCCTCGCTCACGGTTTTTCTATCTAGCATACCGAAACTCCGCGCTCCCTAGCAGCGCCTGGGTCATCGTTGCCCAGCGGTACAGGGGCTTGTTGTTTTCATCGCTGGGCGTCTCCAGCGCGGCCATCATTTCCAGCGCGGCGCTGGCTTCGTCTTCATCGGCTTTGCGGCTGAAGAGCTGGCGATACAGATGCTGCAATCTTGCCTTGTCGTATTTTAGACTGGCGTCTTCCAGCACTTGCTGCGCGAGGGTTTGGGCGGTGCTGATGACGAGACGGTTGTTCATCATGAAGAGGCTTTGCGAGGGCACGGTGGTGACTTGGCGTTGGCCAATAATTTGCGTGGGGTTGGGGAAGTCCCAGGTGTCGTGCATCTCGGGCAGGAGGTCGCGTAGCACGGGCAGGTAGATGGTGCGGTAGGGTGACTCGATATTGAGCAGGCTGGTGGTGCGGCCTGTGTTGCCTTTGCCACCATTACCCGCGATTTGGATGCCCGTGGGGCGCTCGTTGCTCAGCTCGCCACTGAGTTGCAGCAGTGAGTCGCGCAGGGCTTCTAGCTCGATGCGGCGCGGGGCGGAGCGCCAAAGCAAGTCGGAAGTGGGAAGTGGAAGGTCGGAGGTAATCTGACTTCCCGCTTCCGACTTCCCACTTCCGACTTTAGAGCTTTGCCGGTAGCTGTGGCTGAGCATCATCAGGCGGATGGTCTTTTTCATCGACCAGCCTGTCTCGACGAGGCGGATGGCGAGGTGATCGAGCAGCTCGGGTTGTGTGGGTTTTTCGCCTGTGATGCCGAAATTGTCCACGGTGCCGACGATGCCTTTGCCAAACAGATGTGCCCAGATGCGATTGGCCATCACTCGCGCGGTGAGCGGATGCGTGGGCTGGCTGAGCCACTGCGCGAGTTGCAGGCGTCCGCTCTCTTGGGGGCCTACTTTGGGCAGTGGGGGAAGGCTGGGGATTTCCATTTCGCCGCGCTTGGGCGTCTGGCCTTCATCATACGGATCGCCGGCGATGCGGATGGGGCAGTTCTCGGCTTTGGCCTCGCTGATGCCCATCGCGAGCTTGGGGTCGAAGGTGTAACTGGTGGCAAAGCGGCCTGTCTTGCCCGTCATCATGGCGGGCTGCATGTCGTCCATGGCATTGACTTCGCTGGGCTTGAGCGAGGTGGTCTTCGCGCCTGTTGTCGATGCTTGCACGAGCGGCTTGGTTGTGGGCAGAGTGAGCAGGCGGTCGGGATCGACGTAAAGGTTTGCGCCCAGTTCGGCTTTGTGCGCGGTGCCGCTCCAGGTCTCGCTGCTGGTGAAGAGGCCTGCGAGGGCGTAATAATCGCTCTGTGCCACGGGGTCGGTCTTGTGATCGTGGCAGCGTGCGCAGGCAATGGTGAGGCCCATGAAGGCACGGGTGGTCACGTCGATCTGGTCGTCGATGCGATCCATCTTGAATTGCTCGTACTGCAAGGCGGTGAGATCCACGCAACCGAGCGCGAGGAAGCCAGTGCCGATGATGCCCTGCTGCCGCTCGGCATCGGATTTCACCGGCAATAAATCACCCGCGATCTGCTCGGCCATGAAGCGCGTGTAGGGCTTGTCGGCGTTGAGCGAATCAATGACCCAGTCGCGGTAACGAAAGGCCTGAATGAAGGGCGCATTCCACGAGCGGCCCGAGCTGTCGGCATAACGCACAACATCGAGCCAATGCCGCGCCCAGCGCTCACCGAAGCGCTGGGATTGCAGCAGGCGGTCGATGACCTTGGCGAAGGCGATGTCGTCGCTGGCGGGGTCGCGTTCGAAGTTATCCAGCTCGGTGAGAGTGGGCAGCAGGCCGTGAAGATCGAGCGTCGCGCGACGGAGCAACATGGAGCGCGGGGCGTCGGCATTGGGGTGGATATTTTTGGCGGTGAGCCCCGCGAGGATGAAGCGGTCGAGGTCGTCTTTGATCCAAGTCTTATCCTGAGGCTGCGGCAGTGTAGGGCGGGTGAGCGGCTTGAACGACCAAGGGATGATGACCTTGTCGGCGGCGAAGGTTTGCGAAAGCAAAGCTAGGAAAGCAAAGGCGAACGTTTTCATTGGGAAAGAGGTGGGCGATGGCCGAGGCCGATGGAGTGGCAGAGTGTTGCGACATTTTTGGCGAAGACTTCGCTGAAAATCACGCCACTGGGCGGGACGCCTTTGTTGTGTTTCATCTTCACATCGTGCTGCACCCAGGCTCCGCGTTGATCGAGTGAGGCGATGGCTTCCTTCGCAGCTTTGGCCAGCTCCGCAGGCGACTCTTTGAGCGGGCGCTGGCCGGCGGGTTTCGGCATCGCGTTCAGACGCTGATACTCGACTTGGATGTCGTCCAGGATGGGGTCGATGATGAAGCCGTAGTTGCTGGCGGGATTGTCATCGCTGTAGGTCAGCTCGTGGCCGCCGCCTTTCGCGCGCTGGAAGTAGAGTGGCTTGTTGGTGCGCATCTCATAGTAGCGGGCCAGCTTGCCATCGGGGCGCAGCGACTTGCGCAGGTAGTTGACCGCCTTGGGAATGGGGGCCAGCCAACGCTTGTCGCCGGTGGCGCGGCAGAGCAGCATGAGTGCCTCCATCGCGGTTTCAGACTCGCGGCTGCTGATGGCGGTGACCTCAAAGGCACGGCCCCACACGGGCTGCATGTTCTTATCATACTGCTGACCCCAGGCGGGCTGGGGGTCGGGCATTTGCGCGAGCAGGAAGAACTCGCCGCCCTTCTTTGCGCCAGCGAGGTAGCGCTCGTCTTTGTAGATCTCGAAGGCGCGGATGAGGGTGTGGATGCAGTCGGCGATGAGGTCATCATTGAGCACGTAACAGCCGGTGAAATCCTTTGGCCACTTGCGCGGGTAGTCGTCGGGAAATGAGGCGGGTTTGACGGGGTAGTCGGCGGCGCTGGGCGACACTTCTTGAAGGCGATCCCAGTTTGTTGACCATGCACCGTTGGGGTATTGCATGATGAGCAGCGCGTTCAAGCCACGTTCCACGGCTTGATGAATGAGTTTGTCTTTGAACTCCAGCGCCTTGTCGACACGCATCAAAAAACGCAGTGCGCTCTGTGTGGTATCGTCATCGAGAGTGGTGAGGTTGGCCTCGTAGCGGCGTGTCTTCCACATGTCCCAGCCGGTGGGCTGCTGGCGTGCTTTTTCCGGCACGGGGTTGGGCTGCGGATTCCACTCCAGGTCGTGGCAGTAGAACTTGTTGGTGCTCTCCTTGCCCTCGAAGTGGACGGAGTAATACCAGCCACCGCTGTGCAACTGGCGCTGTGCCAAGGCGAGCGCGGCTTCATGCGCAAATTTGAGCACCACATCTTTCTTGGTTGCCTCATAGACATCTAAGAAAGCCTCGCCCACCAACGGTGTTCCTGGCGGCTGCACCCAGAAGGTGTGCTCGTCAGGAATGCCCTCGGCCTCACGAAGTTTGAGATCACCACTCCATGCATATAGATATCCGCCATGAACGCTGAGGTTGCTCTGCACGAAAATTGCAGCCTTGTTGAGGGCATTTAACACGTCATCTTTCGATGGCTGCTGGGCTTGCGCCAGCAGAGGACAAAGCAGGAGCAGGGCGAGGTGGCGGTTCATGGGGCGAAGAGTAGTCCGGGCTTTAGCCCGTTTGGTTCGGGGTGGGTGGTGAGTCGTGGGCACTACGATGTCTTGGCGGGCTAAAGCCCTGGGCTACTCTCCGCTGTGTTGTGTCTGGAGGACTACTGGGCTTGCTCCATTTTCACGTCCTTCAGACCGGAGTCTTTGAGGGCGTCGAGGACATTGAGAACCTTGGCATACGGCGTGTCGGCAGCGGCACGCAGGGTGATGCTTTGATTGGGGTTGGCATCAGCGATGTCTTTCATTTTACCGCGCACTTGGTTGATCGGGATGACCTCGCCCTTGCTGTTCACCACGTTGCCTTCGCCATTCACTTGAATGACCATCGCCTGGCTGCTGGCTGCGGTGGCGGGTGCCGCCGCGCCTTTGCCTTCGCCACCTTCACGCATCTTGCCGCCGCCTTCGCGTTCCGCCGATTTTTTGCCTTCGCCATCGCGGACTCCGGTCTTGGTTCCCTCGCCATCGCGAGCACCCGTCTTGGTGCCGCCTTCGCCGTCACGAGCGCCTGTCTTGGGTTTTTCGCCGTCGCGAGGCCCTGTTTTGCCGCCCTCGCCATCGCGTGCGCCAGTCTTCTTCGTCCCTTCGCCATCGCGTTCAGCAGACTTACGTGCGCCGCCTTCGCGTTCAGCGGAGGCTTTGCCTTCTTCGGTGGCGGGCTTCTTGCCTTCCTCATCGGCAGCGGTGGTGAGCGTGCCAAGCGCGAGCAGGGGCACGGTGAGCAGGGCGGCAGCGCGGCCCCAGCGGGAGTTCAGTGGTTGGGCGATCATGGTGATGCGGTGTTTGAGTTCGTTGGTTGCGGTGGAGCGGGCAAACGGGGTGCAGGTCGCGAAAGACCAGCCCGTGTTGCCCGCGAGAGTCTTCAAAAGAGCGTGGCCATAAGTGAGGCGGTCAGGCTCTGGCAGGTGGTCGAGTGCGGCGCGGTCGCACTCCAGCTCACGATCGGCGAGGTAGCGACGCAGGCACAGCCAGGCGAGCGGGTTGAACCAATGCAAGGCGCACACCGCGAGGCCGAGCCAGATCCACAGGCCATCGCGACGGCGGAGATGAGCCAGCTCGTGCAGCAGCATCCCGCGCATTTCGGCCTGGGAGTAGCGCTCGGTGACATCATGCGGCACCAGCACGCGTGGCGTGAGCCAGCCCCAGAGCGCCATAGTGGGCAGGCCGGTGACTTGTAGGACGGACACTTGGCCATTCAGTCCCATGCGCTTGCGACTCCAGGTGAGCGTGCTGCGCACCTCCTCGCTGGCGGGCCGGGCTTGCGTTTGAATGAGCGCTCTCAGCCGCAGATGCGAGGCGAGCACCCAGGCTCCGGTCAGCATCACACCGCTGAGCCAAACAACCGCGAGCATGGAAGACCATGCGATGGGTGCAGCGGCGGTAGCACAGCCCGAGGCCGACTCAGGTATGAAGACCAAGGTTTGCGCCACTTCAGGAGCCTCAAATGCCGCTTCGATAGTGACGACTTGTGCAGCCTTCGCCTTGCTCCACGGATGCCAGGCCACGGCTGGCACCATGGGCAATAGCAACCGCACGGCGACCACGCCAGCGAGCACCAGACGCCAGCGAGCAGGGAATGAACGCCACCGCCCTAGCAGGAGCAGGAGCGCCATCACGGGCAGCATGATGAGTGTGGTATGCCATGCCCATCCCGAGCATGAAACGATGAGATCAATGAGGTGCATTTGTCTTGTCCTCTAGCAGGCGTTTGAGTTCAGCGATGTCTTCCGGCGAGCACTCATGGCGCTCCATAAAGGTGGCGAGCAGCGGCGCGAGCTTGCCGCCGAAGACGCGATCCATGAACGAGCGGCTCGCCGCGTGTGAGCAGTGATTCTGATCCACCAGCGGGCTGTAGATGAACTCTCGTCCCTCCTTACGACGGCCCAGCGCTCCCTTTTGCACCAGCCGGTTGATGAGGGTCTGCACCGTCGTGGGCTGCCAGGACTGATGGTCTTCCATCGCGCTCATGATGCCCTTCGCGGTAGCTTCACCGAGCCGCCAGAATTCCGACATGATGAGCCATTCGGAATCTGAGATGGCAGGCAGCTTGGCTTTGGAGGGTTCGTTCGACATGGGGTGCGAATTAAAATCTACAAGTGTAGTTTTAATCTTCAAATACTGCTTTGCGCAAGAAATATTTCTTTGGCTTCCATTTTCTCTGGTAACACGAAGCCCGGGGCGGATGTTGTCAGGATGAGTAGCAAATCTGCGAGACAACGGTGATGAAGCCGCTAGGATGCTGGGCCGTTACCCCTTGGAAATACTTGCCTGCCGCTATGAATTTACTGCTTGCCCACCCTGTTCTCGCCAGTGGCTTGGACTTTGCCATCGACCAGTGTACGACTTCGGGGGCGGTGATTTGCGGTATTTTGGTGGCGATGTCGTGCCTGAGCTGGGCGGCGATGCTGTCGAAACTTTATTTGCTGGGGCGTGCGCGGGCGGCGAACCAGGAGTTTGTGCAGGTGTTCCGCACGACGGCGCATCCGCTGGCGATTTTTCAGTCGCGGGAGCGCTTTGAGATGGCTCCGTTTTACCACATTTACCATGCGGCATCGCGGGAGTTGGCCTTTCACTTGGTGGGGGTGGACGAGCCGGATAAGACGTTTGTGACGAGGATGCAGGGGGCGGGGCGGATATCGCCGTCGCAGATGGCGGGGGTGCAGAATGCCATGGAGCAGGCAGTGGCCGAAGCGGCGCTGAAGCTAGAGGCAAAGATGAGCGTGGTGGCGATGGCGCTGAGCGGGGCACCCTTTTTGGGGCTACTAGGCACGGTATGGGGGGTGATGGATAGCTTTGCAGGGCTGGCGGGGATGCAGGGGAATATCGGTATTCAGGTGATGGCTCCAGGGGTGTGTGCTGCGTTGCTGACGACGGTGGTGGGGCTGCTGGTGGCGATTCCGAGCATGTTCGGGTACAATATTTTGGTGAACGCGATCCGCAGCATGGTAGTGCGTCTGGACAACTATGCGGGCGAGTTGAGTGGGGTGTTTGACCGCCACTATGTGGATCACCGCCAGCCGTATGAGGAACTGCCGAGCCTGGGCTCACTGGGCTCGCCGAATTTGCCAGCGTTTAGCGCGGGTGTGGGCTCAGGGCCACTGCCGAAGGCGATGCCGTCGGCAGCGGGACGTTCCATGAGCTAGGCCGTATGTCGCCTGAGCTACAGCCAACGTTTGCCTGATTGGCGGTGCGTCCAGTGCCACAAGTTTTCTGTTACATGAGGCTGCTTTGGTTCGAGCGTGGCGGCTGTGTGTGCTGCAAAAACTACAAAGCGCCACAGAGGAAGCGCGATGTAAAACCGTAGCCAAAAGGCAGGCGCAATACTTTCCCCCGCGCGATTGACAACCCCCGCCAAGCGCCTAAACTCCTCGCTCTCTCATCCGGCCAAGAGTCGGGGAGCAATGGCGAGGTAGCAAAGTGGTAATGCACTGGTCTGCAAAACCGGTATGCGCGGGTTCAATTCCCGCCCTCGCCTCCATTAGCAAAATCAATGGGTTACGTGATCGAGTTCACTCAGCAAGAGCCTGTGGAGCCTTCGGCGAGGGCAGCAAAGAAGCGTGTATGAGGGTTACACTGTGCCGTGTGTGCCTCATGGCCCAACGATCAAACCCTCTGCTTTGGCGAGGGCGCGTTGATCTTTATCGAAGGAAAGGAAGGTGACGGCACCAAGCAAGAGCGCAGCGAGCAGGTGAAGTCACTCTACTTTCGCCGATCAAACGCATACTTTTCGAGGTTCACGATCTCCTTGTCGATCTCTTTGCGCTCGTCATTGCCAAGGCCGATCACGCTATCTAGGAACTGCTTCGCTGCTTTCTCATCCAGCCGCGACCACGATTGATAAAGATGGGCCGCACGACGAGTTCGCCCGCCTTTGCTCATCTTCGCCACCATCGTTGCGGCATCGGCAGGCTTGGCGATTTCCCAATGATCAACCATCACCGTGTAGGCGCTGTCGATGTGTGCATCGTTGCTGTGCGAGGCGATCCATTCCAGCGCGAGCGCCTCATCTTTCGCGATGAGTTGTTGGACGAGCGACCACGTCATATCCTCGCCGGGACGAACGCGTTGCAACCATGCGGCGGCGGCAATGGGATCGCGTTTTAACATCGCATGGCTCACCTCATAAACACCGTCGAAGGTTTCACGCGTCTTGGTGAGACGAGCCACATCGGCTTCAAGCCATCGGCGCGCAGCATCGACGTCGATCTCCACCAACCTTGAGAGAATAGTCCTGGCGTGCGGCAAATGCGACCAAGAGAGATTCATGCGACGGCTCTCCTCGCGCGACTTCGGAGCGCTGGCATCCTGCTCGACTGCCCAATCCAACAGTGCCAATCCCGCGCCTGCCATGTCGAAGGATTCGATGGCACCTTTGATCGCACCTGTGCGCCATTCAGGCGGCAGCTTCTTTATCTGCGCAATCGCAGCAGCCTTGTCTCGCTTGATCCATGCCGCGCCAACACGTTGCGGCACATAGCCCATGTAACAATCGCCACCGCACTGCACATCTGAACCATCGCTGATCAAAGCCTTCGCCCAAAAGCGACCTTCAGCACTCAGCTTCGTGAGCCGTGCATACACTTCGTCAGGCCAGTGCTGTGCTGCGCTTTTAAAGGTTTCAACCAGCAACATGCGACGCGTGCCTACTGGCACCGCAGCGTCCCAGGCGAACTGCTCGCAGCTTGTCCAATCCTTGTCAGTCCACGTGGCCAGGATCGCGGCGACAAAAGCGTCCAAGACATTGTAGCCATCAGCTTTGCCATCCGTGCCCTCAAGGTGAGCCAACAACACCTCCCTCAACTTCGCCGTCGGCGCGACTGCGAGCCAATCAAGCGCGGGCATGCCAGCAAGCCTCTCCTGCGGATCAAAGGACTCGATGGCAGCCTTGTATTGGGCTGCGAGAAGCTTCGCGGTGGCAATCGCCTCGGCTGCGCTAGTGCGCGTGAACTTGCTAGCAGTGATTCGGAATTCATTTCCGAAGGCGTTCTCGACATCGAGCACCTCAGAACTGCCCTCACTAGGCGCACTCTTCAACTCGGCTTTCAAGTGCTTCAGCATCGTTCGCCGTTCGCTTTCATTCGGACAGCACCACATCAAAGCCTTGTTCTCCATGCTCAACGGAAAGGGCACGCGGTAGCCCATCCAGTCCTTCCTAGAAGCGATGAGAATGCGCTCACGCCTCTCCACGGATAGCGATGCGATCCAGGTCGCGACTTGTCGAAGCTCCGTGTCATCCTGCCGGTTCTCGCCTGCCGAGTTCAGCAGCGACGCCACCACCGCGATGAAGTGTGGCTTCTCGATGAACGACTCGAACCACCACAGTCCGGCTGGCATTCCTTCTGGCGAATGGTTCGCGATGGCGTCCACGCAGGACAGCAGGACACCCTCTGCATCGCTGTCATCGTCAGCATACTGCGCAGCATACCAGACTGCTGCGGGTAACGCATCTGCTTGTGCCCAAGCGTAGAAAAGCACTCGACGAAAATCCACGCCATCCCAGTCAGACGACGCATTCGATTTGCGCTTTGTCTTCGCAGGAAACGCGTGCTCTACCCAGGCCCGCGCCTTCGCGATGTCTTGGCTGGCAGCTCTTTTCAGCGGCCTCTGCCACCAAGGATCAAAGCCCTTCTGAAATCGGCTGACCTCACTGCCTGGGCCGATGAACCAGGAGAGCAAAGCCAAGCATTCATCAGGAGTCGAAGCGGCTTCACACATGCCTTCCAGCAACTTACCATCCATGTCATCCGCATGAGGCAGCGTGCCGAGCTTCTTGATGGCTGTGACACCATCACGAACCATCCATTGTCTGCCCACCGCCCGTGCGATGAAGGCAATTGGTCTGCCCACGCCGCCGGTTTGCAACTGGCTGCGGTAGTAGCCGTTCTTCGGATCAAAGTAAGCCTGCGCCGCTGCCAAGGCGCGCTCAGGATCGGTTTTCGCGACTACCGACCACACCTGCCACGCGGCCTCAGCGCGGGCGGAAAAAATCCCCTTCCCATCAAGTCGAGCGATGGCCTCTTCGGGGAAGCGTTTGGCACACAGCTCCATCAACATGCGCTGCGAGTCGTTGTAGAGTTGGCCATTCCAAAGAGCGAGCGACATAGTGTCGAGCAAAGTTTCTTGATCCGCTTCAAGCAGCGCCTTCATGCCAACAGGAATGTCTCGACGTTGAGCCTCCAGTGTCTTCGCATCATCCACACGATCTAAAAGCGCAAGCAGTCTGCGTGCGGGAGACGTGGGTAAGTCAAGCGTCAAGAGCTTCGTCATCACGTCCTCACTCGCGCAAACAGAGTGGCTACATGCCCATGCAGCGATGATGACAAAAAGGAGTTTCATGGCATGATCAACGGCTCAACTCTCTAGGCTGTCAGGTTCGGCAGGGATGAGCAATGTGCTTTTCCTCCAGTTTCAAAACCTCAAACCACGCTGAAACCCTTGATTTTACAGCTGGAGCCGAGTGTCGGACTTGAACCGACGACCTACTGATTACAAATTCGGCTCTTGCCTGTTTAGGGCTGATATGGTTAGATGACGTGTGAGCACTCAAACCCTTGTAGAATAAAGGATTCTAGCGCGTTACCCGTTATCACACTTCATCACCCTAGAGCTACCATGAACCAAAAAAGTGTCCAAATAGTGTCCAAACGGAATCAAAATGGCGATGCTCAAGAGGAGGGCAAAACGCAGCATTTCGGCAAGACTGATGCCCGATACTGGAAGCCTCGAATTTTCCGCAATCGCTATGCCCGTGATGGAGATCAGCGCGAGGGGCTGGACTGGTGCATCAAGATTTCTCACAAGGGCATTCGTGAAACGATCAACCTGCGCACGCCTAACCAAACGGCAGCGGCACAGAAGGCAGCGGATATTTACAAGCTGCTGATGGGCGAGGGCTGGGAGGCAGTCATTGCCAAATGGATGCCAAGGGCTGCGAATAGCCCAAACATTGCCACCCTGGGCGAGTTCATCGCATCGGCGATGGCGGTATCTGATGCGCGAGCCATCACGCTCTCGGACTATTCGCGCTCTCTGCGGCGCATCGTGGCTGATGTGTCGGGCGTGGGCCGTGATGACCCTTCGCGCTACGATGGCCACACGGGCGGCGCGGAGAAGTGGCGGGAGAAGGTGGATGCGGTGCCGTTGTCGGTGCTGACACCTGAGAAGCTGGCTAGCTGGCGACTGGCGACGCTGCGGGCCGTGGGGCCAAATCCTGCGGATCAACGCGCGGCAAAAACGAGCATCAACACCACGCTGCGACTCGCCAAGAGTTTGTTCGCGCCCAAGATTTTGAGGCAGTTGGCGGGCTTGAATCTGCCTGCAAATCCCTTTCTCAACGTGGAGTTCTTTGAGCGCGGGTCTATGCGGTATGATTCCAAGATCGACGTGCCTGCCTTGGTGGAAGCAGCGCGTGAAGAGCTTTCTACCGTGCCTGAGAATCTGGAGAAGTGGAAGGCATTCGTGCTGCTGCTCTTCGCTGGCTTGCGCCGTAACGAGGCTGACAAGCTGCGCTGGCAGTCGGTGGATTTCATGGCGGGCGTGCTGCACATCGAAGACGGCGAATTCTTCCAAGCCAAGTCCGAGGACTCCAAAGGCAGCGTGCAACTCGACGCTGAGGTTGTGGCGATGCTGCGGGCGTGGCGAGTGCTTGATCCCAAGGGCGAGTATGTGCTGCGCTCCAACGTCGCGGCAAAGATGGCCACAACGCATCGGTGCTACCGGGCGGAACGCACCTTCGCCAACCTGATAACTTGGCTACGAGGTAAGGGCGTGGCGGTGACAAACGCGCTCCATGTTCTGCGCAAGGAAGCTGGCACGATGGTGAATGAGTTGCACGGCATCAACGCTGCCTCGCGCTTCCTGCGGCATGGCGACATTGCGATAACGTCCAAGATTTACGTGGGCCAAAAGTCGAGAGTGACCGTGAACCTTGGCTCGTTGCTGAGCACTCCAGCCACAAAGGCGAACGTGATCGAGTTCACACAGCAAGAGCCTGTGAAGGTGCCTGCGGTGAAGGCAGCAAAGAAACGCGGTGCCGTGGGCGCGTAGCCGAGGGCGTGGAGTTCATGGCGAGGCAGCAAGAGCACGGGAGGAATCACGATGGCAAAGAAGGCGACCACATCACAAGCGAAGTCCAAGCCTGTGAAGAGGGGCGGGGCGGGGGCGAAGAGCGGCGAAGCTGCGCTCTCTTCTACACCGATTCCACCCGGCAAGAAAATTCTCCATTGCGCTGAGGACAGTTACGACGCCATCGCGTGCGAGACATTGCGGAAGCTGGGCATTGCGCCTGATGCTGCCGATTACCAAGCGCACAAGTTGGCAATCATCGCGAGTTACGAGAGGGCGCGGGCTGAAATCAACGAACGCGAAAAGACCTATGCGAAGATCAAGCAGAATGCGGCTAAAAAGGGCATGATTGCTCGTTTCGGCAACTTATCCAAGGATGAGCGGCAAACGCTGCTAAAGAGGCTCTGTGATGCCAAAGAGCGCCCTTCGCTGATTGACGAACATTTGAAAAAGCAAGGCATGGTGGATGCGGAAGATTGGCAGAGAGAGAAAATAAGTCATGTCTTGGACGGGTATCGTGATTGGCTGGAATCCACAAAGAGCCTGACCAACAATGAATTGAAAAGTAAGCGGGTTAAGGTGGATGCAAAAAGGCGGGCGCTAGAGGGCAAGATCGCGACAACACCGCAGTGGATGGACAATCTCAAAATCGGGCGTTGGTTCAATTATCCGCTGGCTGATGAGATAGCCAAAGCTGCGGTGATCGTGGGCGAAAGGGACGGTGATCGTGGCGAGTTGCGCGGCGTGCTGCGAGTTATTGGCCATGCCTGCGCACTGCAAGAAAACGTGGCATGGATGAAGGCAGCACGGAAGCAACGCCTTTCGTGTGGGACGGGGCGAGGCAATGGCCGTGCTCGTTTCGATACCTACCTGCGGGCGATGCTGGGCGGCAAGCCTGCAACGAATGTCACCGATTACTACACGCTGCTGAACTGCGCAGATATGGTGATCGCACCGAGGTTCAATGATGCGGTGGCTGACTTTATTTGGAAGCTCACCGACCCGAGGGCATGGGCTGAGGCTGAGCAACGGCAGGCCGATTGGAGGGCGCGGGAGAAGGTCATTATCGAGGCAGTTCAAGAGGGGCGGGAAATTCCACCCTCTGCGCTGACACCCGAGGAGCGGCAGCGGGCTTTGTTGGAGACGGTAGTTGATTGCCATCGGCTCGGCTGGAAATGGAAGGATACTGCCAAGAAACTGGTGCAGTTGAAGCTGCTAGTCATTGATTCACCGGGCGGCAAGAACACGCCACGCTTGGAAAAAGAGGCGCAATTTTGGAGCACGATCGAAGAGGAGCTTCCTGGGTTACGGCTGACACTGCATCGACTGAAAACGGGGGCAAAATAGCCAAGCGATTCAATGGGCTTATATCGTAAGCCCAAGGCTCGCTTGAATGCTGCCTCGTTGAAACGGCTCGCGCCGGGCGTCTGAATGAGCGTCAACGCCTATGTCAGACAACACTAGATTAGGCGACGGCGCGTTGATCTCCATTCCTGGAGCAGCGCGGGAAATCCAAGTTTCAAACATCACCATTCGGCGAATGCTGCGTGATGGCAGGCTGAGGGCAATTCGCTTCTCTCCAACGCTGGTGAGAATCCGGCGCGAAGACCTGGCCAAATTCATCGAGGAGGCTTCTGTCACGGCATAAAAAAGGCCATCGCTCCCACGGAGAGAGCGACGGCCACAGAAGCCTTTTGATCGAGGCTTGGACGTTAGCATTTCCCAAGGAGCGGCGCAACCCAAACGCTGCACTCCATGAACCTGAAATCATGTTCCTGCTGTCGCGAATTCAAGCCGCTGGCTGAGTTCGTGCATGACAAATCGAATAAGACCGGGCGGCATCATCGCTGCCTTCAATGCGAGCGGAAGCGCTCGGCTGAACGCCTGAAAAACGGCAAGCTAGCTGCGGTATCGAAACGCTATCGCGCGACGCATCCTCAGAAAGTGAAGGCCCATCGCGCCGTGAATGGCGCGGTCAAGAAAGGCATCCTGAAACGAGAGCCATGCCTAAACTGCAAGCGAGCCGTGGAGCCAAAAACGCATCACTTCCACCACGACGACGACTTCAAGGAACTGGACGTGAAAGGCTTCTGTCTTTGGTGCCACTTTGAATACGAGCGGCTGAAAAACCTCTACCCCGACGACCAGGAGCTTTTCAGCTTCTTCATGGAAATGAGGGCAGCATGAGCTTTCGCGATACACCCGTGGGCTTCATGCCCCACTACGCCCGAAAGGGCCGCAATGTGCCTTTACGGTGCCTTCTCGACGGCGTGAGAACTGGAACCTGGTCCGCACAGATTGGAAAAATGCGAGCGGCTGGCAAAGGCTCGCCAGACTTCGACCGGATCAAGAAAGCCCTGCCGTCTTTCATGCTGAGTGCGACCACCACGAACGGCAAGCACGGGCGGGCCGACGTGGGCAATCACACTGGGCTTCTGCAAATCGACGTGGACGGCGTTGGAGCGGGCGAGGTGGAAGCTCTTCGCGACCGACTCGGCAAAGATCGCCACATTGTAGCGGCATGGGTTTCACCATCCGGCACAGGCGTGAAGGCCATCATGCTCATTCCTGACGGCGTAGAGCGGCATGGTGCCTCGTTTGCGGCTGCTGCTGCCTACCTGATGACAGCCTACGGCGTGGAGAGCGACAAGGCTTGCAAAGACCTGTGCAGGCTGTGCTACGTGAGCAGTGACGCAAGGCTTGTGCTGAACGAGGGCGCGGTGCCTTTACCCGTTCCAGAGCTTGCCGTTATCGCGATGGCACCGACGCCGGCGAAAGGAAAAAAGGGCGCGGCAAAGTTGGCCGATTTTGACCCTTGTTCGACTTCTCAGGCTTTTGGACAGGCTGGCGGAGGAGAAGAAGAGGAGAGAGAGGAGAATTCTACTGCAACTGCAACTGCAACTGGAACTACGCTCTCTGAAAGAAGTGCAGCGAGTAAGAAACCTATTCACTTCGGAAAGGCCTTCTCCGACTTCGCCGAACTCGTCAAGCTTTATGAGAAGCTCGTTGCCCGCAATTACAGGAACCCACAGCGAGGAAACCGAAACGCGATGGTGATGACGGGCCTTGTTCCGTTCCTGTCATCGGCAGTAGCGCCGTTATTCGTGGAAGCGTTCGCCGAGGAGTTTTATCGGCAGCATGGCGACGTTTTTTCTGACTACCCGCTCGCGACCTACCAAGCGGAAGTGCGCAGTGTCGCGGCTGGTTGTGAGGCAAGCTTTCGGCGCAACCTCTCCGACGGCGTGAGATTCGTTTACGAGACGCTGGACGATGACGAGCATCGAACGGCGTTCCGAATCTGCCATAGCCTGAGCTTGTGCGAGCGCGATGCCAGCGCACCACCGCAAAGCTTTTTCCTCTCGACTGAAAATCTGGCGCTCCGACTCGGCAGCTTTGGCAGAAGGGCATGGAGAATTTTGCAGCGGTTGGAGTGGCTGAAGATCATCGAAACCGTGTCGGCAGGAACCATGCGAGCAAAAGGGCAACGCGGAGTCGCAACCGTCTTCCGCTGGTTGCCTCGCACGGTGTCAACACCGCCGACGACAACAAACCCGACACCACCGCCATGATTCAAAAACGAGCACACAACCGCGCCATCTGTGAAGGCGACAAGCGAACAATCGAAGCACCTGGCCTTTACGAGATAGCGCAGAAGCTCCACGCCAAAACGACTCGACAACTCGAATGGTTTGCGACCAAAGCCAGCTCTCCAGACTGGCGACGTGTCGCGAGGCTCCTACTTGATCGCAAGGGCGCGGCAAAGTCTTCGCCACATACACCGCCACCGACTGCCGACGATAGCCCGCCACCCTGGGCATGATGTTTTAGGCCGTGGCACGGGCAGCAAGCAAACGCTCAACGTCCGCGAGAGGAATTTTCTGCCGCAGCACGGCGACGGGAATCAATCGAAGTTCGCCAGTGCCGTGAAGACGTGCCAGATCATTGTAGCTCGCGCCCAATAACTTTTTGGCACGTTTGGGCGAGATCAGATTTTGGGGAACGCAGGAGTCGATGAAGCTGGGCATACTTGGATGGATGGTTTTGGTTTTTGGAAGTTCTCAACCCTCGGCACGGGTAGCGATAGCCCGCTCAACATCTTCCTTCGCGATTCGCCGCTTTGTGATGACCAACGGCACGGCGCGAAGCTGGCCACGATGAATCATCATGCTGATGTCGTAGGGCCGCACACTGAGCAGGCGGGCCGCTTCCCTTACCGTGATCGTTTCCTTGTGAATGGCGCTGATGGATGGGCTCATGCTCGCATCCTAGCACAGTGGGCCTAGTGCTCAACCTCGCGCGCAAGTGCCGTGCTGTGGAAATGGGTTCATCGGCAGCAAAAAGCTACGCAGTGACCATCCTGGCACTCTGTCCAAAACCGACCCGCAAGACCGTTTCGAGGGCGAGCATGGACTTAAAAAGTGTCCAAATAGTGTCCAAACGCTCTTTTTTCAGGCTGTTTTTTGGAGCCGCAAAACACGCGCCAACCCTTGATTTTACAGGTGGAGCCGAGTGTCGGACTTGAACCGACGACCTACTGATTACAAATCAGTTGCTCTACCACTGAGCTAACCCGGCTTGGTTTGGGGAGTCTTCGCGGGGTTTGAGGCACAGCGTGAAGACTCTTTGTTTGGGGCGGCGACTATGCCTGGAGGGGGCTTGGCGGCAAGCGGTTTTACAAGGGAGCGATTGTCGTTTGCTGGTCTTTTGGGAGGGGCACGATGCACTTGAGCAAAAAAATGGGCTCTTGCCGAGATGAGTCGGCAGGAGCCCAAGGGCGTTAGGGGTGCGGATGGGGGCTAGCTTCTATGCCCTACGAGCGATGTGTGCCGATGTAACGGGCATCGCCGAAGGCGAGTATGGGGAAGAAGATGAATCCGAGGAAGGCAAGGCCGAGGCCGAAGCCTGCGCCTTTGCCGAAGTTTTTGGCAAGTTCGATGCAGACGAGGATGGCGAAGATGAGGCCGACAAAGGGAATGAAGAATAAAAAGAGCCACCACCATGGTTTGCCAGCGATGCGCAACATAACGATGGCGCTGTAGATAGGCACGATACAGGCCCAGCCGGGCTCGCCTGCTTTTTCAAAGATCTTCCACGCGGCAGCTACCATGACGACGAAAAGGGCGAGGAAGATGATGGATCCGACGATGCCCATTCCTTGGGCGGCGGCGGTGTCTTGGGTGGTGGAGGCTGCTTGTAGTATAGGTAGTAGGAGTGACATGGGAGATGGCTGTGTTGTTGTTGGTTTGCTGGCGATTGCTGCGGCAACGGCTGCCGCAGAAATGTTGTTAGACTTGGCGGGGATGATGTCAGCAAATTTATACGGATGGTGCAAGCATGAATAATGCCCAGGGCCTCGAGTTGCCTCAAAAAAATACACAGAGGCAACGCTCCTCCAATGTGTTGATGCGGCTTGTGGGCAGAGCCTGTTTTTTGCTGGGGGTATGCTGCGCCTGTTCTCTGCCTGCAACACGTTGCCGCGCCTTGGCGTAACTTTACCTCCATGCGTATCGCCCTCTTCTTTACTTTTATTGCCCTCACCTCCAGCCTCACGGCGGCGGAAAGGCTGAAGTTCAATCGCGATATTCGCCCCATCCTCTCCGACAAATGCTTCCATTGTCATGGCCCTGATCCGAAGAAGCGCGAGTCGGGTGTGCGCTTCGATCTTGGCGACACGATGTTTGAAAAAAAGGCCATCGTGCGGGGCGATGCTGAGGCCAGCGAACTGATCAAGCGCCTCCTCACCACCGACGCCGATGAGCACATGCCACCGGCCTCGGCGAAGCTGGGCGACCTCTCGCCGCAGGAGATCGCCACGCTGAAGCGCTGGGTCAATGAGGGCGCTGAATACGAGGCGCACTGGGCTTTCCAGCCTTTGCCTCCCGCCACACAAGCGACGACCAACGCTACGGCAGTCGCCGCCTTCATCGACCAAACCATCGCTGCCAGCCTCGCGACGCGCGGGCTAAAACCCCAGCCTGAAGCCACGCCCGAGACACTCATTCGGCGTCTCAGTTTCGACCTCACAGGCCTGCCGCCGACGGCAGTGGAGGTGGCTCAGTTTACGGCGGAGTGGGGCGGTGTTGATGGGAAGACTTTCAGACTTTCAGACAAGGAGACTAGCAAACCGGAAGCCTCCTCATCGAGCCCCATACCGTCGTCGTCTCCTCTCCCTGTCTCATCGTCTGAAATTCTGAAAATCTCCCCATCTTCCCCCTCTTCCCCCCAGGCTCTGAATGCCCTCATCGACCGTCTTCTCGCCTCGCCTCACTTTGGTGAACGCATGGCGGTGGACTGGCTCGATGTCGCTCGTTACGCCGATAGCTACGGCTTCCAGGTCGATCGCGAGCGCGAGGTCTGGCCTTGGCGCGACTGGGTTGTGAAGGCCTTCAACGATAACCTGCCTTTCGATCAATTTGTGACGTGGCAGCTCGCGGGCGACCTGCAGCCTAATGCCACCGATGAACAGGTCGTCGCGACGGCCTTCAACCGCCTGCACCAGCAAGAGACCGAGGGCGGCAGCGTGGAGGAGGAGTATCGCGTCGAGTATGTCTGTGACCGCGTGCAGACCTTTGCCACCGCCTTCCTCGGCCTCACGTTTGAATGCACGCGTTGCCATGATCACAAATTTGATCCCCTCACCCAGGCCGACTACTACGGCCTCTTCGCCATGTTTCAAAACATCGACGAGGCGGGCCTCTACTCCTACTTCACCCCTTCGCCACCGACGCCCGCGCTGGCGCTGTTGACTCCCGCGACCAAGGCCGAGATGCAGGCGCTGCAAGCCAAAGTCGGCGAGCTGGAGCAACGTCTGGCGAAGCTAACACAAGGAAAGCAGCGTATTGCCGGGCAGGATGCCCAGCCCACACGCGACAGGCAGGATGCCTATCCCACACTCGCCGGGCAG
>JANOAR010000025.1:0-12719 GCA_031411235.1 Verrucomicrobiota bacterium | reverse complement strand
TTCTCGCGCCGCCTCCGGGGCGCAGGACTTCGCCGATCCCTCACCGGTGGTTCCGTTCGCTACGCTCACTGCACCACCGGCTCATCGCTCCCAAGCCTCCGGCTTGAAAACCACGGCACCCGCAGCCGCCGCGATCACGCTTACCGACAAAGAAAAGGCCATCCATGAGAAGGGCCTTGTCTCCATCCTCAAAAAATTACACGACGACCTGGATGCCGCCGTCTTCGCCGCCTACGGCTGGCCCGCCACCCTGAACGACGCCGACATCCTCACCCGCCTCGTCGCCCTCAACGCCGCCCGCGCCGCCGAGGAACAACAAGGCATCATCCACTGGCTGCGCCCCGACTACCAAAACCCGCAAGCCGCCCATGCCACGCAGGACAACCTCGACCTCCCCGCCGCCCAGTCCCCCAATCCGCAATCCCCAATCCGAAATCCGAAATCAAAGATCGCCTGGCCCAAGCCCCTAGCCGAGCGCATCCAAGCCATCGAAGCCGCCCTGCACCACGCCCCCACCCCTACCACCGCCGAAGCCAGCGCCCAAGGTTTCACCCGCGCCAGCATGGCAGACATCCAGGAGATTCTGGAGACGCTGGTCGTCATGGGCCGGGCGCATCAAAGCGGGGAGATGTTTTCAGCGTAGCCGCAAAGCAAGGGCATCACGTAGAAATTGCATCATTCCTCGTGCGATCCTAGAGTCTGCCTATGACCATGACTTTCGATACCATCCGAGATGCCGTGCTGCACATGCCCAAAGGCGACCAGGTACGCATCCTCACGCTCGTGGCATTGGAGGTGGCTGATGCACACCCAGGAATTGATTTCAAAGACAACGTCTGCGGCGGCTCCGCGCGAATCATTCGCACGCGCCTGCCCGTGTGGCTGCTGGAATCCCTGCGACGTGGAGGCAAGACGGATGCGGAACTGCTGGCCGCGTATCCTTCCATCAATGCTGAAGATCTGGCCAATGCCTGGAACTACGCACGGACGCACCATGATGAGATGGATCGTGAGATCGCCGCTAACGGAGATGACTCATGAACGCAAGGCTTCTACTCCAATGAGAACTTCCCGTTGCCAGTGGTCGAAGCCTTGCGTGGATTCGGCCATGACGTGCTGACCACGCGTGACGCGGGCAAGGCCAATGTAAGCGTCGCGGATGACGAAGTGCTGCAATTTGCAGTCGAGAGCGGGAGGGCTGTGATTACACACAACCGGCTGGACTTCATGCGCTTGCATCGACTGCATCCTATTCACGAAGGCATTATCGTCTGCACCGACAATCCTGATTTCCTAGCACTTGCAGCCAAGGTTCACGCACAACTTCAAAGGATCGAATCGCTCAAAGGTCAGTTGGTGCGCGTCAATCGAGGAGCCTGATCCAGTGTTGATGCTCATGCGACAAGAAAACTGGGAAGCCTCAGCGCTGGCGCGGCATCGTGTGACGATAACAGAGACTCTTCGATGAGAAGGCCTGCGAAGGGGTTTGATTTCTCTCTCCACCGCTCATTTTCTCATTGTCTCATTGCCTCCCCCTCTCATTGTCTCCTCCCCATTTTATGTCTTCTATTCCCAACGTCCTCGCTGAACGCTACGCCACCCTCCCCATGCGCAACCTCTGGTCTGGAGAGGGCAAGGTCTTGCTGGAGCGCGACTACTGGATCGCTGTTTTAAAAGGCCAGCGCGACCTGGGGATCAGCGTTCCAGACGGCGTCGTGGAAGCCTATGAGCGAGTGAAGGATCAAGTCGATCTGCCGTCGATCATGCAGCGCGAGCGCGTGACTCGGCATGATGTGAAGGCACGCATCGAGGAGTTCTGCGATCTCGCGGGGCACGAGCACATTCACAAGGGCATGACCAGCCGCGACCTCACTGAGAATGTGGAGCAGCTCCAGGTCTTCCGCGCCTTGCAGGAAGTGCAGCGCAAGTCGGTGGCGGTGCTGGTTCGCTTTGCCAAGCGCGCACAGCAGTTGCGCGATATTCCTTTCACCGCGCGCACGCACAATGTCGCGGCACAGGTCAGCACGGTGGGCAAGCGCATGGCGATGTTTGGCGAGGAGATGCTGGGCGGCTACGGTGCGCTGGAGCATGTGCTTGGCACGTATGCTGCGCGTGGTTTAAAGGGGGCGGTGGGCACGCGGCTTGACCAGATTACCCTCTTCAATGGCGATGCCTCACAGGCTCGTGCGCTGGAGGCTCGCATCCTCGTGCATCTCGGGATGCCAGCGTCCTTCGATGCCGTGGGTCAGGTGTATCCGCGCAGTCTGGATTTCCGCGTGGTCAGCGCCCTGTGCGATCTCGCTAGCGGGCCATCGTCCTTTGCTAAAACGCTGCGGCTCATGGCGGGGCAGGAGCTGGCCAGTGAAGGATTTGCCAAGGGCCAGGTGGGCTCCTCGGCCATGCCGCACAAGATGAATAGCCGTAGCTGCGAGCGCGTGAACGGCCTGCACATCATCCTGAAAGGCTACCTCGCGATGGCTGCCGGGCTCGCAGGCGATCAGTGGAATGAAGGCGATGTGTCCTGCTCCGTGGTGCGCCGCGTGATGCTGCCCGATGCCTTCCTGGCCATCGACGGCTTGCTCGAAACGCTGCTCACCATCCTCGATCAGATGGATGTCTTTGAGGCGGTGGTGGAGCAGGAGTTGCTGCGCTACCTACCCTTCCTGCTCACCACCACGGTGATGATGGAGGCGGTGAAAAAGGGAGCGGGGCGCGAGGATGCGCACGAGGCGATCAAAGTCCTCGCGGTGCAGGTGGCCAAGGACATGCGCACGGGCAAAGTGAGCAGCAACGACTTGTTCCAACGCCTCGCTGCCGATCCTCGCCTCGGCTTGAGCCAAGCCGATTTCGATACCGTGCTGGCCCAAGGTAAGGCCAACAGCGGCGACGCTGGCGCACAGGTGGATTACTTCGCCGAGCGCGTCGCGGCCATCGCGGCGAAGCATCCTGAAGCGGCGACGTATGGCCCTGGGGATATTCTGTGAGCATGAAGGCCTTCCTCCTCCGCACCGCCTGGGCTCCACTCGCGGTGATTATCTTCCACCAAGCCATCGCCCACACGTCGCTGCGCAAGCCTTTGGACTTCACCGTTCACTCGCTCGGCGGCGCGGCGATGGCCTTCTGCATGTGGCATGGCATTGCTTGTTTCCCCGCCATCATCGGGCGCATCACGGCCTTCGCTGCCTACTTTTTCAGCTTCTGTATGGCGATCACCATCGGGGTGTTTTGGGAGTTCATCGAGCAGCTCTCGGATACCTTTCGAGGCACACACATCCAGATAAGCATCAGCGAAACCTTGAAGGATCTATGGGCCGATGCGACGGGGGCGAGTGTGGTTTTGTTGCTGGTGATGATCGTGCGCTGGCGGGGCCAGAAGGCCTAGCGCAGTAGCTCGCGCATTGGGACTGGAATCCCTGTCTCGGGGCTTCGTGGAATAATGAGCGGCGTTGGTGGCGCACCTGGGGGCGCTAGTTTGAGCGTAGGCTGCAAGGTCGGCACTGTTGGCTGGACGAGGGGCACCGCTTGCTGCCGTGGTGCCGTGGAGGGCACGATGGGTGCCTTTTTCCCCAACCCTGTGCTGGGCTGCTCCGCCGTGGTTCTCGGCGATTTCGGCGGTGTTGTGGAACTGGAGTCGTGCGACAACATCCGCCCCAAATTGGCCACCAAAATGATAATGACCCACATCCAGCCTTGGAAGCCCTTGCTGCCACCGCGTGCGCTTTGTTGCTGCTTTTGGGCTTTCGCCGCTTGGGCTCGCAGCACTTTTTCAGCAGGCTCCCAGACCTCGCTCGGCACGAGCTGCTGGATCACACCGAGGCCTTCCCAGGAGTGGCCGCGATTCTGCACCACGTAGCGCAGAGCCTCCACGGCCTCGGCGCTGTACCAGTCCATGGTTTCCTCGTCATCGCGTGGGTGGAGCCTGCTTTTCCAAAAGCGCTGAAACTCCGCAGGAAAGCCAAAGAAGATTTTTCCCATCGCGATCTGGTGCTCCAGAAAGCTCATGATTTGCTCGCGCCCATCCAGTGGCAAAAAGGGGTAAGCGGCGTTGACGAGTTGATTGGCGATGCCCGGATGGTGAAAGGCGATGATGCGAGCCAGATGCGCGAGCACCATCGCCGCGTCCTCGTCGGCGGGTTGATACTTTGCCCTGTCCATGGCCATCGCCAGCAGGGCAGCCGAGGCGATGCTATGGCTGCTGTCCCAGGATTTTGTGACTTCGAGAACCACCTGCACCTCGCCGCCTCGGAGTAGGTACAGCAAAAAATCAGCAGGCGCATGTTGGGCCACAGGCTCGGCCTTTCCACCGACCGCTTGATGCAGCAGGCGGCAAATTTTCAAGGCGGGCAGTTGCAGCTTTAGCGACTCGGCACTGAGCTTGGCAAAAGCAGTGGCAAGGCCTTCGCGTGAGTTTTCCTGCCATGCCTGGGCTAGGGCAGCGAGGCTGGCGGCAAGCTCGGGAGGAGCGACTTCAGGAGGCTCTACATCGGGTAATGAGAGCGGCTCAATGGACGATGCTGCGCCTATTTCGGGCTCGGGAGCAAGGTTCGCTGGGCTTGCCTCCTCGGCAGTATTTAATGAGGGAGCTGGGGGTTCGGGACTGCTTTCGGTGTCCTCCAGCTCGGTCTGCTCCTCGTGGTGCGCACGATGCTTCAGCCAGTCCAGAGCCTCAGCATAGGCAGCCCGCACGCGCTGAAAACCCACGGGGTCGATGTCGGGTCGGTGCTGCTTTAGCAACCTTGCGTACGCGGCTTTGACATCGCGCTCTGTGGCGGTGTGGCGGTCGAGAATGAGCGTGAGCCAGGGATCACTCATGATGGGTAGGAGAGGCGAAGGAAACGGCGCGAAAGGTGTGCGGCATTAAGCCCGAATTATTGCCGCTCACAAGGCTAACAGTCGCGAGGCTGGCCGTCGTACGCGCAGCCGACATCGGCGGAAGAAAAGAGCTTGCAGCATGGCAAAGATTAGGAAAGGTTAACAAAATTTATGAACTCGATACCCTCTGCTAAATTGTGCGGATTCATCGTGGCCATGACACTGCTGGCGATCCTCTGCCCCAGCGTTGCCTTGGCCCAGCAACCATCGGCTGGCGATCAGTTCAGCAAACGTGTGGGGGACTGGTTTCGCCGCAATCTGTATGGCGAGACGAACCCCGGCTACGGCCCGCCCCCTGGCAGCGCACCGCGCAGCAGCGTTTTTGGCGGTAGCCAGCCACAGGCACCACAGGCACCACAGACCTACTACCCTGCCGCCCAGCAGAATATGGCACCAACAGCGCCCACTCGGCCCATGGGCTACCCGCAACAACAATATGCCACGCCGCAGGCCCCTGTTTATCAGCAGGCACCCACGACGCTTACGGCTACCAAAACGGCCACCGCCAGCAAGGCCCCAGCCAAGTCCAGCGCCCCAGCCAAAAAGCGCAGTTACAGCCCACCCCAAGTGAGAGAAGAGCAACCCGTCGCCAGCTACCAGGACACGCCGCCGAAATCCTCATCTGCGCCTGCAAAACAAACGGTCGTGACCGCGCCCACACTATCCACGGCGAACAAAAATCCTTCAACCTCCGCAGCACAGACCTCGCCCGAGGCCGCTCGGGCTGCGGCCATCAGCGCATCCTTCACCGGGCTCTCGCCCTACGCCGATGGTTTCCCCGCATCGTCGGATTCACAAGCGCCGAAGTCCTCCTCGGGCAATGCTAAGCCCGCCCCGCCGCCAGCACCAGCTACCACAGCGAAAAAAGAGGCATCCGCGCCCACACCTACCGCCACGGCAGGCAACTATCCTATCGGCTCTCGCACCGATAAAGCAGGCCGTGTCGTCAGCCCTTTCCCGCCCAATACCGAATTGGATGTCGGCGGCATGGCGAGCGGTTCGCTGGCTCTCGATCCCATCACCAACCAAGTGTTTCGTATTCCGTAAATGAGGGTGATGGCCAATGCCAGACCGTAGGATATGGGTTCCCTCACCATGTCGGCCATCCTCATCATTGAAGACGACTACGCCCTCGGCACCGCACTAGCGCTTGCCGTTCGGCGCACCGGGCACCTGCCAACGCTCCTAGCTTCGGGCACCGCAGGGCTAGAGGCGATGAAGCGCGAGACCTTCGCGGCACTCGTGCTCGACATAGGCCTGCCAGATATGAGCGGGCTGCGAGTGCTGGAGACCGTGCGAGCCAAGTCCCCTGCCCTGCCCGTGCTCGTCGTCACCGCCCACGCCACGCTGGATCACGCCATCAGCGCCCAAAAGCTGGGGGCCACCGAGTATCTGGCCAAGCCGCTCGATTTAAAGCAGTTCGACCAAACGCTGCGTGCGCTGGTGGCCAAGACCTTGCCCGTGGATGCCCCCTTACCCGCAGCACCCGCCAACATGGCGCGAGCCGTGACGCTCATCGGTGCGGCGGCCTGTTTGCAGGAGGTCTTTGTTGGCATCGCAAAGGCAGCGGCAGGCGACGTGCCAGCCCTTGTCACTGGCCCTTCTGGCTCGGGCAAAAGTCTAGCTGCGGCTGTCATCCATGCGCATAGCACCCGAGCTGGGAAAAAGCTGCATAGCGTGGAGTGCCTGCAATTAAAGGATGCAGCAGCACTCGCAACTCAACTCACGGCGACCAACGAAGGCACGCTTGTTCTAAAAGAAATCACCCAAATGCCCGCCGAGGCACAGGCCCACCTCGCCGCGTGGTTAGCCGCTCCGCCGACGCCGCGCCCGAGACTGCTCGCCAGCACCAGCGCTGACCCGCGCGAAGCCGTGCGCAATGGCACCCTGCGAGCCGAGATATTTTATGCCTTCAGCACACTGACCATTCCCGTACCCGCGCTGCATGAGCGCACCGGCGACCTACCTGTGCTCAGCGCTTATTTCTTGGAACTGCGCGGTGCCGCCTCACGCATTCAACTCACCCCACCCGCGCTTGCCGCCCTGCAAGCCTATGCCTGGCCGGGTAACGTGCGCGAGCTTCGCCATGTGCTGGACTACGCAGCGACGATGAGTCGCGGCGGAGCCATCTTCCTCAGCCACCTACCCGCTCATGTCGCCGCCTCGGCGCAGGATGCCAGCACGCTGTCGAGCACTGGAGAACTGGATGTCGCCCTGGGCCGATGGCTTGACCAGCAACTCACGATGCCCAGTGAGACGACGACCACTTATGACACACTGCAAGATCGCATCGAGGCAGTGATGCTCCGCCACCTGTTAAGCCGGTTTGAAAATAAGCCCACGCATCTCGCCACCGCACTGAGTATGAACCGTGCGACTTTGCGGCAAAAACTGCGTCGCACAGGCTTGCAGCGCGATGAGGAATGAGGGGGCGGCGGCTTGTAGCATGGGCTGTTATTTTGGTGTCCAGATGCTGGGGAATCGCGTATCCCTCTGCTACAACCTTATACACCTACCATGAAACCACCTACATCCGTCCAGAAAGCCATCAACGACCAGATCACCAACGAGTTGCAAGCCCATTACAACTACCTTGGCATGTCGGCGCATTTTGAAGACTCGCCTTACCTTGGATTTGCCAAATGGATGCGTATGCAGTCCTCCGAGGAGCACGTTCATGCGATGAAGCTCTTCGACTTTTTGCGCGAGCGCAACGTGACCATCGCGCTGTCCCCACTGGATGCGCCACAGACGGTGTTTGCATCGGAGCCCCTAGCAGTCTTTGAACTCGCACTGGCCCAGGAGCAGCGCGTGACACGGCAGATCAATGACCTCTACGAGCTGGCACTGGTTGAAAAGGACTACCCTACCCTGCCCTTCCTCACCTGGTTTTTGCAGGAGCAGGTCGAGGAAGAGAATACGGTCTCTGACATTATCGACAGGCTCAGGCTCGCAGGCGATAACTCTGCGGCCTTGCTGCGCCTGGATAGCGAAGCAGAGCGCCGCGTGGCGATGGCTGGCAAACCATCCTAGCTAGGCATTGAGAGACGCGAGCAGGCTCTGACCGTGTTTCACTTCCGCCCGATCAGTATCGCCAGCACCAGCACCAGCCCCACGCCCAAGCCTGCGCCGAGCACGGCGATAAAATTCATCGACGTGTCGGCAAGGCCACTGCGTATCTCCATGCCGAAGATACCCGTGAGGGCGCTGATGGGCAGGAATAGCGCGGCGAGCAGATTCAGTCGATGCGCGGCGCTAGCCATGCGCGTGGCACTCTGGGCTTGGGTTTCCGCCTGTTTTGCAGCCGTGAAACTAAGGCCAAACTGCGCGTCCTGGAGCAGCAGTTCCGCACTGCGTTCAATGCCTGCGGCGCGGTCTCGAAAGTCGATGAGATCGCGGTCTTCCTTGAGCTTGTCGCGAGCCTCCTGGAGAGCCCGATGCAGTCCGCGCGAGGAGCGTAGCACAGGCGCGATGCCTTCCAGCACTTGATGATACTCGGTTGCGCTGTTAGCTTTCACTTCAGCTTGGTCGAGTTCTAGCAACCGCTCCTCATAGGCGGTTAAAAACAGTGAGAGAGCATTGGCTCCTGCACCACGCTCAGTCGAGAGCCACTGGTTATTCGGTTGCCGCCAGAACAGCGCAGGGCGTCGCCGCTGCTCATCGGGCGCGGGGATTTTGTGCAGGATAATGAAGAGGTGACCCTCCTCCAGCATCGCGCGTTGCGGGCCAGCCTCGCGGCCCAGGCGTATCTTGATGGCGTCGGGCAGTGCCCACATTTTCGGCAGCATCGTTGTGTCGTTGCTCATACGCTTGCGATGCTAACACGCCTGTTTCACGAGCGGCAAGAATTGACGTGCAACGCTTTCGTTGCCCAGCCCATCCTCACGGACAGGGTTACGATGTGTGTCTGATACCCCACAAAAGCTGTCCGACGATTTTTCTGGTCTTGCCCGGTGCCTTGTGGCGCAATGCTCGTTCCATTTCAACACCACCATGAGCGATAAAAAAATCAATGTAGCCATCGTCGGCCTCGGCTTTGGGGCCGAGTTCATCCCTATCTTCCAGCGGCATCCGAACGCCACGATGTATGCCATCTGCCAACGCAATGAAGCGAAGCTGAAGGAGATCGGTGACCACTACAAAATCGACCAACGCTACACGGAGTTCACCGAGTTGCTCAAAGACCCAGCAGTGGATCTCGTGCATATCAATTCGCCGATTCCTGATCACGGTTGGATGAGCATCGCTGCGCTGAAAGCAGGCAAACATGTCGCCTGCACTGTGCCGATGGCCACCACCGTCGATGAGTGCCTGGAGATCATCCGACTGACCCAAGAGACGGGCCTTAAATACATGATGATGGAGACCGTCGTGTATAGCCGCGAGTACTTGTTCATGAAGGAACTCAAAGACAAGGGCGAGCTGGGCAAACTGCAGTTCGTCCAGGCCAATCACCAACAAGACATGGATGGCTGGCCGAACTACTGGCCGGGACTGCCACCCATGCACTATGCCACGCACTGCGTCGGCCCCGTGCTCGGTCTTGCCGAGGGCGATGCCGAGTATGTGAGTTGCTTTGGCTCGGGCACCATTCGCGATGAGCTAGTGGCCTGCTATGGCTCGCCTTTCGCGGTGGAAACGGCCCACATCAAGGTGGCCAACAGCGACCTCAGCGCCCGCATCGTGCGCAACCTCTTCGACACCGCACGCCAGTATCGCGAGAGCATTGATGTCTATGGCTCGAAGAAGAGCGTGGAGTGGGGCCTGACCTCCGGCGACCCACTGGTGATCCACACCGCGAAGAAACCCGAGCCCGAAATCGCCGAGCGCGTGGAGTGCCCCGACTTCGCCAGCCGCTTGCCCGAGCCGATTCAGTTCTTCACCACGCGCGGCGTCTATGATGAGGATGAAAACACTCACCTCAGCTTCACCCAGGGCGCAGGCCATGGCGGCTCGCACCCGCATCTCACCCACGCCATTATCAGCGCCCTGGTGAACAACACCCAGCCCTTCCCCAACGCCAAGCAATCGGCCAACTGGACCTGCACGGGCATCCTCGCGCATCAGAGTGCGATGGAGGGTGGCGTCATCAAGCGCTTGCCAGTGGAGACGCTGTCTGCGGTGGGGAGCGTGTAGTCGTCCTCACGGCGAGGCTACGGCACTCGCCTTTGTCATTGCTCAGCCCTGTGTCTGCATCCACAGCACCCGCTATGAAATTCCGTCCATCTTTTATCGTCGCGCTGGTCGTCATCGCTCTACTGGCCTTCACCAATCCCAACGAAGCTCAGTATCGAGCCCACATCCGCGAGCGCGAAGGCATCGCAGGCGGCGTGGGGCTGCTGATCGTGGACGTGCTGGGCAATGGCCGTGGCCAAGGCATTCACCGAGAGAACTACTTCCTGTGGAGCCGCTTCTATGTCGGCGGCGATGGCATCCTGCCCCGGCAAGATTTAGCCTGGGGCATCGCCGGGAAGTTCATCGAGTCCGAGTCGGTCAATCGCTAACGCTGGCGGCTACTCAGATGCCGCTTCGCTGTCCTCGATATTCGCCTCCGTTTTGAGCCAATCGACAAAGGCATTGAAGGCCTTGTCGCGACGATCCTCCGTCATGCGAGCGGCCACGGCCTCTTTGATTTCCTCGAAAGGCAGCGGGGCAGAGGGCTTGCGATCCAGCAGCTTGCAGATGTGGAATCCGAGCTGCGTGGTGAACACCGGGCTCAGTTCTCCCACCTCCATGGAGAAGGCGATGGTCTCGAACTCTTCCATGAACTCGCCACGTTTGAAAAAGCCCAACTCGATCTGCTGCTGTTCATTGCCACGCTGGGCCTCGGCCATGGTGGCGAAGTCCGCCCCGGCGATGAGTTCGCCGCGCAGTTCACGCATCTTGGTATAGACATCATTGCGGCTCGTTGCGCCTTCCAAGCCCTTGGTGATGTGGCTGGCATTGATCATCTCCTCGCTCATGAAACTGGCGATGTTGGCTTCATAGAAGGCCAGCATCTCGGCCTCGCTGGGTGTCGTTTCATCGCCATAGACGGTGCCCAGCATCTTATCGAGGCGCACACCGTTTCTCACGTTGTCGCGCACCAGCGCATCGTCGCGATAGGGCATCCCTATCTTGGCAAAAAACTGCTCCTCACCGCCTGCCGACTCGATCAGTTTGCTGAGTCGAGCCGTCACCTCTTCTTCAGAGATGATGGCGTAGCGCTTCGTGGCTTCTTGGTTCAGCAGCGCCCGAGCGAGGATGTTGTCCTTCGCCGTCTGTCGGAATTCTGGGTCGCGCTCGCAGCACGCGACTTGCAGCGTCCGCTCGTAGTGTCCTTTGATTTGTCTGAACTCTGCTTCGATGATTTCCTCGTCGATTTCTTCTCCGTTAATGATGAATGCCATACGGCTATGGTGGGAAGCAGCGAAGCCTTTGCCAAGGGCAAAATGCAGCCAGGCGGCGAGTGGCAGTCCGAGATTGCAAGGCACCCTCGCTTGCCTCATTCTAGGCCTGCCCACATCACCTCCCCCTGAAGCCCCCAGCGCCCCTATTCCATGCTACAACGACATGTCCTTACTGCCCTCCTAGCCCTCTGTGCCACCATGCTTAGCGCGTGCGCTAGCAGCCCTATTTCACAGGGCTCGACGAGTTATGCGCAGCCTTATCCCAGTGCCGTGCAGCCTGCTTATTTCCAGGCTCCGCAGCCCCAGGCTCCAGTGCAGACGGCCTTCTACCAGCCATCCATGGCCGCGCCCGCCCAGTATGCGGCTAGCAGTGCCCCCAGCATCCGTGCGGCCAGCTATATCCTTGTCGATATTGGCAGCGGCTTGCCCATGGTCAGCCACAATGCCGATGTGATGCGCGGCGTCGCGAGCACGCAAAAAATCATGACTGCGCTGGTAGTCCTCGATGCTGGCAATTTGGATAAATCTGTAACCATCACCGCGTCGGACATCAATGTGGAACCCACGCGCCTCGGCGTGCGCCCAGGCCAAACTTACACCCGCCGCGCCCTTCTCTATGCCTTTCTCATAAAGAGTGCCAACGATGTGGCACGCGTGCTCGCTCGCGACAATGCTGGCAGCCAGTCGGCCTTTGCGGCGAAGATGAATGCCAAAGCCCGCTCGCTCGGCATGGTCTGTTCCTACTTCGCCAATCCCCACGGCCTCACCGAGAGCGGCCAGCATTCCACCGCACGCGACATGGCCCGCGCAGCCATTGCAGCCTACCAGAGCCCGATCATTCGCGACGCCGTGCGGCAGAAGTACCACACCTTCCGTTTTTCAAATGGCAGCAAAATCACCCTCACCAACACCAACGACCTGCTCGGACGCATGGCGGAATGCAATGGCATGAAGACGGGCTACACCAACGCCGCAGGCCGCTGCTTGATCTCCACCGCTTCAAAAAACGGACGCGCCGTGGTGCTGGTGCAACTGGGCACCAAAACCAAATACATCTGGGCCGATGCCGCCCAACTCATGTCCTGGGGACTCGCACGCGCAGGCCGATAGCATTTACAGGCTTGCAGCTTGAGCGAAAAAAAGACATTATTTCCCAAGAACATCACTCGCCCGCCGTCTCGCCTTTTAATCCCGGCCTCAACTCATTTAAAAACACACGTCATGGAAAATCCATCCTCACCACTACCCGCCCCAGGAGGCTTGCCACCACCGCCTAACCCAAGTGATTCGCAGCACCTGCCGCCGGGTTATGCCATGCCACCGGGGTATGTGCCCCAGCCAGGGTTTCCTATGAATTACCCACCGGGTTATGGCCCACCACAAGGCCAGCCGGGCTACCCACCCCAGGGTCAGCCGGGTTATCCACCGCAAGGTTACGCCATGCCACCCCAGGGCTAC
>JANOAR010000024.1:0-9578 GCA_031411235.1 Verrucomicrobiota bacterium | reverse complement strand
CGTTGAAGACGACGGGTTCCGCTGCGAACATCGCGGCAGTGAGTATGAACGTGCAGAGGAGGGTCGGATTGAATTTCATCGCGATTAACTTGGCTTGTCTTAGTTTGAGTGGAGGAGCGGCGCGGCGGCATCTTGGTTGATTTTTACCGAATCAAACTCAGTCGTGGTGGACGCCATGGGATTGCCAGAGCAGACGAAGAGGCCGACCCGGCCTTTTTCGTCGAAGGCGGCAGTATGTGACATCAGCGACTCGCCCCAGTTCTGACCATCGGTCGAGGTGAAGATTTGAATCTCTCCACCTTTCTGGACGAGCTTGAGGTGGATCGGCAGAGTTGCCTTGCCCAGTTCCTTCTTTTTTCCGCCGTCCTGATCGCCGGATTTGTCCCGCCACCGGCAGACGAGATTTCCTGACGCCTCCACCTGGACCAGCACATAGCGACTGCATGGTTCGGTGAGCGATTCCCGGATCATCACCCCCGAAGCTGTCGCTGGGCGATTGTCATTGGGATAGGCATTGGGGCCGCCGACGTTGGGGGCCAGACTTGTCAGCCGAGCGGAGATTACCACGTCGCCGGTGACGGGCTTGCTGACAAAGACACCTTGGTCTTTGACTCGCTGCCAAAACGCGGTCATCGCGTGTCCGCTCCCCGTGAGGGTGAACTTCCCTTCGGCCACAGAAACCGCGCCGGGAATGGGCGGTGTGTTGAGTTCATCGTAGCTCCAGCCGGGCGGCAGCGAGGAAGGAGTCACGGTCACCATGCTGGTCTGCCGCACGGTGCCGAGGGTCGCGGTAATGGTGCATGTCCCGAGCTGCTTGCCGACGACCATGGCGATTTGCTCGCCGATGCGCCGCACCTCGGCCACGGCCGGATCACTGCTGTTCCAGACTACTTCGCGCTCGAAAGTGTCACGGGGTGCGATGGTCGCATTGAGCGTCGCCCGACCATTGACAGGAAGCGTGAGTGCTTGGTGGTCGAGAGTCACGCTAGTGACGGCTACCTTTGGCCGGCAGTGGATCGCCTCGTTGAGTTCGATCGTGGAAATCTGAATGCCTTCATTCTCATTGGCTGCCGTCACATTGAGCCGGTAAATGTTCCACTTGGCTGGCTTCGCGATGGTGAACTCGCGGCGCTGTGTCTGCTCGGTGAATCCCGGTGCATTTTGCAGATCCAGCGTGGTCCAAGTCACCCCGCCATCATTGGACGCAACCAACTCCACCGTGCGTGGCAGGCGCTGATTGTCCGCAGCGACAACCACATAAGAAGTCACCAAGTATTTACGGCCATCGGCATGCTGATGTTGAATCCAAGTGGATGGCTTCTTATCCAGCCAGGCGCCCTTTTTGTCGCGCTCGCCAGCGCTGGTGATCCTGCCCATGCCCGCGTGGGCATAATAGACGGTATCAAAAGTGAGGTTGGCTGGCCGTGGCTTGCCCGCCACCATCAGATCCTCGAGAGCAGTCTCGACATCGCTCTTCGGCCGTTTCTGATCCAACACCAGATAAGAGTGTCCACGATCTGCGCCCGACTGCCAGACATTCACCCCGGTCAAAGGATCGGCGACGTTAGTCCCACCGGTGATGACCTTATACCATGGTGCGGCTCCGCGAATGGCTACGAGACATGAAACGGGATCCCAACTCAAGCGATCACCCGCGAAACCCGACGAGGCGGAGTGCTTGTAAGCAACCGTCAGCGGATTGTGCTCGGGCATCTCATAAGTGACGCGGCGACCGGAGCAGGTTGAGCCGCCTTCCCCATTGAAGAGAACGGGGGTCGGCCAGGTGGAGCAGACCAACGCCGTGGATGCCGGGTCTTGCATGAAGTTAAACTCGCCGTCTTTCGCGTTCCGGCTCGCGTCAGGCGGATATTTCCCGCCCATGACATCAAGCCGCTTTACCTTCTTCGCGACAAGCGCGGAACCATCAAGAGGGCTGGCTGCATCGGCGCTGGACTTGAGCAGGTTGGCTATATTGCGCAGTGGACCGACCGCTACAATCACAACGCTGCCATCGGGCTGTTTTGCCAATACCTCACGGTATAACGTCACCGCATCCGGGTAGTCTTTGCTGCTGGGAAAGCGATGCGGAAACTTCGTGGCGATTTCGTCTGAGTAACCCGGATGGGGAAGAAGTCCGGCGTCTTTAAGTGTGCCCACCGGGATCTCGGGGCGGCCAAACCAAGTGTTCACCGCGTCGATACAAGGCGCGATGAAATCTGATGAAGTGCATCCCATGGCGGCGAGTAGTTTAACCTCACCGCGCTCGATCGCCCCGTGCAGAATAAACAGCGCGCCCACGTCATCGCAGTCGGCACCCATGTCCGTGTCGAAAATGACATTCAGCTGCGGCTGAACGGTCTCACTCACCTTGCCGCTAGGCGCGTTGCCTGCATTAACGACGACGGAGTCCGCTGCGCACATCGCGGCAGTGAGCATGAACGTGCCGAGGAGGGTCAGATTAAGATTCATCGCGATAATCTTATCTCGTTTGAGTTGGTGTGAAACCCAGCTTCTGGCGCGCAGACCATTTTAAACGACTCACTGCTCGTTTTGCATTCCTGGCACGCACCGATCGCGAAAAAAAGGATGACCATGGGAGCAGCCAGCGCACATCTAGGTAATCCTCAATGAACGTATAGACGCCATCCACTCGGCACCGCCGCAGTCGAACTGAGTTCACGGCCACAAGACTTACTTTTTCGTCGGCACACCTAGATCAATACGGGTGATGTTATCGTCTCCCGCACCGTGGATGGTGATGATGGCACCTTCCTTGACCTTGGGCAGCACCTCGGCGGGGTTGCCGACAAACTCGAAGTCGCCGCCGTCGATGCTTTCATAGACAGGCACGTCATTGGCAAACTTGTTCATGTGAAGCTGGTTGCCGTATTTCTTGGTGTAGGCCGGGCCGAGGTCTTTGCCGAGCATCAGCAGCCGCTCATTCTTGAACGAGATGAAGGTGCCAGTCGTGCTGCCCTTCCTCGCGCCGACGCGGACGAGCGCCTTGTTTCCGCCAACGATGATCCAGGTTCCAGCTTCCACCTTGCTCAAGACTTCAGCGGTGCCTGACGGCACATACTTGGCGGCGGCATCATCCCAATGAACGACCGGGGTCTTCGCAGGAATGTCCTTCCATACCAACCCGCTGTAATTGCCCTTGAGCGTCAGCGTGCCGTCTTTGAATGACACGAATTTGCCATAGCCCATCTTGTCTTTCTGGTCGGCACTGTCCGCTGCCGGGGCTTGAGCTGCAACGCGTGCGCATGACATGACGGCCATGCCCAACATGAGGCCACAGGTGATGATGAGGTGACGGGAGGCGTGTTTCATAAGATGCATGGTGGTTGATTACGGAGCGGGGTTACCTCTTCACACCGATCTCCACGCGGATGAAGCTGCCGTCTGCCGGTCCAAAGTAAACGGTGACGAGCGTGCCTTCTTTGAGCTTGGGCAAAGTCGCTGAGGGAGTGCCTGCCAGCGTGTATTCACCGCCATCAATGCTTTCGAACACGGGGAGATTCTCGGCAAATTTGGGGAATTTAAGCTGGTTGCCGTATTTCTTGGTGAAGTTGCTCACGGGGAGGTCTTTCCCGAGCAGCAGCGTCACGTTGTCTTTAAAGGAGACAAAGGTGCCAGTGACGTGGCCCTCTTTCACAACACCCAAGCGGATGAAAGCCTTGTTTGCGGCCACGAAGACCCAGGTTCCAACCTCGACTTTCGTCAAGGCTTCGGCAGGGCTTGCGGGTTTGTAGTCGCGAGCGGCGGTGTCCCAATGAAAGACCTGAGTTGTCTCGGGGACGCTAGCCCAGCCTAAGGCACCTGCACTGCCCTTGAGGATCAGCGCGCCGTTCTTGAAAGAGACGAACGTGCCCCAGCCAGCGTTGTCCTTCTGGTCGATCATGTCCGGTAGGGGTGCCTGGGCCAGAATGGGAGTCCACGATGCGCTGCCTAGCAGAGTGACCATTCCGAGCAAGATGCTGCTGACAATATTACGTGATGCTGTTTTCATGGGATTGATGGATGACTTGAAGGTGGCTGACATTGAAATGCTGACGTTGCTTGAGCTTGAAGGATTTCTTCGGCGTACGGCTGTGGATACGGGTGAGGATGTCGTCATCTTCTCCCTGAGTCTGGGCTACCCTGGGTACGCTGAGAGAAGGAGGCGGGCGAATCCCACGCGAGGCCAGCCTCCTCGGTAGCCAGAAGCCCCCCCTTGCCAGGCCCTCGACTGGCAGCAGGCATCCCTGGGAGCAGCGCCTCTGGAAACCACAGATCCTTGCCAAGGGAGGGGTTCGCGCACGCCGTCGATACGGCGGTACCCAGGTAGCTCCAACTCGCCGAGGCTCGCCAGGGCAACTCTTGGGCTAGTATCCACAATTCGCGCTCGCAGCCGCTGTCACTTTCGGTGAGGGCAACTGATGAAACGACGGAATTATTTCTTTTGCAGTTCATTAAACAATGGATCATCATTAACGATGACTGCTTCTGATCTCTCTCCCGGTTCTTTGGCTCAACTTGAGGCCAAGCTGGTGGCTGACTTAGCGATGGTTCGCCGGGTGCGGGCGTTGCTGGAGGAGCATCAGGGCTTGGGAAGCCAGGGGGCGAGCACTGCGGCTGAGGCATTGACGGCACCCGCTCAGGTCATGGAGCCGCCTGCACCCCAAAAGTCCGAGAGCGAGAGGCTGAACGAGGCGCTGGAAGCCCTGCCTGCCGGGGAGACCTTTGGCACCAAGGATGTGAGGCGGGCACTGAGCAAGCAGGGCTGGCAGCCCAAGGAATCCCGGATGCGCTTGATCATGAACAAGCTGCTGCGCACGGGGGCCATCGCGGTGGTCACGGCAGGTATTGGCCGGGGCGGCAGCTCCTACCGGCGGCGACTTTCCGCGCCAGCACCGGAGGGCTCGACACTGGCACCGCAGGATTCGGCTCCATCCCCAGCCGTTTCCGGCCAGGAATCTTCCGTTTAGTGGTTTGCTTTTTCTATTTCGCGGTACCTCAATTCCGTTTATTCCTCCCACATAACCGTTATGCTGGCCGACTTTGCCGTTGATTCATGCGAATAAACGCTTGATACGAGCACTATAACGAATTTGTGGGGCAATGTAACGGATTAGTGGTGCCTCGAATTCATTCAGTGGCCCGACTTTACGGTTGATCCGGCCCACTAAATGACGTTGCGGACTCACTCAATGGTGTTGCAGAAGGTCGAGAAGCGCCCTCCATGCGAGCGCCATCACACCGATGGCGTCACCAAGCTGATGTAATCGGGCCGGTCGGCGGCGTCGCGATAGGCGTAGCGTTTCACCACGCGTCCGTGGTGCAAAAGAAAGGCTCCTGGCATCTGCGTGGTGTCGCCTTTGATCAAGCCGGGCATGTGGCCCCGCAGTGTGGCTTTCAACCATTGCCAGAGCACTTGCGGCCCGATCAATTGCAGCCAGCTCCCGCGCTTGAGCCCTAGGCCGAGGTAGAGGGCACGATCGGGATCGGCCACTGCGGCGACGCTGGCCAATCCATACTGCTCGGCGAATTTTACAAAACCTTCTGCGGTGCCCATGTGCCCCAGGGCGATGCGTGTGCCCGCCTGCTCGATGCGCTGGCGCAGCCGCGCGATGTCGGACATGGCATTGCGACAGAAGGTGCAGCCCTCATGGCGCAGCAGCACGAGCAACACGGGAGTCTGTGCAGACATCGCCGCGAGCGATTCGCCGTGGCTTGTCATGGTGCTGAGCAGCAGGGCGGTCTCGTCGTCGTGGTGGGTGGGCATGGGTAAATTTAGGATCTAGATTTCAAGCAAAGCCCTTCTGCCGTTTGGCATGGACGGCGGCGGAGTATTCGCTGGAGTTGAAGTCCACATAGGCCTCCGAGAGGTCACTGGTATAGACGACATAGTTCGCCGTGCCGAGGTTCAGGTCGATGGTGCAGGTGAACTTGGGTTCCTTCACTACGGCTTCCAATTCAGACACGGGAATCTTCGTCACGAGCCCGCCCTTTGCCGCACAGAGGCCACCAAAATAAATATCGACCAACTCCTCTCGGATGCGTGCGCCGGAGTAGCCGACGGCGTGGATGACGCGGCCCCAGTTTGGGTCGCTGCCGTGCCAGGAGCACTTCATCAGGGTGGAATTACCCACGGCCTCGGCGACGCGCTTGGCATCTTCATGGGTGCGGGCATTGCGCACGCGGATCTCGACAAACTTGGTCACGCGTTCGCCATCGCAGACGATCATTTTTGCCAGCTCCAGCATCACTTTATGCAGGGCACAGCGGAACAGCGCTGCCTCTTCGCTACCGCGTTTCATCGGTGGTGCATCGGCCTGGCCGTTGGCCATGACGATGACGGTGTCATTCGTGCTGGTGTCGCCGTCGATGGTGATGCGATTGAATGAATGCTCGACGCCATGACGCAGGGCTTTCTGCAACTCCGCCGGGCTGATCTTGGCATCCGTGGTGATGAAGCAGAGCATGGTCGCCATGTTCGGGCAGATCATGCCCGCGCCTTTGGCGATGCCGCCGATGCGAAAGCTGCCCGTGCCGCAGGGCACCTCCACGGCAAAGGTTTTCGGCTGTGTGTCGCTCGTCATGATCGCCCGCATCGCTGCCTCGGAGCCTGTTCTGCTAAGCCCATCCACGATGGCTCCGATGCGAGGCGTGATGCGCTCGATGGGCATCGCCATGCCGATAATGCCCGTGCTGCCGACGAGCACTTGTTTCATCTTCAGCCCGAGTTTCTCTGCGGTGACCTTGGTCATCGCTTTCGCATCTTGGATGCCCTGCACGCCTGTGCAGGCATTGGCATTGCCGCTGTTGGCGATGATCGCGCGGATGTCGCTACCCGCCTTCAGATGCTGCTGGCAGAGCCGCACGCAGGCAGCCTTCACGGCATTGGTGGTGAAGACACCATCCGTCACGGTCGGGTGATCCGAGACGATGAGCGCGAGGTCGAGACGCTCCACGGCAGGGTTCTTGATACCAGCGCTCACCGCATGGGCGCGGAAGCCCTTGGCAGCCGTCACGCCGCCTTTGATGATATTAAAATGAACCCTGTTGGGGCAGTTTTCGGGATCGTCAGGCATGGCTATAATTTTTTAAACGGTGATCAGGCCCGCTGTCTCGGGAAAGCCACAGATGAGGTTCATGTTTTGCACGGCCTGCCCAGCAGCCCCTTTGCCGATGTTATCCTCGGCACTCATTAAAATGAGGCGTCCGGCACGGGCATCGAGCGACCAGCCGATGTCGATGAAATTGGTGCCCGCGACATGTTTGGTATCAGGGCAGCCATTCTTGCCGAGCAAACGGACGAAGGGCTTGTCGGCGTAGGCAGCGGTGTAGGTCGCCTCGATTTGCTCGACGGTGACGCCCTCCGCAGGCGTGGCAAAAATGGTCGTGCAGATGCCTGCGAAAATAGGCACGAGGTGCGGCACAAAGCTCAGTGGCACCACACGCCCCGCTGCGAGCGCCAACTCCTGACCGATCTCGCTGAGATGCCTGTGTACTGGCACAGAGTAGCTGCGCACACTGTTCTGCACTTCACAAAAAAGCAGCGGCACCGAGGCATTGCGCCCCGCGCCACTCGCACCGCTCATGCTGCTCACGGCGATAGGGTCGGCCTGGAGCAGCCCTGCTTTCAATAGAGGGATGAGCGGCAATAAAATGCTCGTCGGGTAGCAGCCTGGGCAGGCGATGAGCCGCGCCTTTTTGATGGCCTCTGCCCGCACCTCCGGCAGCGCATAAACGGCTTCATCGAGCAACTCCGGTGCCGGGTGTTTGTGGTTATAAAACTCCTCATACACCGCTGCGTCGCGCAGGCGGAAGTCCGCGCTCAGGTCAATCACCCGCAGCCCCAGCGCCAGCAACGGCACCGCATACTCTGAGGACACCCCGTGCGGCAACGCGAGGAAGGCAACCTCAGCGCCAGCGTCCTTAATGGCCTGCGCATCGGGTAGGGTGAAGGTCAACGCCGAAGCCGCCCCCACACCACGGAAGCGCGGGAACTCACTGATGAGCGGCTTGCCAGCAGAAGTCCGCGAAGTCACAGCCACCAATTCGACTTGTGGGTGGAGTAGCAGGTACCTCAGCAGCTCGATACCGGAGTATCCGCTGGCACCGACGACTGCGACTTTGACTTTGGGTAACATACGATTTCTTGGGGCGAGGGGGGGCGCGATTCTGGAGTGCTAGGCCTAAACTCGCAAGGAGGTTTTTGGCTTATGCTGCTTGGCAAAAAGGAAGTGCTAAAACGCGGTAAATAGCCGCAACTTCAGTCACCTTCTGGCGTTGCCTCGCATCTCTATGATCGGTTCGCCAAGCTTTGCCTCGAAGCCACTTTTGCCTTGCGCAAACGCTAGGGCTTCAAAAAATCAGCGTGCCTTAACGAACGGACTGCGTAGCCTCGCGTCTCATCCACAATGTTTATGAAAACGCTTCTTTGCATGGCCCTCACTAGCTTGCTTCTCCTCGGCAGTTGCACGAACTCGATGAAGCAGGGAGCTTCGGTATCCAAGTCGAAGCCAGACACCGAGAAGGCCGACGCCGAGAACAATCCCGACCTCTCATTCCTCCTCAGCATGTCATTTGAAGAGGCCTCAGCCATCTCACCGCAAAAGCTTGTGGTGTCGCCCCGTGTCAGCATCGCAGCCGATACCATCGACGTTCTCAGCACGCGTGCCGACGGCACACCGCGCCGTATCCGCGCCAAAGGCCATGTTTATCTCCAAGTAGGCGAGGACGAGCAAGCCCACATGTTATGCCAAGAAGCCTTCATCAGCGGCGATGAGGTGATCCTGCGCGGCAAGCCCATCGTGCAACGAGGTGCCAGCACCGTGGAGGGCATGGCCGACAGCACGGTATTCTACCTGCTGGGGAAAAACCTGCGCGCCATCGGCCTGCACAAGGTCACAACCCAGAATGACATAGGCAGCATCGCAAGCATGGGCCCCTGGGAAAACACGGCCAATCCGTTGCTACCACCACTCGCCGAGGGTTCCGTGCCTGATGCCATTCGCGATGAACTGCGTAAAGCTTCCGAAGCCGAAACCCTGCACCAGCAAGCCCTTAAAACCGACCCCGCCCCGCCAATGACCGCCCCGCAATAAAGGTGGTGATAGTGGATGCTGGTTCAAAAAATCGAGCGCACCTCGATCTGCCGGATGTAGGCTGCTTTAGCCCCCGAAGGGAAACGAGATAACGAGCCTGCGAAGTCTTCTGTGCAAAGCACGCCAAGCGATGCTTTGGGCAAGAATGTGGTGATTTTTGGAGACTCCTCACGTCATCTCCTACTCTCTGAAAAGCGCTACCGCGCCGCATCCCAATGAACAAGCACTTCCGTTAGTGCGTTCGCCCTGCAGCTTCGTTACAGAGAAGCGTTGAGCCCATTGTGTCTTGGTTAGACATGAAGGGCCCGAGTCCCTTGTCCAAAGGTGACACACGGGTTCAATTCGGGGTTCTACGCGGGTTTTAATGGGCGAGGGGAAGGTGTATAGGTTTGGATGAATCGAACTGAAAGCCTTCAAGGGCACTATCACCTGCTGCTGGGTTTGGACGAGAGCTGGGTTGTGACGGAGGTGAACGTGAGTGTTGAG
>JANOAR010000023.1:0-39224 GCA_031411235.1 Verrucomicrobiota bacterium | reverse complement strand
CACTTGCAACCCAGCCAAAGCCCATGCAAAACACCCCACCCACAGTGTCCTACATTGTGAGGCATCGAGCCACCTTCTGAATTACTCTTCGGTGTCTCTTTTCAATGAGGCATCACGCTTCTCTGCCGCTGGATGCTGCGTGAGAACAAGGTGACTGCTACGCTTTCGAAATGCCTAGCATTATTTTTTCTTATGCGTCATCGTTCAATCGAACGTTTTTTTTCGGTCTGCTGCACTCTTGGTCTTGCGGACAATCAGGCCGCTCCATGTTCCTCCAGTAACAATGGCGAGGGCAGCCTCATCAGCGCTTCTCAATTCAGTAGGCGCACCAATAAAGATGATCTCGATACCTCTGCTGTCTCTGTAATGGTTAACCTTTCTCTGTCCTAGGTTGATCGTAACGAAGTCAATAGATTCATCAACGGGCCTCAAGAACGGATCTTTGGGAATGTTGTAGGCTTGGGCAAAGTCACCAAGAAAATTTACTTCCGTCTCGGTATTTGCTAACTGAAACATGTTAGACAACAAGTCCCAACTTATGGCAAGAGAAACGAGATTGCTGTTATCATCTCCTTCTGCGATCAAGTTGTCCGCACTAGCCAAAGCTACAATTCTACTTGGACTCTGTAACGCCTTAAATTGTTCTCTTCCGGCATAAAAATTCAGCAATTTGACGGTGTCGGCGATAGGCATTCCGATATAAAATCCCTTGAAAACAAAAGTCTTGTCGCGCTGTTTTTCAGCAAGGCTTTTTATATTAGCGATATCGTTTGAAGGTGCGGTCAATTCTGCAAGTTGGCTTGCAATATTTACACCAATAAGATTGCCAATCTCCTTTGCCACAGCTAGTGCCTGATCTTCAGCCCAAGTATCAGCGTTTTTACGGGCTACCTTGATCGCGGTGATGGCATACTCTGCGGCGCGCTGATTACTAAAATTAATAGGTAATGTCCGACTTCTTTTCTCCCTCAATCCCGATGATAACATCTGAATAAGAGCTTGTTCTTTGGGCGATTGATCTTTCGTGGGTGAACCAATAATTTTGCTCAATTTAGCTAGAGAAAGAAGCGCCATGGAATCGCCAGCGCTTGCTCTTGTTTCAATTATTTGGAGGCCAGTTCTACTCAATTCTCTACCCTTAGCCTCATCCGCTTCGATTTGTCCAAGACTAATTAGTGAAAAAGGAAGACCTTTTGCGCCCGAGATTGCAAAGTAGTGTGCGGCTTGTTTGCGATCGAAGAATGCATCATTTGTATTATTTGATGACTCATATTCAAATCCAAGTAATTCATTGGCGTAGACTAAACCTGCCTTGGCTGCTTGATTTAGCAGTTCAACTGCTTGCCGTTGTGAAGGCAAAATTGGCAAGGGGCTAACGCCGGTTTTGAAATCAATTGCCCCCAACGCCACTTCACCCAAGTAATATGCAGCCCATGCGTCTCCATTTTTTGCTGCCTGTAAACAAGCTGGCACAGCTTTATTTACTTGTTCTACGGAACTGACGAGACCGTTGAACTTAGCTAGTGAAAGCAGCCCAATCGGATTATTATGCTCCGCTGATTTCTCAGCATACATCTTAACTTCATTGAAGTTTGTTGGTTCGCCAAGCGGCCCGTATTTACCTCGGAAAACGATACTTAATATCGCGCACGCACGATCATCACCTGACGCAGCCGCAGACTTGAGTCGTGACAGACCATCAATGCCCTCCAAATAAGTATCAAACTTCTGAGCTGAACATTCGGCAATACATGCCGCCAAAATAAAGAGTGGGAAAAATAATCTCATGTCTGTTCTATATGCGGATTTTGATTACCTGCTGAATGACTAGAATCGTAGTCGGTGTAAAGGCAAGGCGATTATTGTCGGGGCACCCGGGAAGTTGAAGAACAGTGAGAACAATGCCAGGAATATATTACATGTCGGTGGACAACGCCCATATAAATCGGCGCGCGTGCCAAGCATTCAGGATGACAGCAAACGGATGCCGCTGATTGAGAGCTTGCAGCACCACGTTGGTATCCAGCACCACGATCATGCCGCGCGTTGATTGAGATCGGCACGCACTTCGCGGATGAGTTCATCCAAGCGAGCATATTTTCCGGTAGCCCAGTCTTCCGTGAAACCTTCGCGAACCTCTTTCCAAAGACGATCCATTTCCAGACGTGCGAGGAGGCGCTCCACCAACTCGAGTTCATCGCCTGGAAGTTCGTCGATCAGCTTGTGTAGCACAGGCCGCTTCTGTTCAGGTAGTGTAGCGAGCAGGGCACTCATGGGGCGAGTTTAACACGACCGGTACCGCTTTCCCAAATCCTTTTCTCAGTAGTACGCAGTGCCGCAGTGCCACGTTAAAAAGACACCGTGGCTCATGGGACATGATTCTTTTCACCCCACGGAGTTCACAGATTCGCGCAGTACCAGTCCAGTGCCTCGCCCAGTCCCTGGCTCACATCATGCGTTGGTGCGTAGCCGAGCAGGCGCTCGCTGAGACTGATGTCTGCCTGCGAGTGGCGGATGTCGCCCTCGCGGAACTCGCGATACACGGGCTGCGGGTCGCCTAGGCTGGCGTCGCGCTTTTGCAGGCTGGTGCGGATCGCGGCGAAGAGGTCGTTCAACGTGGTGCGGTAGCCGCGTGCCACGTTGAAGACTTGGCTGCCCAACTCGAGGTGCTGCGCCGTGGCGGCGAGGAGGTTGGCTTGCACGACATTGGCCACGTAGCAGAAGTCGCGCGAGGTTTCGCCATCGCCATTGATAAACACGGGTTCGCCAGCACGCAGGGCGGCGATCCACTTTGGCATCACCGCTGCGTATGGCCCCTCGGGGTCTTGGCGCGGGCCGAAGACATTGAAGTAACGCAGGCCCAGCGCTTCAAAGCCGTAACAGCGATGGAATACTGCGGCGTGCATCTCGCACATGGCTTTGCTCGCGGCGTAGGGCGAGAGCACGTTGCCCGTGCGTGACTCGACTTTGGGCAGTGTCGGGTCATCGCCATAAACCGAGGAACTGGAGGCATAGACGAAGCGCTTCACGCCTGCGTCGCGAGCGGCGATGAGCATGTTCAGCGTGCCGGTGCAATTCGCCGCGTGTGTGTCGGCGGGGCGTTCGATGCTGCGTGGCACGGAGCCTAGCCCGGCCTGATGCAGCACATAGTCGATGTCTTGGCACTCGCGGGCGCAGGTGGTGCGGTCAGTGATGTCGCCCTGGATAAAGCGCAAATTTTTGCGCAGCTCGATGGGTACATGGCGCGTGACGTCGTCGATGTTTTTGCGTTTCCCGGTGGCGAGGTTATCCAGCGCGACGACTTGCTGGCCTAGGTTTAACAAGGTTTCCGTGAGGTGTGAACCGATGAATCCTGCACCGCCCGTGATGAGCCATTTACGCGGGTTATTACGGAGTTCGTCTTGCAGGGAAGTGTAGGCGCTCATGGTCAATTGTGGGGGCAGACTTTCCTGCATGGCTAGTCGATGTGCGAATGATTTATGGTGATCCTTCACCGCCCGCTAAACCAGCCGCGCACGCGATTCCATAGGCCACCGCGGCTGCTGCCAGGAGGTACGCCGAGGCGCGGGGCAGCCCCCCCGATGCCATGCACGGGGCAGAAGGCCTGGGGCACTAGCTCGTAGGGGAGGTCATCGTCATAGGCCGCGCCGTGCGAGGCGCAGCTCTCGGTGGCAATGAGGCTACTGGTGCGGCAGAGGCGAATGTGCGTCAGCGGCGGCTCGATGGGCGGTGTGGTGAGGTAACCGAGGGCTTCGGCCTTGCGCAGCACGTCCACCCACACGGGCAGCGCTAACTTGCCACCATAGGCGTCGGCCATGATGGTCTGGGGTTGGTCGCAGCCCATCCAGACGCCGCAGGTGACGTCTTGGGTGTAGCCGACGAACCAAGCATCTTTGTAGTCGTTGGTGGTGCCTGTTTTGCCGCCGCCGGGCACTTTAAACTTGAACTCGCTGCGTACGCTAGCGGCGGTTCCTTCTTCCATGACGAAGCCGAGCAAGCGGCTTGTGAGGTAGGCCACACCTGGATTCAGCACGTCTAGCGCGACCACGGGGGTGGCATAGACGATGCTGCTATCGCGATTTTCGATGCGGTCGATGAGGTAGGGCCGTGCGCGTGTGCCTTGGTTGGGGAAGGTGGTGAAGGCGCTGGTCAGGTTGCGCAGGCTGGTGCCCACGTTGCCAATGAATATTTGCCGAGTGCGTTCGCCTTTCCCCAGGATGCCAGCGCGGTCGAGGGTCTCCATGACCTTCGCGAGTCCAGCCTGGTCGCCGACGCGCACGGTCATGGTGTTACGGCTCTGGATGAGGCCTAGCGCCATGGGTTGCTGGCCGATGAATTTGCCATCGGAGTTCCCTGGGCTCCAGTCGCCGGGTATGGGTGAGTCGTCGATGAGGGTGCCGGGCAGTACGCCGTGCGAGATGGCGGTGGCATAGATGAAGGGCTTGATGGTGGAGCCGATCTGCCGCTCGCCCTGGATGGCGCGGTTGTACTTGCTCTGCGCGTAGTCGCGCCCGCCGACGATGGCGAGGACGCCACCTGTGGCGTTGTGGATGGCGGTGACGGCTCCTTGCAAATAGGGCGTGCTGCCGAACTGGGTGACGTGATCCCACTGGGCGTCGAAGGCTGCCTTGGCGATGCGCGGGTAGTCCTTTTTCTTTTCCACGGCAGCGGCGCTTTTTTCCAAGGCGGCTTCGGCCTCGGCCTGCATGTCGGCATCCAGGGTTGTATAGACGCGCAGGCCTCCGTCTTCCACATCCTGCGTCTCGAGCACGAGGTCGAGGTCGCGCTTCACGGCATCCATGGCGTAGGCTCCTTGCGAGGTGGGCAATGGCTGTGCGTGTAGGGCGATGTCGGCACGCTTGGCTTCATCGGCCTCGGTCTGGGAGATGACTTTGGTCGCGACCATGCGGGCGAGTACATCGTCGCGCTCCTTCAATGCGCCCGCCCATTTTTTGAAGGGCGAGTACGTCGAGGGGCCGCGCACGATGCCTGCGATGAGGGCGGCCTCGCTGAGATTGAGCTGTGAGGCGTGTTTGCCAAAGTACACGGTGGCCGCGCGTTGGATGCCATAGAGGCCATTGCCAAAAAAGATGCGGTTCATGTAGGCTTCGAGGATTTGATCCTTGGTGGCGTAGGCCTCAATGCGTTTGGCCAGCATGACTTCGATGAGCTTGCGATGCATGGAGCGGTCATCGAGCCCTGGGTAGCTGTTGCGGGCGAGCTGCATGGTGATGGTGCTGGCTCCCTGCACCACTTTGCCATCCTTCACATTGCGCACGATGGCTCTCAGGATGCCTTTGTAATCCACGCCGTGGTGTTCGCGGAAGCGTGCATCCTCGCGTGCCAACAAGGCTTTGACGAAGTAGGGCGAGACTTCACTGAGGGCGACGATGCTGCGGTTCTCGCCGTGCAGCTTGCCGATGATGTTGCCTTTGCGGTCATACACGACGGTGCGCTCGGGCATGGCACCAAGCTTGGCGAGGTCATACTGTTTCGCGAGGTTGCCATACATGGTGACGATGCAGACAGCCGCCAAGCTGCCGATGATGCCCATGCCCAAGCAGACGCGCAGCGCTACGCCACGCCACCAACGCCAGTCGAGCAGATGCGAGTGCGTGCGGCGCACTTTGGGGAGCTTCTTCTTGGGGGTAGGTTCGGACATGGTCGAGCGGCGCGAACGTTCGAGGCAAGTGCCTGCGAGCGCAACTAGCGGGTAACGTAGTGCTGCCGTGGGTATCGCGAGGGGTGGGTGCTCGGTGGGGAATCCCGAAACATGAACTCGGGTTAGCGAGCTATTGACGCAGGGGCTACATTTTACGCCCTTTTGCATTCTCGCTCCATGTCGCTTCCCGCCCGCTCTCTTGAAATCACTGCCTCACAGCGCGGTGAACTGGAGCATGTGGTTGCGAGCAGTGGTGTGCGCAAGCAGGTGCAGCAGCGTGCTCGGCTGGTGCTGGGCCTCGCGGCAGGGCGCTCGGCGCGGGAAGTGGCGGGAGAGTTGGGCATGAGCGGGAAGGCGGTGCTAATGTGGGCGCGGCGCTTCAATCACTCGGGCACGGCGGGGCTCTACGATGCGCGTGTGCGGGGGCGTAAGCAGGCTAGTGCGGTGATGCCGCTAGCGGCAGTGGCACGGCCTGCGAATGTGCCTCGTGCGGGGCAAGGAATGAAGCACGGCGGTGGGCTGATGCGGGTGATGGTGTCGGGTTTCATCTCGGTCGCGGTGATCACGCTGCTGGCCAAAGGGGTGTCGTTTTTCAAGGATGCGGCGGTGGCGTATCGCTTTGGCGTCTCCGACCCGTTGGATGCTTTTTTGCTCGCCTTTGGTGTGCATACCTTTGCGAGTGGGCTGCTGATTGGTGGGCTGCCTGATGCGTTTGTGCCTGTGTATGCCCGGCTTTCGCATCGGCGGGGCAAGGCGCGAGCCTATCGTTTCGGGGTGCAAGCGACGCTGTGGCATGGGCTATCATTGCTGGCGGCGGGAGGGCTGATCGTGGGGTTTGCGCCGAGTCTTGTCGGCATCATGGGCGCAGGGTTTAGCCCAGAAAAGAAGGCGCTGGCGGAGGAGTTGCTGCCGGGACTGATTCCCTTCATGCTGTGTTATGGCATGAGTGGATTGCTGTCGATGTGGCTGCGTGCGGAGAAGACTTTTGCGCTGGCGGCAGTCGCGCCGATCCTCACGCCAGCGGTGATTTTACTGACGCTCATCATGGCGGGCGAGCCGAGTGCAGAGTTACTGGTATGGAGCACGAATTGGGGCTGCTTTTTGCACCTCGTGGTGCTGGTCGTTGCGCTGGCCATACGGTTCCCGCGCAGCCGTCGCTGGGCGCTGGGCTGTGCCACGCGATGGGAGCCAGCGAATCGTGCGTTGCTGGGCAATTCGCTGCCGTTCTTCATCGCGGGTAGCATTCATGGCTGCTCGCCGCAGGTGGACACGGCGATGGCGGGGATGCTGGCGGCGGGCAGTGTCTCGGTGTTGAACTGTTCGGATAAAATCTGTGGCATCGTGCTGGCGCTGACGGCGACAGCGGCGAGTGAGACGCTGTTCCCTTACTTCGCAGACAGTGTGGCGCGACGCGACTGGCATGGCATCAGGCGGCAGTTGCTGCACTCGACGGGGATGATTCTGGCGATTGCGCTGCCCGTGGTGGGCTTTCTCATTTGGCAGGCGGAATGGGTGGTGGGCACGTTGTTTGAGCGAGGTCGGTTTCTCCACACGGACACGCTGCGAGTGGCGGGTGTGGTGCGATTTGCAGCGCTGCAAATACCGTTTTATATCGCGGGCACGATCATGTCGAAGGTGGTCGTGTCGTTGCAAGCGACTCGATTTACCTTGGTGCTGTCGGTAGGCACAGTGGTGCTGAATGTGGTGTTTAATTTGCTGCTGATGCGCTCGATGGGCGTTGCGGGCATCGCCCTTTCGACGGCAGTGGTGCATCTGTGCTCGGCGACGGCGCTGTATTTGTATTTAGACCGAGGCATCAAGCGCCGTATCGCCGAGTCGGGCGAGGAAGGGAGGGCTGGGTGATGGAAGGTGATGGCAGTGCGAGTGCGATGCCTGGGCAGGACGCCCGTGCGCCGAGGCTGAAGCTAAGCGCGAGATTGCTGCTATGGGCTGGCGTGCTGCTGTTGGGGCTCTTTTTGTCGGGCGCGAATGCCTGCCTCTACGAGCATGGGCAACTGCCGTATAAGCCGCGTGACTTCACGCTGGGGATGTCGCTGGTGTGCCTGCTGCTGGTGCTCTGGAATAAGCCATCGTTTAGCCCTGTGGCGCTGGGTATGCTGCTCATCCCGGCGCTGCGGGAGGTGGATGCGGCACTGCTGGTGCGCTTCACCACACAGGCTCCAGGTGGCCAGGCGGGGATGGTGGCGACGCTGCTAGCGGTGCTGCTGGTTAGCACAGTGGCGGTGGCGATCCTCGCGACTCCCATAGGCTACACGGTGCTGCGGCGTGCAGCGATGGGGGTCATTTTGTTGCTGTGTGGTTCGATCCTCTATGAGGCATTGGGTTATGCGAACTACACCGTGATACCGGGGCGGCCTGCGGGCTTCCTGACGCAGCCGAATGAGTCGATCATTTACGTCTGCCTGATGCTCGGCGTGGTGCTGACACTGGGGGAAAGCTTTTGGCTCAATATGACGATGATCGCTATCGCGGCGGCAGGTGTGGGGCTGACGCTGAGCCGCAGTGGCATGGTGGTTTTTGCACTCATGGTGCTGGCGTATGTGGGGCTGAATCTGCGCCAGCATTTCACCAAGATTATCCTCATCGTGCTGCTGTCGATCCCGGCGGGTATCGCAGGGGTGTCCTTCTTGGTGAGTTCGGCGGAGAGTCGAAACTTCGGCACGGATACCAATGCCAAGGAGCGTGTGGAGGCGATCTTCGGCGGCAATGTGGACAAGATGGAATCCGGCGAGCGCATGAAGGATCTAACCGATGGCTGGGAGGCCGTGGGGGAGGCTCCACTGCTCGGCCACGGCACGGGCAGCTCGACGAGCCGATGGCAGCCGCACAACCAGTGGGTCGGCGTGTGGCTCGACTTGGGGCTCGGTGGGGTGCTGTATTATGCCGTGCTGCTGGTGGGGCTCACCATCGGCTGCGTGTTCGCCAAGGGGCGAGGGGTTTACTGCCTCATACCGTTATGGATGTTCTCCCTCTTTAGCCAGAACTTGGTGGAAAACGCCGCCTATTGGATCACCGCAGCGGTGCTGGCCTGTTTGGTAACGAAGGCAAGATTCCGCATCAAGCTGGGAGCTGGGAAAGCGCGAGGCTAGGCGGGCTAAGCCTTTTTTACCGTGAGTGCGCGGGCGTTGAGCACGCTTTTTACAAGGCGCAGGAGGTCGCTGGGCTCGTAGGGCTTGGGCAAGACGGCGCTGAAGCCATACGCGGCGGGTTTGGCCATGACGGGGTCATCGCTGTAGCCGCTGCTGACGATGGCGAGCACGTTGGGGTCGAGCTGGCGCAGGCGCTCCATGGTGCGCACGCCGCCGAGGCCGTTGGGGATGGTGAGATCGAGAACGACGAGGTCGATGGGGCGACCTTGATCCATGGCTTCTTGATAGCGACGTATGGTGTCGGTGCCTTCGGCGGTTTCGATGACTTCAAAGCCTTGGCTGACGAGGTTGCGCTGGATGAGGCTGCGGACGAGGGGATCGTCTTCGAGAATGAGGATGCGCGAGGATGTGGCCGCGCCGAGGTCGAAGGCACTGCGGCTGATGCCGAGTTCGTCGATGGTTTCTTCATCGGCATCGACGGGGATATAGAAGCGCACGCTCGTGCCGTAGCCATGCTCGCTGCGGACGGAGAGGGAGCCGCCGTGGGCTTTAGCGATAGATTCGCAGACGGTGAGGCCTAGGCCGGTGGCATTTTGGGCTTTGCGAGTGCTGAAGTAGGGCTCGAAGATGTGCGGGAGGTTGTCGGAGGCTATGCCTTCGCCATTATCGCAGACTTCGAGAATAACGCCTTGGGGCTGGTCGCTGAGTTCGGGCAGGGTGTCGTTGCCATACATTTCCTCAGGGTTAGGCGCGAGGGCGCGGATGACCAGTTCGCCGCCGCGTGGCATGGCTTGTTCGGCGTTGCGGATGAGGTTGCTGAGAAGGCGGCGGACTTGGTTAGGATCGACGGCGAGGGAGGGCAGGTTGGGCTGGACTTCGATACGGTAGTGAATGCCGGTGGCGCGGGAATGGTGCTGGAAGAAGCTCTCGATGAGTTCTGCGGGCTTGATGTGGCGCTTTATCGGGGCTCCGCCACGAGCGAAGGTGAGGAGCTGCTGGACAAGGCTCTGGGCTTGCAGGGTAGCTTGCTTGGCGGTGGCGAGTTCGGGGATGCGGTCGCTCTGGCCGCGCAGGCGCATTTCGGCGAGGGAGAGATTGCCGATGAGGACGGTGAGCAAATTATTGAAGTCGTGGGCGAAGCCTCGGGCGAGGAGCCCGAGGGATTCCAGGCGGTCGAGACGGTTGCGCCGCTCGGCCTCTTCATGGCGGGCGGTGGTGTCTTTGAGCAGGAGCAACATGCCTTCGCCAAAGGGGTAGGCGCGCAGTTCGAGCCAGACTTGCATGGCTTCCATGTAAAGGTCGCGGCTGACGGGCTCGCGGTGCAGGAGGGCGTGGGCAAGGGTTTCCTGGTGGGCCTCGCGGATGACGCTGGGCATGAGATCCCAGAAGGGAGTGCCGAGGATGGCGAGCTTGTCGCGGGCGAAGAGTTTGGCGGCGGCGGCGTTGGCGTAAGTCAAGCGCCACAGGCCATCCAGCGCAATGAGGGGGTCGGAGATGCTCTCGACGACATCGACGAGCGGCGCGGGGCTAGCGATGGGCTGAACGGTGGTCGGGCCGGGGATGGGCGCTGCTTGGCTGGGGGCTTGCTCGTGCTGATACTCGGGGGGCAAACTCTGGGCGATCGGCGGGTAGTTGCTGGCGATGATGTCCTGGCCAGCGGTGGAGTCGTTGCTTTCGAGCTGGTTCGGTGGGGAGAGTCGGCGGAAAAGGATGACGAGGCCCGTGAGGCTATTGCGCTGGTCGCGCAAGGCGGTGGTGCGGTCGGTGATGGCGATGCGTTCGCCATTTTTGGCCGTGAGCCAGACGGTGCGCTGGGGGCCGCTGCCGGATTCATCGACCACTTGGATTTCGGCGGGTTCACCGCCGGGATGGAAGAGGCGGAAGACTTCGTTGAGCGAGCGGCCTGCGACTTCGTCGTTGCTCCAGCCAATGACGCGGGCGGCGGCGGGGTTGATAAAGACAATGATGCCCGCGAGGTCGGTGGCGATGACGCCATCGGCAAGACTCTGGAAAGCCTGGAAATAGCTCTGCTCACGACGCCGGTGCTCGACTTCTTCGAGGTAGCGGGTGGCGGCGATTTCAACGGTAAGGCGCAGTTCGTCTTCGCTGAAGGGCTTCAATAGGTAGCCGTGGGGCTGGGTTTCGCGAGCGCGGGCGACGGTCTGGAGATCAGCGCAGGCAGTGACATAAATAACGGCCACGGAGCTGAATTCCTTGATCCGCTTGGCCGTTTCGACGCCATCGAGGCTGCCTGCGAGGTGGATGTCCATGAGCACGAGGTCGGGCTGCAAGTCGCGAACCATGTCCAGTGTAGCCTCGCCAGTCTGGCAGGCACCTACCACGTCGTAGCCTAATCCGGCGAGAGTGTTCGCCATGTCGCAGCCCACCAGCCGTTCGTTTTCGACGATGAGAATTCGGATGCGATCAAGGGCGTTCATTAATTTTCAGAGAATAACTCTAATTATCAACACATCTTATAGGAAAACGCAAATGAAAAAGTGCCCCTTCGCTGGGACGGGGTTGGAGGGTGAGGGTTGCTCCCATTTGATCCGCAAAGACTTGGAGGATTTTATGGCCGAGGCCGCTGCCTGGGTTTGCAGGGAAGTCGGGGGGGAGGCCAATGCCATCGTCGCGGACGGTGAGTGAGGCGTGGTCGCCCTCGCGCTGGAGGCGGATCTCTAGCCTGCCTTTGCGGTCATTGGGGAACGCATGTTTAAAGGCGTTAGCGACGGATTCGTTGAGGATGAGGGCGAGCGGGACGAGCCACTCCTCCAGCACAGGGCAGTCGTCGAGCTGCACGGTGGCAACGACGCGATCGGCGGCGACATCATAACAGTGGCGCAGGCGAGCCACGAGATCGTCGGCGAAGTCTTGGAAGCTGAGTGCTTGGCCTGCGGAGAGTTGAAAGAGAAGCTGGTGCAACTCGCCGATGGCTTGCACGCGTGTCTGGCTGGAGCGCAGGGCATTGCGGGCACCGGGGTCTTCGATGGCATTGCTGTGAAAATTCAGCAGGCTGGAGATGATCTGGAGGTGGTTTTTAATGCGATGATGCGCCTCGGTGAGGAGAAGTTGTTCGCGACCAAGATCAGCCACAGGCCAGGGACGTGGAGCGCTCGGGGTGAGGGCAACTCGCTCAGGGGCGTCTGCGGCGGCAAGCAGTTGCACGGCGAGTCCACCGAGTTCGTCTGCCTGAGCGAGGAGCGAGAGGTGTCCACGGGTGGATGATTTGCCAAACCATGCCCAGGTGAATGCGGTGCCTGGGGAGGCCATTTGAGCTTCTAAGTCAGCATAAAAGGCGGAGGGGTCAGAAGGGCGGAAAAGCGTGTGCAAGCGATGCCCAAGGATTTCCGGGGCGTCGAATCCAAACGTCTGAACAGCGGCTTCTGACCAGTCGATGATGCGGCCCTGGGTGTCGGTGGTTAGCAGGGGCTGCCAGCGAAGAACGTGCTGGGGGGCTGTGACATGGGACGCGGCGGCGACACTGGTAGTGGGAAGCGCAGGCGGAGCAAACGAGGCCGCCACAGGACGCTCGACTTCAAAATAATGGGCGGTGGAATGCAGCCGACCATCGGAGTCGAAGACCGTGGCGATGCGCAGTTGGGCGGCGACAGTTTTCCGGTTGCTGCTGGGCTTGAGTATTACGCTGAGGCTGGCTGAGGGCTGGCCTGCGGTGATCGCTGTTTGTAGGGCTGTGCGGCGTGCTTCGACGCTCTCGGGCAGGAGCCAGTCGTCGATGCGCAGGCGGCGTAATTCAGCCTTGGGGTGGCCAAAGAGCTTTTCGGCGGCGGTGTTGACTTCAAAGATGGCTCCGGCTTGGTCGGTGAGCACGGTAGGCAGCGGATTCTCATGCAGGAGGGCGCGAAATTTGGCCTCAGTGGAGCGCAGCATTTCTTCCAGTCGGCAGGTCTCGGTGACGTCGTGGATGGTGACGAGCAAGCCGCCACCGGGCAGGGGCGAGGGACGGAATTCAAAGTCCTTGAGCAGGCCGTCGGCGGTGCTCAGGGAGACGACTTTGGTGAGTTGCCTGCGCCAGACGCTCTCGCGCCATAACTTGGCGACTTCCTCGCGGTGCTTGTCATCATGGCAGGCTTGTAGGAGCCAGTCTTCGATCGAGTCGCCGGGCTTGAGTTCACGGCCAAAGAGGTCGCGGGTGTGGGCATTATTGAAGGAGGGACGCCCGCGCTCATCAAGCACGATCATGCCACAGGGCATACCGTCGAGGACTTCGCGCTGGCGGAGTTCACGGCGGCGGTAGGCGGCTTCTTGATCGTGCAAGCCGCGCATTTCTGCCTGGGTGATGGACAGTTGTTCCTCCAGACGACGCTGGGCTAGCTGTGCAGCGGCGTCTGGGATCATGACGACTGGCGTCGGCACGGGGGGCGGTGCTGGGGGAGGCTGGACTGGCGCAGGTGCCGGGATAGCGAGGACGAGGGCTCCGGCCTCGCCAGTGGGCAGACGCCCCGCCGACATGACCCACTGGTACTCGCTGGTATTGGTGGCTAGCAGGGGGAGCAAGACCGATGACGTAGGCTCTTCGGATGGGGCGAGGAGTTTCGCCAAACCGAGTGTGATGTGGTGCATCAACGTGCCACTTGCGGAAGGATGGCTGAGCATGTCCCACAGCTTGGTTTTTCCTTCCTCGATGCCTTGAGCGAGGAAGAGGCCCACAGCGGCTGGGTTGGCTTGTTGAATGGAGCCTAATGTGTCGAGCAGAAGCACGGGCAGCGAACAGGCCATGAGGGCATCAAGCGCGGGAGCAGCTTGGGTGGATTCGATGGCGGCATCAGGGCTCGGCTCGCTGAGAGCGGCGGAGGAGGAACCGGAGGGAGATGAGAACTTCTCACAAGTCACCATCAGTCCACCCACCATGGCGTCCTTGGTCTTGCGCCAGGGGCGCACTTCCCAGCGGAATAACATCGTGCGGCCACCTGGGCCTGCCATGACATCGTGCTCGCTGCGGACGACATGGCCTTGTAGTGCACGGTCATACACATTGCGCCAGCCGGGGTGCAGGTGGGGAAAGACATCGAACTGGCTGCGGCCCACGAGCGGTAGGGTGCGTTGCAGACCGAAGTCATTGATCCACTGCCGGTTGGCCAGCACGTAGCGCATCCGGCGGTCAAACATGGCCATCGCTACGGGTGCATTTTCCACGAATACACCGAGCACGGCATCAAGGTCATCGGGATCAAAAACAGGGTCAATGAGGGGTGTCGAATGAGTCGTCACCACGCTGGGTTGGATGCGGGGCTCGCTCGGAGTTGAGCGGGCTTGGATCACACTTTGCAAGACGGAATTGGGTGACATCGGGAGGGGAGAGGGAGCGAGGCCAGAAAATTTTAAATCTTTTTTGATTATAAATACTGAGGAAGTTCTCAACAAGGCGAAATAATTCAATTCTGACGTAAAAAGCCCGGTTATTCTCGGTGATAAGGTTCGCCACGCAGGATGGAGTAGGCGCGATAGACCTGCTCCAAAACGACGATGAGTGCGAGTTCATGTTGGAGGGTCATGGCCGAGAGTGTCCAGTGATCTTTTACGAGTTCGCGCAGTTCGGCGGAGTGTCCATTGGCTCCACCGATGAGGAGGCAGACGTGTTTGCAGCCCTCCATTTCTCGGGCTTTGATCCACTCTGCGAGATCCAGGCTACGTCGCTGTTTACCACGCTCATCAAGGAGGATACGCAGGCTTCCAGCACTGGCGTCGAGCATTCGTTGAGTCACCTGCTCGGGGCTGCCGTCACGTAGGTAGATACACTCCAAGCGGTTGGTTCGCCCCAACCGTTGCAGATAGTCAGCTATACCTTGTTTTGCCCATGTAAGAGAGGGCTTTCCCACTGCAATCACAGTCCAACGCATAAACAATAAAGGTTCCGTTATATTTTTTCAACAATATTCATAATATATGAAGCTATTATAATTAATGCGGGTATTGTGGGCTGATTCTTTGTGGTGAAGGTCTTGCATACTGGGTAAAAAAATTTAAAATGCGAGGCGGTATTCAAAAAATAAAATTCAACTTCCTATGTCAACTCACTCCCTTCTCATGAAGTTAACACCCCTGGCAGCGGTTCTTAGCGTCTCTCTCGCCTCTTGCAGTCTGCCTCCCAAACAAGCATGGCAGGCCATCCACAACGACGGACTGATAACCTACATCCGCTCTGAATTGAATGGCACCGCCGGGCGAGCCAACTCCCAGGCCATCGCAGCGAAAACAAATGCGTCGCCCACAGCAGCTCCCCAAAGCAAAACGGCACCGACGACGACGCCGCTAAGCACACCACCCCCCTCACAACTCGCCAGCAACTCGCTGCCCACTGCGCAAACGGTTCCAGGCCTTGCAGGCTATGTGCGCACCCCATTTACCAATCCACCACGCCTCGTGGATGTGCGTGGTATGTCTTCGGGCTCCAAGGTTGTCTGCCCGTTCACACGTAAGCCCTTCATCGTCCCAGAAATGGGCACCAGTGATCGCCAAGTCGCCACCGTGCCTGTCGGCAACAGCGCCCCCGCGTCCTCGGTGAAGCCTACGGCGCAGCCCGCGCCTCAGCCCGCAGCAACAACGCCAACACAGCCCATAGCGAAGTCCGGTCAAGTCGCGGCAAATACCCGCAGCAATCCGCTCAGCACCCCTCCAGCAGCACCGACTTCGGTGGCACCAGCACCCGCAGCCCCAGCGCCGCAGGATATGCCGTTCGGCCTTGCCATTCCTGGGCGTCCAGGATTCGTCAACAGCCCCTTCGCCGCGAAACATCAACTCGTGGATGTGACGGGCCTGCCCACAGGTATGGAAGTCAAGTGCCCCTACACAGGCAAGCTCTTCCGTGTGCCAGCGCAGGGCGGAGCCCCACAATAACTTGAGACTAAGATTTTGAGAATTTACCCCGCTCTGTGATTTCACAGAGCGGGGTTTTTTGCGCCTATGATTCAAGATGAGCATTGCCAGCAATCCATTGCGTCATCGTAATCTGCGTGCATCACTGGTGGCACTGCCTCATGACTGAACTCGCCTGGTACTGCATCCACTCAAAGCCCAAATGCGAGCACATCGCTGCCGCCTTGCTGTTGCAGTTTGAAGGCGTCGAAACCTACTGCCCTCGCATTCGTTTCCAGCGCAATACACAACGTGGCAAGGTCTGGTTCACCGAGGCTCTGTTTCCCAGTTACTTTTTCGCTCGCTTCGATTTGCCCACTTCACTGCGGGCGGTGAAGTATTCACAGAATGTCATCCGCGTGGTGGAATTCGGCGGGCTGTTCTCGACCATTGATGATGCGATCATCCAGAGCATTCGCAAGGAAATGGGCGAGACGGATATCCGCACCATCCGTCGCGAGGTCAATATTGGCGACACCGTGGAGCTTACGGAAGGCCCGATGCGTGGCTTTTCCGGCCTCGTGGAAAGTATGCTTTCGGGCGAAGATCGGGTGCGCATTCTGCTCGACTTTTTAGGTCGCCAGACCTTTGTCGAAATGGATGTTCACCAGCTCATCGGTGACCGCGAGCCTCGCTCATCTTTGGCGGTTAGCTAAAGCCGACTGCCACGCAGACAAAGTCAGTAGTGGAACTCAACTCACGCCTCCGGCAGTTCAAAACTCGGCCCGAGCGTGGTATCCGCGATGCCCGAGGGGACGTTCATCAAACCCATCGCCCGTTGCTTGAGTTCGATCATCATGGGCACAGCATCGGCGATGCGCCTATTGCCGCCGTTCAGCGCTTCTTCCAGCGTGTGCAGCATGAGAAAGAACATCTTATTGCAGTCATTCATCTGCTTGCGAATCGGATCACCGGGAGCAAACAAGCCCACCTTGGGATTGGTCATCATGTTCTTCGCGGCGCTCCAGTCGATGGGGAACAGGGAGCCCGTCGGCCCACCTTGGGGAGTATCGCCTAGCTTGTAGCGTCGGCCTTCGGCGATCTCGGTGAAGCGGAAGTAGTGGGCGAGTTCATAGCCGATGGCATCAAGCCGCTGATTGTCTTCAAGGATGCTATCGCTGATGCCTTCGCCTTGATGCTGAATCTCGTGCATGGCTTCGAGCGCCGTGTCGAGGCTGCTTACACGAATGACATTTCCGTGGCCATTGTAGAAGTCATCGGGGCTGACTTGGTGCGTGGGATCAAAGGTGATGTCGCTGCTTTTTAGCATCTCCTCAATGGCTTCGTAAAATTGGCCGATGGTGTGGTAGTGATCGCCCTGCGGTGCTGAGCCAGCGGCGGCGGGCAACTCGATGCGTTGAAACGTGGCGATGGCTTCTGGGCAGAATTTTTGAAGGCTTACGGGGAAGGAACCATCGCTATCTGGTAGCATGGTCGGATACGATGGCACGACGTCTTTGCCCGTGAGCTTGGGCGAGCCGCCGACGGCATTGAGCACGTTCGCGACGAGGAGGATATGCAGCATCTCCTCCATGAGCACGCTGCGGATTAAACCCGAGGCCTCGACGTTGCTGCCATCGGGGATGGAATAGAGCGCACACATGTAGGGCGGCAGTGTGGATAACTCAAGTTCGAGCGCGATCTGCAAGTGATCGCGCAGATTCTTGACGTTGTTTTCGCTCGTACCGCGAACGCTGCTTTGAGCAGCACTACGGACGCTGCGACGCACTGCGACTGGACGCACGACGGGAAGAGAATGGAGGCGACTGAGGAAGCTCATAGAGAGGGCGCAGTGTGATCTTTGTCCAATTGCTTGTTCATCGCATCTGCGGCGCGGTAGGCGAGCGCGACCATAGTGAGCGATGGATTTGAGGTGCCAAAGGTGGGCATCGAACCGCAGCCAACGACGAAGAGATTTTGGTGATCCCAACAGCGCATGAAGGAGTCGGTCACCGAATTCGAGGGGTTCGAACCCATGCGATGGGTGCCGACGAGATGCCCACAACCGCGATACTCATAGCCCACGCCCTCATACTCCACAAAGCCCGGCGCACCGGGGCTGTAAAAGGTTTTGTCGGTGATGTTCACCTTCTTGCAGATGCGCTGGTTCAAGTCGATGGCGGTCTGCATGGACTTGCGCACATAGTCGTCCACTTTGTAATGAATGATGGGGCGTGGCAGGCCGACGGGATCCAGATACTGCGGGTCGATGGTGACGCGATTGCCGGGTTGGCCGACTTGCTCGAACTCCCACTGGAGGGCGATCTGCCGTGAGAAATCATGCGCGACATTTTGGCGAAGCTTGCGCCCAAACAGACCTTGCCCCACGAAATCAGCAAAGGGTGCGCCCGGTGCAAAGGAGGACCACACCCAGCCCCAGTTGTCGATAGGCAGGACGAAGGCGGCCTGCTCGGAGCGGAAAGGGCCATCGCGAAACGTGGGGATCGCGTTTGTCGCGCCAGGGCCACGAAACGGCCACACAGGCTCATCGGTGAGCCCCCAGGTGAGCATCGTGGGATGATCCATGAGATTGCGCCCGAGCTGATCGCTGCGGTTGGCGATGTTCGAGATGAGCAGCAGCTTCGCGCTCTCCACGCTGTGCGCGGCGACAGAGTAGAGTTTGGCTTTCGCGACTTTTTTCTGCGGTGGAAACGGCGAACCATCATACAAAAGGTACTCGATCCACAGCACGCGGCCATCGTTCGGATCGGTGACGATTTTGGAAGCGATGGACTGATTGCGAATGGTAAACGTGGCATCGTTATCGGTCGCTTTCGCCTGCGCTTTATTCAGCGTGCGATGGGCGGAGTACTTCGCCTGCACGGGGCAGATGGGCACGCAGCTTGCGTTGCCTTGGCAGCGCTCACCGCGCAGGGGATTACCAGGCGAGCCGGTGACTTTGAAGTCGCCTTTTTTTCCAGTGACGGGGTTGATGTAATCGGGATTGGGGATCGAGTTTCGGCCCTGCGGTGTAGGCGTGACGTAGAGTTCATACTCCTTGCCAGCGACGGGCACCTTGAGCTTGCCGAGACGTTTTTTGAAGCGCGTGGAGAGATACGCTTCTGGGATTTTCTGCATCGGAAACTGGTAGTCTTTACCCCAGAATTTCTCCGCATCGACGCCTGGCAATTGTTGCGCCGACACATCGCCTGCCACGCCGATCTCCAATTCAGCACGCTCGTAGTCGGGTTTCAGGTCCTCGTAGCGGATGGGCCAGTCATCGCCGACACCATACTTGGTGCGCATTTGGAAATCGTTCGGCAACATGCGCAGCGTAGTGCCCAGCCAGTGCATCGTGGTGCCGCCCTTCGAGCGTGTGTAATCACTGCCAAAAGGCTGTGGCCCGTGTTGCACCATGTAGCCTGCGCTGTCTGGCACACCGGGCTGGATTTGATTCACTTGCAGCACGTCCGTTTGGGGGGCTTGCCGCGTGGGGGAATACGGTGAGTTGGGCGTTTTTGCGACGGCGTTGTAATACGTATCCAGCGCACTGTTCCAGCCTTCCTCATCATTGCGCACACCGCGCCCCGCTTCGAGCATGAGCACGCGACGGCCCTTCTTCATTAACTCCAGGGCGAGGATCGCGCCCGATGCGCCTGCACCGACGATGATGGCATCCCACTCTTCCATGGGCTCAGTTGGTTTGGTTTTCATGGCTTGGGAGCATCGGTGTTGGGGCGGACTAAAGGCGGCTCGACCCACGAGCCAAATCCTGGCCCTTTCGCTGCCTGCGGATGCGTGCCGAAGGCTGGCCACACAAGGCTTTGCACATAGGCCTGTGCGGATACGACAAAGGTCTGGTCATTATAGACTGCGCCATACGAATCCTGCCACGTTGGCGGTAATTGGTTCCACTGACCGAGATACCACATCGAGATAACATTCTGCGCAAGCGCACCGCACTTGGAATCCTGCATCACCATCGAAGCAAAGTTCGACTCCAGTTCATTGAGCGATTGGCTTTTCTCAAACGCCGCCGCGCACTGTGATAGGAAGTCTCCGGCGTTCGCCATGCCGACCACCGAGAGCAGTGTCTGCCAGTAGGCCTCCGCCATGCCTGTCGCCTTCAGTTCGATTTCACTGAAGGCGGTGAGCACCGAAGACACCGCGATGAATTGCTGGCCTGTCGTTTGAGGAAAGTCCATGGCGTGCGGCAAAACGAGTTACTTTGTCTTCGTGCCGAGATCGACATAGAACGCCCGATTTTCCGCAGCCGCAGGAGGCGAATGGAAGATGCGAGCGGCGACGACCTTGGGCGACTTGCCGAGCAGTTGCTTCAAATCGGCGACCATGGGCTCCGCACTGTTGCCGATGGTGAGCTTGAACTTCGACTGGTCGGCTGGCTTCAAATTGAAGAAGTCCTCATACATGCCGAACATGTTCCAACGCGACCCGATGAGATCCATGTCCTTGCCACCGGGCGGGCGAACGGGACCGCCGGGCAACATGCTGTAAAGCGTGATCGGCGAGCCATTGCCCGGTGTGCTGGCGATGCCGCTGAAGTCGGCTGTGAGATTGTAGATGGTCTTCTTGGCATCGGTTGCATCACTCACCGTGTAGTTCCATGAGGTCACATCGGTGCCATTGAGCGAAGGCACGTTGTAGGTGAAGTTGGCGAAAAATTTCCGCTCACCAAACACCTCAATTCCTGCGCTCACAGCTACCGTGTTATCCGCTGGGACGTGGAGGCGGAACTCGCCGATGAGCTTTGTCTGCTCCTGCCCACGCAGGTAATCGACGATGGAAATTTCAGGCACATCGCGCTCTGATTTGATGGGGAACGCGTGGATGTTGAACTCGATCTCATTGCAAGTGCCTACCAACATACCGAGCAGCGAACCGTAGTTCTGGAAGTTCAGTGAGATGAGTGCCTTGCCCTTCGCTTCAGGATCACTGAAACGTGCCGCACGCAGTCGCGTGTCCTTGAGATACGGAGCCACGAGCTTCTCGTCCACGAGGTAGTAAGTCCAGAGCAGCGATAGCGATGCGTAATAAAATGGCATCTGAAAAGTCGTGGCGTTCGGTGGAAAAATCGGAGGTGTTTTCATATGAGGATTTTTTCAGTGAAGCGGATTTGAATTTTTATGGCAATGGATTTCTTGGTGATGCTTGTGTGAAATCCCTCCCTTCAATGCCCTGATGGGAATTGCAGAGGCAGTCGAGGCACATGAGCGCCCCATGTGCGCATGGCACAAACAGCCGAACATTATCTGTGGCTTCTTCACCTCACAAACTACCACCCCCAACACACAACCTGAGGTTTTATGGCAATGCTAGGGTAGCCAAGTGTAGCGGAAGGGCCAATGGGCTTCGTCGGTGGTTGACGGCAGGGGGACGAGTAGTTCCTGCCGCCCGGCATTGGTGCGTAAGATCGGGGGGCCAGCGCCGATGATTTGCACGACAAGCTTGTTGTTCACGATGTAGCCGCCGTCTTTATCAGGCTTCACATCGCCAGCAGCGACGAGCCAGTGGACTCCCGCAGCGAGGGGCTGGGTGCGGGTGATGCGGACGGTGCGGGTAAGACTGCCGTCGCCTTTTACGGCGTTGCCTTTGGGCGCGAAGCTGTCTTCCACGCGTAGGCCTTGCCACTCGTAGCGGAAGGTCGGCTGGCGCTGGGCGTCGAGGCTGTAACCTTTCCAGGTGTAGCCCTCGAAGCGCTGCTGTTTGTCGTAGCTGGGCCAGGCGCTGTCGGGTTTTTCAAGGATGGCGAGGGGTGGGGAGAGGTTGCCGACGGGCTGCTGGGTATCGTAGCCGAGGGGTGACTGGGCACCGCCGCCACGGCTGTTCCAATGGCGGGCGGCGTCGATGAAGGCTCCGCGCCAGAGGAGGGTGAGGTTCATGCTTTCCGCACTCCAGGCGAGGTTGAAGCCGCCGGGGTAGCCGACGCCGATGCTGCGCTGGCCTGCGTCGGTGATGAAGTTGCGATAGACGATGGGCTCGGTGGTGACGACTAACGGCATCCCAGTGGTTTCTTCGTTGCGCTTGGTTTTCTTTTTGCTAGCGAGTTCCCAGCCTTCGGGTGCCCATTTGCTGAGGGGAGTGGGCGAGAAGCCAGGGCCACTCCAGGCGGCGAAGAGTTCCATATTGCCGCCGCCTTGGAAGTATTCGAGGCGGTAGGTGTGCTCGCCAGCGGTGAGTTTTAGCTTGCCTTGCTTGGGCTCGCCACTGGGGTGGATGCCGTCTTGCTCGATGATTTCCTGGCCGTCGATGGAGAGGCGCGAGCCGTCGTCGCTGGTGACGAAGAAGGTGTAGTTGCCGGGCTTGGGCGCGATGAGCTTGCCAGTGAAGACGACGCCAAATTCGTTTTTGTAGTCGTCGAATTTGAGCTGGATGAGGTTGCCCTCGACCTTGCCTTCGCGGTGCGGTTGGAGGGCGTCGAACTCGGGGAGCTTGCTCCAGGAGCCGTTGTAGAGCTTGAAACTGAGATCTTGTAAAAGACCGCCAGCGTTCTGGACTTTGAGGTTGCCCTTCATCGTCATGGCATGGCCTGGGAAGGTGCAGACGAAGGGGTAGATGCCGAGTTTGTCTGGCGCGGTGAAGGTGATCTCGTCGGCCTCATGTGGATTCAGCATCCGGGTGTGGAAGAGGATGGCGGGGTCGTCGGGCAGCCAGTTGCGCTTCAGCGCGGCTTCGGCGTTGTCCATTTGCTTCAGGGTCATGGCGAGCACATCGGTGCCGGGCTTGCAGATGACGAGGTTGTGCGGCAGGTCGTCGCCGTTCTCAAAGACAAGCTTCACTGGCTGCCCAGGGAGCACGATGAACTCGCTCTCGGTGTAGCGCATTTGCGCGGTGAGGGCTTTGATTTGCAGCGTGGCGATGGGGTCGGCGGCGTGCGCCGAAGCTGTGGCGAGGAGGATGGCGAGGATGTGGCGCATGGAGAAAAGGGGCGGCTTTATTTGGTCTTGGGTTGAGTGGGCGCTGGAGTCCCTTCGTCATCACTGTGGTCGATGTTGATGGGCCGCGCCCAGATGTTGCGATAGCGACCAGGGTTGTGGTGATCCTGCAAACCGAGGCCGAACTCTTGGCTGCTGTTGTCAAACTCGCGCGCCCACTGGGTGACGATGCCGTTGTGGATGACGGTGAGTCTTGCGGGGCGGGTGACTTTGCCTGTCGCGTCTTTGCGCTGGGTTTCGAGGATGATGTCGTAGCTCTGCCATTCGCCGGGCTTGCGGCTGGCGTTGACCATGGGCGGGTAGGCGGCGTAGAGGCCGCTGGCGCTGCCGTCGGGATAGGTGTCGTTGTTGTAGGAGTCGAGCACTTGGACTTCGGGGAAGCCGTCGAAGAAGACGCCGCTGTTGCCTCGGCCTTGGCTGTTGCCTTTCACTTCTGTGGGGGTGGCCCATTCGATGTGCCACTGGCAGTCGCCGCTTATTTTGGTGCGGGTGCGGATGGAGCCGCTGTGCGGGACGATTTCAAAGTAGCCGCTTTCAACCTTCCATTTCGCGGCATCATCGGGAGCGACGGCGGGGTCGTCTTTCTTGGGGTCGCGCTTCCATTGCGAGAGGTCTTTGCCAGAAAAAAAGAGGGTGGCGTCGCTGGGGGGTTGGCCTGCCTTTTCCTGGCTGCTAGCGGTGGGCGGGGTGATGACGCGTGGCCGGGGGCGCTCCATGCTGTGGGCGCGGTGCTTGCCACCGGGAGTGAGAGGCTGCTCTTTTTTAGCGGGTTCTGGCTGGGCCAGAGCGCTGGTGGTGATGAGGGCAGCGGTAAGAATGAGGTAACGGTGGATCATAAAAGTGGGTGTGGGCGGGCGCGAGACTACTCAGAGGCTGGGCGCGATCTTTCCCAGGGACGTTGGATTTGCTTGGCTTGAAAAATCAACTTCTCGGTCAGCTTGACAGGACGAGCTAGGTGTTTACTATCCGCCCCTCTTTCGCCAGCCGTTTCTACCACGGTGGGTGTTGTTGACTCGGCAGAGTAGCTCAGGGGTAGAGCAGGAGACTCATAAGCTCTTGGTCGGGAGTTCAACTCTCCCCTCTGCCACCACTTTCATGATACAAGGAAGTGTTTCTGGGGCTTCAAACCTTATTCCCTCTACTGCGGCTAGGGTTCATGGCGCAAGCTTCCCCTCACTATTGGGGGGTTGAGAAGGCCCGAGGATTCGGCTCCACTTTGAGCGTTCGGACTAGCATTGCGTCAAAGCCTCGCAACCCCGCACTCAGTCATTACAAAGCAATCACAGAATATGGCCGCCATGTCTCAGAATCGTCTTGCTCCTCCATCCCGATTTTGCGAAAACGGCCCCATGAGGATCACTCAAATGAATACCACTTATTGCCAAAAAACCGGGCACGGCTTCTTTTATGCCGTCATGGCCGCACTCTGCTTGTGGGGCGGTGCTGCCTCGGTGAGCGGGCAGACGGTGTATGGCTCATGGCAGGGGCAAAACGGCGGCAACTGGACTGATAGCCTGAACTGGGTGAATGGCAGCATCCCTGGCTGGGATACAGGCAGCAGCAGCGCGACGGCAACGCCAAGCCATGTGGCCAATGTGATCCTGGATTTCGCGGCGAACCGCACCATCAACGTGAACTCGGAAGTGCGCCTCGGTGTGCTGAATATCGGTGACATCACAGGTGGCCAAACCCTGACACTGACGAGCGGCCCGATCATTTTCGACAACTCGTCATTCAACGCCATGTCGCTGTTCAATAAGGTCAGCGGTGGCGGCAATGATACGATCAGTTCGGACATCGTCCTGGAGGCGGTTGGGGATACGAGGGATGTCGGTCGCGGGCTGATGCTGAATTTGAATGCATCGACGACGAACTTGTTTGGAAATATCTCGGGAGACCAACAAGGCCTGTTCAGACGTGGGGCGGGGAATTTGCAACTCAACGGCGCAAACTCATTCACAGGCCGTTTCACCAATGCCACCACGGGCGGCACGGTGTTTCTCGGCTCCACCACGGGGGTCGCGATTTCTTCAACAGAACTCTACCTCGGCACCTCCAGCCGTGATGGCAATGCGAGTTCCGTGATAGAGTTGCAAGCAAACAGCCAGATCAACGCGGGAGCCATCATCTACATGGACGGCGCTGGTAGCCGCAATCCCTTCCTCCGGCTGCGGGGGTTTAACCAAGAATTTGCAGGCATCTTTGATTACAGCCGCGAGGGCGTGATCGAGCACTCGGGCAGCCTGGATCAGACCTCGACACTGACGATGAACATGTCTTCCGACTCGTTCTACAACGGCTACATCCGCGATACCAATGGCGGCGTGGCCGCACGCAGGCTAGGGCTGACTAAGATGGGCACTGGCACGCTGACCCTGGCACAAGACCGCATCAACTTCACAGGGCCTACCAATGTGCTGGGAGGCACACTGGCGCTGGTCAATACCAATAACTTCGGCAGCCCCAATGTGTTTAGTAACCCCCAGTTTGCCACCATCAATATCGCGGCGGATGCCCACTTGCAGTTGGGCACACTGAGCAACTGGAATCTCAATGCCACCTTCTCGGGTGCGGGGGATGTGACGAAGACAGGGGCGAGCAGCGTGACGCTGCTGCGCACCACAGGGCACACAGGGGCGACGATCATCAAAGAGGGTGTGCTGCTCGTGGGCGCGGTCAACAACGACGCCTTTTCTGGCGGTGTCACAGCGTCGATCCAAAGCACCAGCGCCGTCCACATCAATGGTGGCCAGCTTGCCCTGCTGAATCGCAGCGATGCCACGGGAGGCAATGCTAGCAATCGTATCGGCGACTCCATCCCGATCATCACGCAATCCGGTTCCTTGGACTACATTCACAATGCTGGCACCGTGAGCTATGCTGAAACCGTGGGCAAGGTGTTCGTCGGTGCGGGTTTAAACTTCATCCGCGAAGCAGCCTCGGCTACGGGGCAATCCACCACACTTACCCTCTCCGGCATTGGCGGCTCAATGGGCAGTGCCACGGGTGGACTGACGCATATTACCGTCACAAGCGGCGGCACAGGTTATGTGCTGGGCACATTGGAGATCACCATTTCTGGCGGCGGCGGTGTCAATGCCACCGCCACACCCGTGGTTGATGGAAGCGGCGTCATCACCGCCATCAACATCACCGACCCAGGCACAGGCTACACCGCAGCCCCCACGATCACCATCAATGGCAATGGCAGTGGCACAGGAGCAGTCGCCACAGCAACGCTGGGCTACTACACCAGCTCCATCGCAGGCTTCGGCATTACCAACAAGGGCACAACGACTTACACCACAGCTCCTACGGTCGTGCTCACCGGTGGGGGTGGCACGGGTGCCACGGCGGTGGCGCTGCTGGGCGTGGGGGCAGATGCTGGCAAGGTGGTGCGGATCAATGTAACGAATCCTGGCTGGGGCTACACCTCGCCGCCCATCGTTTCATTCACAGGTGGGGGTGGGGCTGGCGCGGCGGCCTACGCAGGCTTGGTGCGGCAGCGCGGCGATCTCGCCTTTCGTGCCGCTGGTCTGGGGGATAACAATGCCAATCGTATCCTCGTCAACAACGCCCCAACGCTGATCAATAACATCATCGGTGGCTGGGCGGTGGCATCCAGTGGCCCAGGTGGGGCAAACTTTGCCACCTTGGAAGGCGCTAGCAACTCCGTGCGTGCTTTGCAGACGTACGACAAAATCCAAGAAAGCGCCTACACGTTTGCCAAGAACGTACAGATCAACGGCACGGCCCCAGCGACGCTCACGGCCAACCGTGCGATCAATTCATTGAAGATCGACGACGGTACGGCACGCACCTTGTTGCTGGGTTCCGTGACCAGTACCACCTCGCCGAGCTTCCGCACCCTGACCATAGAAACGGGTGGACTCATCTCGGCAGGTGGTGCCCATATCATCAGAAATGGAGCCCTCACAGCGGGCGCAGCCTCCGGCTTCGAGCTGCACACCTTTGTCGGCACTGGAGCAGGCAATACACTGCGCATCGAGTCCCGCATCGTCGATAACGACAACGACGCCAACACCTCGAACGGCTTCAGCCCAGTCGCCGTCGTCAAGGCGGGCCAAGGACGCTTGCTTCTTTACGGAACGAACACCTACACGGGTGGCACCACGATCAATGAAGGCGTGGTGGAGATCAATGGTATTGGCGGGCTCGGCGGCGGCTCCTCCGCCATCCTGCCAACCTTGAAACAAGACTTCCTGACGTTGAATGGCGGCACCTTGCAAATCCCCCTGCCCGCAGGTAGTACGACCACGACAGAAGTCATTTTTGGTATCGGCGAGTCGGGTGTAAGCAACAACAAAGGTATCACCGTAGGGCCTGGAGGCGGGATATTCGCCCTCAATGAAACCTCTGCACAAGGTGGTCAAATCCTGCTGAGCACCAAGCTCTACCTGCAATCCAAAATCACTGGCCCAGGCGGCATCAAGATGGGCGGCACAGGCTCGACTGGCGGGCGTTTGATCGTTGGCAACAGTCCTGGCAGCATCAATGATTTCGAGGGACGTATCTGGCAAGACCTTGGCGTGACGGAACTGGGCGGCACCAATACGACTCGCGCCGAGGTGCTCATTGACGGCGGTTCACTGATCGTGACCCGCTCCACGGCGCTCTCCTCCAGAGTGAACCAGATCACCCTAAACAAAGGCAAGTTTCTCCTCGGAGTGCCCAGTTTTGGCGTAGCCCCGACGGCGGACTTGGTGGTGACGGTAGGCTCGCTGGTCAACGGCCCAAACTTACGCACCGACTCACTTCCCGAGGTGGGGCTGGATCGCGATTCCACGGTCAACGGCACCTTGGTCGTTCGACAGAACTCCAACAGTACCTTCTCGGGAATCATCTCTGACGCGTCCTCCTTGAATAACAAAAATTTCTCCCTGGTTAAGGAGGGCAAGGGCAACCTCACCCTCTCCAGCCGCGACAACGCCTATCAGGGCAGCACCACCATTCGTGAAGGCGTACTGACCGTTGCCCACCTCGACTCCCGTGGCGTCAGATCCTCCATCGGTCAGGGCCAAGCTGTCGTGGGTAGCCAATTTGGTGCCTCGGCACCGTTCTTGGTGATCGAAGACGGCGGGGCTCTCGCCGTCAATGGCACGGGTATCAGTCAAACCAATCGCTCCTTCACCCTCGGCTCGGGGCCCATGGGGGCCGCCATTTATGCCAATGGGCCGACGCTGGGCTCAACGCTCGTTTTCAGCCGAGGTATCTACACCGATCCAGGCACCTTCATGGGAGTGAGCGACGTGATGAAGTATAAAACCCCCGATAACGGTGCTGCGACACTGATCCTCGGCGGCAGCAATACAGGCGAGAACCGGTTTGGCCAGCCACTGGTGGATAATGGAACGTTCCCGCTTTCCCTGCAAAAAACGGGCGTGGGCCAGTGGATCCTGGGGCAGTTTATTTCCCCGTTTGATCCTGCCACCAATCCCTCGCTCAACAGCTTCAGTGGGCGCACCTCCATCTTTCAGGGCACCGTGGTTGTGGAGCGCGACCATGTTTTCGGCGCTGCGGGCGGGGACGCTGTGCAAGTCTTTGGTGGCATACTGGAGTTGCGTGCTGTGGATTACACCACGCTGGAAGACCTGTCCCTCGCAGGCGGCAGGCTGCGCTCCCTCACAGGCACCAGCCGTTGGGCGGGTAGTGTGCGACTCGACTCCAACGCCACGGTGGAAGTCGGCCCCGATGCCACCATCGTTCTGCGCACAGCCGTCGCTGGCTCGGGCGCTCTGCGCAAAGAAGGCTTTGGCACCCTTGTCCTGCAAGGGGCCAATACCTACCTGGGCAGCACCACCGTGGCCGAAGGGGTGCTGCGAGTGGACTACACCGACAACGTGCCCAATAAGCTAGCCAACGCCACAGGCTTATTCCTCGGCGGCGGGCGGCAGGGCGGCACACTGGACATCGTCGGTGGCACCACCAACATCCTCGAAGAACTCAATGGCCTAACACTCGGCCTCGGGGAGAACCGCGTGACGCGCTCCGACGCAGGCAGCAACACCAGGATCAACCTCAACGCTATCTCCGTGCAGCAAGGGGCCACGCTGGACGTAAGTGCCAGCAACATCGCCGCCACCACTCGCCCAATCGACCCCACAGGCATCCTGGGCTCCTGGGCCACCGTGGGCAAAACAAGCTGGGCCACTGTGGGCAGCGCACCCACGGCCAACAAACCCATCATCGCCTACACAGCCTACACCAATGACCTGTGGTCTGGCCCCTCGACCAACACCGACGTCATCACCAACACCACCCAGACCAACGCCATCACCAGCAGCCTGCGGTTTAACCAACCCGCCTCGCTGACACTCACCCTCGTGGGGCTGAACCAACTCAGATCGGGCGGCGTTCTGCAAACCGCCAATGTCGGTGCGAACAGCAACATCATCCGTGGCGGCTCGCTCTCCGGGGTCAATAATGCCACTGGGGGCTTCCTCACCTTCCATCAGTTCGACGCCGCAGGTGCACTGCGCATCGACTCCATCATCGCCAACGCACCCGACGCGGGAGACTTCGTCGTCGATTATGTCGTCACCTCCGTTGCAGGCACAGGCTCGACCAACCTTAACTTCCAGCCCGGCACTGGCCCCGATGCCTCCCTTTTCTACGTCGGTATGCCCGTGAAGGGCCCCGACATACCTCCTGGTGCCACCATCACCGCGATCACCCCCAACACAGGCGTTGGCCTCGTGACAACTTTCACCATCAATCGCAATGCCGCCGGCAGTATCGCTGGCCAGACGGTTACGATTGGCTCCAACAATGGCCTTCTGAAAGACGGCGAAGGCACCCTGTTCCTGAACGCCAAAAACCTCTACTCCGGGCCGACCATCATCACGGGCGGCACCCTTTCGATCCGCAACATCAACAACGGCACAGCCATCGGCACCCCCGCAGACCCCAATCCCATCCCCGTCGGCGGCGGTATAGGTTCGTCGAGTCGCTCCGCCGCAAACCTCCGCATCGGTGGCGCTGCCCTCAGCTACGTCGGGGATAACAATGAGGTGGATCGTGGCTTCACCATCAATGAAATCGGGGCCATCGGCGTGGCGGATGAAGACGTGACGCTGGGCTTCACAGGCGACCTCTCCGGCGGCGGCGGCGCAGGCTTTGGCACCTTACAGAAAGTCGGGGCTGGCACCTTGGAGATCATCCGCAAAGCCGTGCCTACCGTCGATGCAGGCGGCGTACCCATCGTCGATGCAGGCGGCAACCCCGTGCTCGCCGTCTCAGGCGGCGCGACGAACTTCGGCGGCTTCGAGGTCAAAGGCGGCACCCTGCGCCTGAAGTTCGACAACGCCAACATCAACAACGGCGGCAACAACTTTGCCGCCACAACCGCCAGCCTGTTGATCGCGGGCGGGAGCTTCCAGTTGCAAGGCTTGGCCAATAAAGGAGTCACCCAGCCGCCTGTCGGCACCATCACCGACTTCAATGAAAACCGCGTCCAAGATCTGCGCGGCCAGCTTTCCCTTGGCTCGGGTGAAAATGAAATTCGGGTTACCTCAGGCTTGGGCGCGACCACCACGCTGAATCTCCAAGACGCGGCGGTGCCTACGGAAGTCGTCCGCGCCCCAGGCGCGACGGTGCGCTTCGTTGAGGATGATGTCGCGGGTGGCGTATCGGCCATCACCCTGGCCGTGCCCTCCGTGAACCAAGGCATCATGCCCTGGTCCACCTACTGGAGAACGGGCAAGCTGGATGATCCAGGTGTCAATAATTTCGCCTCTATCGAAGCCTTGGACGACGGCGTCATCTCTGCCGACTCCAAGGATCTTTACACCAAAGGCAATACCGTGGCCCAATGGACCAATGGCGTTGCCATCACCGAAGCAGCAGGCTCGTTCAGCGGCACGACAAAATTGTATGCCAGCCCCTTCGATACCGACCCAACCAAGCTCCAGCACATCTTCGTCCTGCGCTTCTACGACACCGCCGCAGGCACCATCAACATCGCGGATAAACTCAACATCTCAGGCGGTGGCATCCTGGTAGGAAACCATGTGGGCAATAACAAAAAGCAAATCCTGGGCGGAGAACTGACCAGCAGCGGTTCGTACGATACCATCGCCAGCAGTGCCGACCTTATCATCCATAACTATAACCCTGCGAACCCCTTCGAGATCACCTCCGCCATCGTTGATGGAAATCGTCTGGCCGATGGCAGCTTGATTCCCGTGAACCTCGTTCATGTCGGCGATGGCTCGACCATCCTGCGTGGCACTAGCACTTATACAGGCACCACCTTTGTCTCCGGCGGAGTGCTTCGCCTAGCCAGTGCCATGGCCATTCCAGGCGGCATTGGAGCCACAGGTGGCACCAGTCCCATCACCATCAACACAGGCATCATCGGCCTCGAAAATGGCGACTTCCTTCGTGGCCTAGGCACGGCCAGCAGCCAGATTTCCTTCAGCGGCAGCGGTGGCTTCGCCGCCTATGGTGGCACTCGCGACATCAACTTCGGCGGTGCCGCAGCTTCAGCAAACTACGGCTCGGGCGGCTTCCTACCCGACGGCGCAACCTTCGTCCTCGGCAACGACGATGCCACAGGGATGCTGCGTGTGCTCAATCCCCTAAACCTTGGCGGCACTGAGCGCGTCATTCGCGTGCCCAACGGCACAGCGCTCGAAGACGCCGTGCTTCTCGGCAACATCAGCGGCAATGGTGGCGAATTAACCAAAACGGGGGCAGGTGCGCTACGCCTCAGCGGCATCGGCACCTACACCGACGGCACCACCATCGGCCAAGGCACCCTGATCGGCCACGCCAGCGCTTTCGGTGCCGGGCCAATTCACCTTGGCTCCAGCGACAATACCAAAGCAGGCTACGCGCTGAAGCTCGTCCTCGAAGGCGGCAGCGTGGGTAGCATGGTGATGATCGGTGACAAATCAGGCGAAGGTGCCGTGGTGCTCACCACCAATGACAACACCACCCTCAGCGGTGTTATGGCCCTGGAGCATCGGTTATTCCTCGGTGGCAACAGCGCCAAGCAACTCACCGTCACAGGTGCCATCAGTGGTGTCGGTGCCTTCTCCATTATTGACGGTGTGACCCTGGCGCTCAACGGAGCCAACACCTTTGGCACAGGCGCAGGCGTGTCCGGCGCAGCCTTTGATGGCGCGATAAGCATTCGCAACGGCACCGTGCTCGTCGGCCACTCCACAGGTCTGGGCGACCCAACACGCGCCATCGAGGTGGGTGGTCGCTTCAGTTCCTATGGCACGGTCAAGCGTTCCACCAACGGCCAGTCCGTCACCGTTGCTGGCGGCGTCTTCGACCCCACCAGCAATGGCCTACCAGGTAGTAGCAATGGCAAAGGAGCCTTCCTATTCGTCGGCTACTCCAGCATCACCATCGACGGTGCCGTTTTTAACGCCTCCAGTGCCGGGCAAGAGATCCTGCTCAACGGCGAGTCGGACAACAGCGAGCGCAATGGCATCTACAAAGTGGTCTTCACCCCAGCCGCTTCCAACAGCCTCGGCGTCGATGTGATGGCCCTCAATCGCGTCGATACCTTCGATGACGTCGCGGAGATGACTTTCGGCAAACGCGTGGTCGTCGAGTTCGGCACCGAAGCAGGAAAAACCTACTTCCTAGCCACCACTGTAACCACCGTCAACACATCGCCCATCCATTGGCTGCTCGACGTGGTGAACGCCAATGTCGCCCTGCTGGCCTCGGCCCCAGGCCTCACCATTGCCAATAACATCGACCTCAACAACGGCAGCAGCACCGCCAACCCTGGCACCACCACCTTGGGCGGCTCCTCACAGCTCAGCCTTGGCAGCTCCACCTTCTCGGGCAACGTCGTCCTCCAAGACATCGTCCCCGGCACCGTCGAAGCCAAGACGCTACTCCTCACCTCCGATACCCGCACAGATCGCGGCGTCGTCTTCTCTGGCACCATCAGCGAGTCGAACTCCGCAGATCGCCTCTCACTGGTGAAAGAAGGCACGGGCACCGTGACCTTGCTAGGAGCCAACACCTACCACGGCACCACCACCGTCAATGCTGGCAGCCTGCTCGTCAGCAACGCCTCGGGTTCCGCCACGGGCACAGGTAAAGTAACCCTCAACAACGTCGGCACTCTCCTAGGCGGCACTGGCACCCTCACGGGCGAAACCGTCATGAATGCTGGCACCATCCTCTCCCCTGGTGATCCCACCGTTGATGGCGGCATAGCCGCGCTCACCTTTGGCGGTAAACTGACGCTCAATGGCGCTGTGGAAATGGTCTTCACCCTCGCCTCCGGCAGTGTCTTTGACAAAGTCCACGTCAACGGCCTCCTCACCATCGACCCTGCGGCCATCATCTCCGTGCTGCTCGACTTCGTCCCTGGCGGCGAGTTCGAGTTCGACCTCATCGACTGGGGCACACGCGTGTTCAGTTCCAACATCATCGACCAGTTGATGCTCCCTGCACTCACCGATGACACGCTGCTCTGGGATACCGCCCTCTTTGCTAGCCAGGGCAAACTGAGAATCGTCACCCGCAACGAAGCTGGCCCACCACCCGTGCGCTTCGCCGTTAGTGCAGCCAAGACACGAGAAGGACAAAGCACCGTCAGCGTCGCCGTGCAGTTGGCTTGGTCGAAAAACTCCGTCATTACCGTGCCCATCGCCATCAGCGGCACAGCCACCCTCAGCAGCGACTACACGGTGAGCTTGACCCCGCTCACCTTCGCCCCAGGTGAGACCGCCAAAACCATGACCTTCACCATCGCCGACGACGTGATCTCCGAAGGCACCGAGACCATCGTTCTCTCCATCGGCACCCCCACGGGTGCCATCAAGGGCACCCCCAGCGCCTTCACCCTCACCCTCGAAGACAATGATCAAGGCAGCGCCATTGGCGAAACCTGGACACTGCGCAATCCTCTGCCCAGCAACGAAGACCTCACCGATGTGGCCTCGAATGGCAGCGTCCACATCGCCGTAGGCTCGCAGACCACTGTTCTCAGATCGACCGATGGCATCAACTGGACAGCGCAAAACATCGGCCTCACACCCGCGCAGACCTTGACCGCTGTTGAGTGGACGGGAACCAATTTTGTCGCCGTCGGCACCGCAGGTTTAGTCGTCACCTCGCCCGATGGCATCGCCTGGACGATGCGTTCCGTCACAGGCGGGCAGAACCTTCGCGACCTCGTCGTACAAGACGCCGGAGCCGTGGTGAACCTCATCGCCGTGGGCGACGGCGGCACCATTTACTCATCGGACAATGAAGGCCAACTCTGGCTGCGCCGCACCTCGAACACCACCCAAGACCTCGCCGGAATCGTCAACGCCACCATCGCGACTGTGCCTACTTTCATCGCCGTTGGCAAAGCGGGCACCGTCCTCACTTCCATCAATGGTGCCGCCTGGACAGCTTCCAGCATCGGTACGGCGGACAACCTCAACAGCATCGCCTGGAAAGGCGACCTCGCGGTGGTCGTCGGCGCTGCAGGCGCGGCCTTCACCTCGCCTGATGGCACAGCCTGGACACCCGTTACCTCCGGCACTGCCAATGACCTGCTCGGCGTCTCGTGGGATGGCAGCCGCTTCATCGCCTCGGGTGCAGCAGGCACCATCCGCACCTCCACTAACGGCAGCACCTGGGCCGCAGCCACAGTCGTCGCCATGGCGGATAAACTCACCCGTTCCACCCTCACCCAGCCCGGTGGGTTGCGGCTCATGGTCGGTGGCGCAGGCACCCTCCTCTCCTCGTCGGACGGCACTACCTGGATCGAGCGCTCTGTAGGCTCCACCGCCAATCTCGCCAGCGTCATCCATAACTCCGCTGAATTCTACGCCGTTGGTGCCAGTGGCACAGTGCTGCACTCCACCGCAGGTGTTAGTTGGACACAAGTCGGCTCCCTGCCCACCAGCGCCGATTTAAATGACATCGCCGCCGCGACGACAGGCACACAAATGGTCGCCGTCGGTAACGGAGGCACCATCCTCAACAGCGCCACGGGTGCCACCTGGACAGCCCCCAGTTCGCCCACCGCTTTCCAGCTTGATGGCGTGGTCAAGGCCACCACCAACTGGGTCGTCGTCGGCAATGACGGCACCGTCCTGACCTCCCCCAACGGAACAACATGGACGCTCGCCACCTCCGGCATCACCACTGATCTTTTCGACGCAGCCGCCAACGGCAACATGGTCGTCGCCGTCGGCGATGGCGGCACCATCATCTACTCCAACAACTCCGGCGTGACCTGGTCACCCACCAACTCCACCGTCACTACAACCCTGCGCACCATTCACTTCGATGGCTCGCTGTTCGTCGTCGCAGGCGGTGACAGCACACCCTCAGCACCGCTGGATGGCACCATCCTAACCTCGAACGATGGCACTACTTGGATCAAGCGCACCGCAGGTACAAACACCGCGCTCGCTGGTGCTACCCATGCCGTTGTGGGTGCGGAGAAACCCCGGTTCGTCGTCGGCACAGGCGGCGCGATCCTCGGCTCCACCGCAGGTGTTACTTGGTCGCGCAAGGCCTCGGGCACCACACAAAACCTTGCCGACATCACCTCGCAAGGCACCACAATGGTAGCCGTCGGAGCTGCTGGCACTATCGCTACTAGCGAAACGGTAGCCGCACCGCCCGCCAAAGTGTTCTTCGCCATCACCGACGTTACGGGTGACGAAAACGTCCTGTCCGGTGCCCCCATTGCCGTCGTGGTCAACCTCTCCTCACCTCCTCCTGGCAAGATCACCGTGCCCTACACCGTCACCGGCACCGCCACCAAAGGAGCCGACTACACCGTCCCCGCAGGCACCTCGCTGGTCTTCGATGTCAATAAAGGCGAGGTGTCGAAGACCATCTTCATCACCGTCAAAAACGACGGCTTGGTCAACGAAGGCGACCAGACCGTACTCGTCAAACTAGGCACGCCCTCGGCTGGTGTGGCCGTCGTCAATGGCACCTACACCCTGACCATCCAGGACACCGACACCGTGCCCACCGTTGCGCTCGTCACGACAAGCCAGATCGTAGCCCTTGGAACACCCTTCACCCTCAATGCCACCGTCACCGGCAACAACACCCCCACGGTGCAATGGCGCAAGGCAGGCGTCGCCGTCGCTGGTGCCGTCGGAGCCTCCTACACCTTCCCCGCCATCGCGCTGATCAACGCAGGCAAATACTCCGCCAAGGCCACCAACCTCTCCGGCAGCGTCACCAGCGCCCCTGCCTCCGACATCGAAATCGCCGTCGTCGATACCGCCGCCCATGTGCTGCCGATCAAAAACAACACCACCGCCGTCATCGCCGTCGGAGCCGCAGGCAATGGCCTCAGCTACGCCTGGGAGAAAAACGGCAACCCCCTCAGCGATGCTGGTGACTTCACAGGCACGCACACCTCCAAACTCAGCATCAAGACCTTCGACGCGAGCGAGGAAGACTTCTACACCTGCGTCGTCTCGCGCGGTGCCCCCTTCAATGACTCCCTCGAAAGCGGGGCCATCCACGTCGTCGTCGCCGAAACCCCCATCATCCAAGCCATCGCTGCCAACACCCTGCCCCCTGGCCGAGTCGGCACCGTCTATGAGGCCGGCACCAATGGTTTCCTGGTACCCATCGACACTGCCGTCCACAAGACGCCCACCAAGTTCACCGCCACCAATTTGCCCACCGGGCTCACCATCAACGCCACCACCGGCGTCATCAGCGGCAGGCCCACTCTCGATGGCACTAAGACCAACATCGTAATCACCGCGACGAACCCCGCAGGCTTCGCCAGCACGCCTCCCCTTACCTTGTTCATCGACGATGTAGAACCCACAGCCCTGGGCACCTACGTTGGCCTCATCGACCGCAACCCCGCCGCCAACAGCAACCTTGGTGCGCGTCTTGACCTGACAACGACTAAGGATGGCGGCTTCACTGGCAAGCTCACCATCGGCTCCGTGGCCACCGCCTTCAAAGGCGGACTGCTCAACACCGTCAATGCCGTCCTGCCCCATGGCACCATCAGCGTCCCCGTCACAGGTCGCCCCACCATGCTGATCAACTTCGACCTCGATGCGGGCAATAACACCCTTATAGGCACCCTCAGCGCCGATGCAGGTGCCACCACCGTGCCCCTGCACGGCTGGCGGAATACCTGGAGCACGACCAACTCCGCCTTGCTCGCCCGCAGTGCTCTTTACAACGTCGTTGCCCCCAAACCCGGCTCTGAAGCTGGCAACATCGCCATCCCGCAAGGCGATAGCTACCTCGCCATCAAGCTCGTCATCGCTGGCACAGCCACCGTCGCAGGCAAAACCGCAGATGGTTCAGTGATAGCCACCACGGCCCCCCTCGGCCCCACGGGCCAAGTGCTCATCTACCAACCCCTCTACACCAACACCGGCTCCTTCCACGGCGAAGCCAGCATCGCAAACCTAGCAGGCACACCCGGTCGCAGTAAGGTCACAGGCAACGCGACTTGGAACAAAGCCGCTGCGGCTGCCACGGCCAAGGTTTACAACTACAAGGCAGGCTTCGCGCCCATCGACCTCGCCCTCTCTGGTGGCAACTACGTCGCCCCCACTGGCACCAATATCGTCATGTCCCTGCCCAGCACCGCAGGGGTGAATGCTCGTCTGCTCTTTGATGCGGGCGGCGTCGGCATCAAGGCCATCGACCCCACCAACTCCGCCACCGATCCCGATGCCAACCTGCGCATCGACTCTCTCGCCAAAGTGACCCTGCCCGTGCCCAACACCAACGCCTTGAGCCTCACCATCACCACTGCCACGGGAGCCTTCACTGGCACCGTCACACTAAAAGACAGCACCACCGTGCGCAAAGTTACCTACCAGGGCCTCATCATCCCCGACGCCGACAACCTCACCGACGCCGTCTTCGGTGTCGGCCACGGCTACTTCCTCCTCTCGCAACTGCCGCAAATCACTGGCGAAACCCTCGCCACAACGCCCATCCTTTCCGGCATCGTCGAACTCAAGAACTGATCCCCATGCCACCTCGGGTGGCTGCTGGTCATACCAGAATTTTACGGAGCTAAAGCACGCGTGCGCCGCGTTCCAGCAGCAACATCCTGAACGAGTTCCCCATGTGGCTAGGGTGCGTGAGCGACTGGAATTGCCGCAACAGCGCCGCGCTCTCCACAGTGGGAGGCTGGCCATCCAGGCTCGTTAGCCAGTCCTTCGCCGCGTGTGTGAGGAAGCGACCCTGCTCCATGAACTGCCGCACGCCAAACCCTGCCGCCTCGGCGATCTCGATGACCCGTGTGAAGTTCACATGCGCGGTGAGGTCGCATTGGCCCAGCCCTTCCAGCACACAGTCGTCCATCTTGTGCTCGAAGTAGCGCCGCAGCGTGCCAGCACTGCGCTCGTGCGAGTAATACTCGCCCGCTTCATAGCCATAGTCGGCGAACAGCGCCGCGCCTTTGAAGGGATGGCTGAGCAGCTTCTCGGTGAAAATATTTGCGATGAGATGCATCTCCGTCGTGTAGCCCGCAGGCAGATCCGTCGGCAGCTTGGCCACCTCATCCTGCGGCATCCCTTGGCCCACAGGGCCAGCCACCCATTCCAGCGGAGCCCGACGAGTCGCGTCCTCGCGCACATACATCTCGTGCCACGCTTGGCCATCCCAGCGCACGCGCGAGCACGGGAAGGCATCGAGCAATTCATTGGCCACCAGGAAGCCGTATTCGATGGGCGCTTCTTTAGCCGAGAACACCTTGGCAAAGTGCAGCCGATCCCCCATCAACGCACTCAGCTTGGCTCGCTGCGCATTGCGGTAAACCTCGCGCGGTTCGACGATGCAGTAGCGTGCCGCCGCGGCCAGCGGCCCACGTTGCAGCGCCGTCCAAATGTCGGCAGCCAGTTGGCCATCGTGCGCCCCTTGTTCGATGATGCTGAACGCCGCAGGCTCCCCCACCGAGCGCCAGACCTCCACCGCCACACTCGCGAGCAACTGCCCATAGAGCGGCCCCACCGACACCGCCGTGTAGAAGTCCCCTCCCCTGCCGATGGGCCGTGGAAAGCGGTAGTAGCCGTGATCCGCATCGTAGAGAGCCATCCTCATCACCTCGAAAAAAGGCAAACGTGCGCCGGGCGTGCTGCGAATTTTTTGGCGGATCAACGATTCAAAAGAGATAGGCAGGCTGGTAGGGGCAGGGCGGGACTTCATGATGGCTAAGCTATAACTCAACTTGTTACGGCTTCTTCATTGTTGCTGATAAAAGGCGCAAAAACCGTATCTGCACACCTGAGCCCAAGCATTTTTTTGCGCGACTTTACCACCTCCAAGGCCTAGCCATTGCCCTCATGAAATTTTGCCTTTCCCTCCTGCTTGCCGCCGTCGTCACGACCAGCAACGCTGCCGATTGGCCGCAGTTCCTCGGGCCCAATCGTGACAACATCGCCGGCACCGACAAGGCATTGCACGAGAGTCTCCAGGGCGAACCCGAGGTGCTCTGGCAGCGCCCGCTCGGCACGGGTTTTGCAGGCCCAGCCGTGGTCGGAGATCGCGTGATTGTCTTCCATCGTGAGAAGGACGAAGCCGTCGTGGAAGCCCTCGCCAAAGACACGGGCAAGCCGCTGTGGAGCTACCGCTATACGACCGATTATGTGGACAGCTTTGGCTTTGTGAATGGGCCGCGCGCGACGCCGACGGTTGCCGATGGCCGAGTCTTCACTCACGGTGCCGATGGCCAGCTAC
>JANOAR010000022.1:0-1688 GCA_031411235.1 Verrucomicrobiota bacterium | reverse complement strand
CGAAACCGCAAGGAGGGTTTCCACGACCATGTCATGCTGGTGGCAGCGTCTCTCTACAATCACCGGCGCGCCTGCCGCAACGAGGTGGCCAAGTCGCTGTTTTTCTGATATTAACACAATCGCTATTCATGCAAGATGTCTTTTGTAAACCGTCCAGTTGTCGCGCAGCTTCTTCGGGCAGAGAACGAGGACGCGCTCGTTCTTCAACTCGAAGTATTTCATGACGGCGAGCGCCTCGTAGGTTTTCCCCAAGCCGACGCTGTCGGCGATGATGCATCCGTTGTGTTTTAGGATTTTGTTGATGGCGCCTTTGGCCCCGTCCTTTTGGAACTCGAAGAGCGCTTTCCAAATGCCTGTCTCAAAAAGGCTGGTTTTGCCCAGGTCCGCGTCCGTCTTGCCCGCGTCGCCGAGGAACTTCTCGAAGATGTGGAAGAGCGTCTTGTAGTAGATGAACTCCGGCGTGTTGTTCTCGTAAAGCTGCTTGAGGTAATTGAGAACGTCCTGCTTCACGTCTTTTACCAGCGTCTCGTCGCCCCAAAGCTCGTCGAACCACTGCTTGAGTTCCTGCCGGTCGCGATTGCCGTCCACGATGAGGTTCAACTCGATGTTGTTGTCCGCCTTGCCGAGCCCGAGACCGCGCACAGTGAAGTTTGAACTGCCGAGGATGGCGTCTTCCACGCCGGCGGTGGCGACGTGATACATCTTTCCGTGAAGGAGGTTGGATTGCTTGATGGTCCTGATGTCCACCTTGCGTTCGATCCAGTCGGCGCATTCCCTGGCGACGCGTTTCTGCTGGAGCTTGTTGGATAGCTCCAAACCAGTGGCGTCGATGATGAAGGCTTTTTTCTCGGTCTTGCTCGGGTCGAGACGGTTTACGAAGGACGGCTCACCGAAGAGGAAGTCGAGGTGTTCGATGCGTTCGAGTTCCTCCTTGAGCGCGTCGTAGGCGTAGATGGTGAAGTAGGCGGAGACGATGGAGAGCTTCGAACCGCGTTGCGTCTTCTCACGGAGGAAATCGGCGACGGTTCCCCGCGTGCCGTTGTCGCGCAGGTTGGAGTTGTTGGCTGGTGCGGGCATTTAGCTGAAGGAGAAGTTCGCTGCATTTTCCGAAATGGATCGACAGCTGCCGCCTGAGCCGCAGCTGGGATCGTAGAGGCGGCCTTTGCAGAGGGCGGGCATCCCGATGAGGCAGCGCACGGCACAAAAAGGGGTGAGTAATTGATAATCTCCCTCGCGCTCACCGTGCGGACCGGCGCTACCACGCCTGATGGGCTCCCCATGTGCACACGGGGCGAAGGAAACTCTCGGGGTGGCTGAATTGGAACGGACAGGCATTCGTGAACGAATGCTAGCGAGGTTCCCTTGTTTGGCGAGCGAAGAAATGCATTTGAATGTTGAACGTGGGGGATCTCGAAACCGCAGAGAAGCCGGGGTATGGGGCCAGCGGGGCAACAGGTGGTTTGTCAGGAGAGCACCTCTGGGGGCGCTTACGGTCGTGGATGAGGGAACCCAGGGGGAATCGGAGGGAATGGCGTTTGATGAACAAGGATTAGACATCTTGTACGATTCATAATGTTCATAATCATGTTTATAAATACCATACTGTACTTTTGACCGTACTGTGCCAATAAGTTGAGGATGACACTCTATTTGGACACCCGAAACAACATTTCCGAATTCCGCCGAAT
>JANOAR010000021.1:0-1599 GCA_031411235.1 Verrucomicrobiota bacterium | reverse complement strand
AGCGGGCCAGACACTCGCCCTGGCTGGTTTGCTCCAGATCCGTACCGAAGCTCAATCGTCCGGAATTCCAGGGCTTTGCGACTTGCCCTTCCTGGGTGCTGCGTTCCGAAGCAATCGCGAAGTTCAAAACGAAATCGAGCTCTTGATTACGGTGACACCTGACTTCGCTGCCGCGATGGATCCTCACGAAGTACCGCCGGTTGGCCCTGGCTACAACACCAACAGTCCTTCGGATAAAGAGCTCTATTGGCGAGGTTACATCGAAACGCCAAACCCATGCCTGCCGAATGGAAATAATGGATCGGGACAGCCATGCATCGGAACGCCCAACATGCAACCTATTGACCTCGGCATGCCGACACAGCAAACGTATCCAACGCAGGGGACACCGGTTTCACAACCGACAACTCCAGCGATAAATATCGATCCGGCAGCATATCGAATTTCAAATGGAGTTGCGGCTCCCGGAAGTCCTAACGTGGGAATCATCACTCGATAGTTTCGACCGAAGAAACCCACTCGTTATACCAGTCCGAAGGGGTAACCTGATACGTAGAGAGCTTTATGAGTAACGTACTACGCCTAGCCCTAGTCGATCCTCGCGACGAAACGCGTGAAAAACTGAAGTCGATGCTTATCGGCATGGATATGGTTTGGTTGGAAGCCGAGTGTTCTCGATATGAATTTTTCGGCGACGTCGTCGCTCAAACCAATCCGGACGTCGGCGTGATATGCATGGATTCGTCGCCAGAAAAAGCGATCGCATTGATCGAGCGGATTCGTACCACATCGCCGGACTGTGTGATCCTGGCATTGTCGCAAAGCACCGACGGACCGACGATCCTCAAATCGCTCAGAGCGGGTGCCAAAGAATTTCTCACGTTGCCCGTCAACGTCGAAGAGCTTCTTGCTGCCTTGCAGCGTATTCAAGAAGCCAAGTATGGTTCAGGCGATTCTCGCGTTCGAGCATGCAAGATGATCGCCGTTGCTGGAGCAACCGGCGGAGTAGGGTGCACATCGATCGCGGTCAATATAGGCTGCAATTTGGCCAGCAACCCTGAAAACTCCGTCGCATTGGTCGACCTCGACTTGGCCTTGGGCGATGCGGACGTTTTTCTCGACTCGATCCCGGACTACAGTCTTCTCGACGTCACCGAGAACGTTGCGAGACTTGACTTTCAATTGCTTCGAAAAAGTCTTACCAAGCACTCGTCCGGATTGTATTTGTTGCCACGGCCCGTTCAGCTTCAAGATCTCTCAGCGATCAATCCTGAAAGCCTACGAAAGGTGATCGGACTTCTGAGAGCATCGTTTACGCACGTCGTGATCGATACCTCGAAATCGTTCAGCGAAGTTGACTTGACGGCGATGGAACTGGTCAATGAGGTTGCGCTGATCGTCCAACTGGACTTGCCATGTCTAAGAAATATGGTTCGCTTATTGATGAGTTTCCAAGAGATGGACAATATCCGCGACAAAGTCAAAGTCGTTGTCAATCGCATGGGCTTAGAGAGTGGTCAAATCAGTTTGAAGAAGGCTCGTGAATCGATCGGTCGCGATGTCTTTCATCAGATACCGAACGACTATCGCACGATGGTC
>JANOAR010000020.1:0-1679 GCA_031411235.1 Verrucomicrobiota bacterium | reverse complement strand
CCTGTATGAAAACCAACACATGACGAAAACATACTCATGAAAATACTAGCCGAAGTCAAGGTTCAGCGAGTGATCGCTGGGCTGAAAGAAGACTGGGCAAGACCCGCGAGCCGATGAACAAGAACCTCATACAAGGCCGGTGCGACGAGGCGAGCTGGCCAAACACAGCAAAGCCGGTATGGTTTAGTCGCGCAGGTAAATGAGGCGGTTGTGCGGGGGAGGACTGCGTTCTTACCTGGGGAGGTCTGTGCCGTGAGAGCGGCGCAGAAGTCAGCAGAACCGAGGGACTAGGTAGCCAGCCGCAGGCTGCCCCGAAGGGGTGAGCACCGAGAGGCGGCGCGAAGCAATTCATAGTAGCTCGTCACGAGCCGGGGGCCGCATTGGCCCGTTTAAACTCGAAACCGGAAGTCTCGGGACGATGAAGGGCCGAACCAATCAGTTGCCAAGCGACCCCGCGCCGGGGAGCGAGTCCGCCAATGCCAGTGCGCACAGGACAAGCTCGACTCAGCGCGGTGGGAGGCATAGCGAGGCAACAGCCGAGACAGAGACGTGGCTAGAGCAAGTGCTCGACGCCGCGAACATGCAGCGCGCTTGGCAGAGAGTCAGGCGCAATCGCGGAGCACCGGGCGTCGATGGCATGACCATCGCTGACTTCCCAGCGTTCGCCCGCGAGCATTGGGAGCGGCTGCGCTCCCAGCTCAAAGAAGGGAACTATCGCCCAGCGCCCGTGCGCCGCGTGTTCATCCCCAAGCCCGATGGGTCCCAAAGACCCCTGGGCATACCCACGGTGCTGGATCGCGTGATCCAGCAGGCCATCGCCCAAGTGCTCACCCCGCACTATGACAAGCGAGTTCAGCGACCACAGCTACGGCTTCCGCGAGGGCCGCAATGCTCATCAAGCAGTGCGCCGAGTGCAAGCAGGCTGGGAGCAAGGACTTCGCCACGCGGTAGATTGCGACTTGAAAGCGTTCTTTGACACCGTGAACCATGACCGACTCCTCAACCAGTTGCGCCAAAAGATCGGCAGCGGCCCCGTGCTGCGGCTGATCGGACGCTACCTGCGGGCCGGAGTCGAGCTGCCTGACGGCACCCGCGAGGCCACACCTCTAGGCGTTCCTCAAGGCGGCCCCTTGTCACCGCTGTTAGCCAACATCGTGCTCGATCCACTGGACAAAGAACTCGAACGCCGCAGGCATCATCATGCCCGTTACGCCGACGATTTTATCATCCTGGTGAGAAGCGCGGAGGCGGCAAAGCGCGTGATGACAAGCGTGGCGAACTATGTCGAAAACAAACTCAAGCTCAACGTCAACCAACTCAAGAGTAAGAGTGGCCCCCTGTTCCAGAGCCAGTTCCTCGGCTTCCAAATCAGTAGTCGAGGAGCGGTCAAATGGACGGCAAAAGCATACGAAAGGTTCAAGCTGAGAATAAAGGAAATCACCCGCCGCAATCGCGGTCACGCCGTGCAGAGCGTCATCGACGAACTGCGCCGCTACGCCGTAGGCTGGGCGAACTACTTTGGCATCAGCCGTACTTATCGAGAAGTGCTGGAGCTGGACGAATGGATCAGGCGGCGCGTGCGGCTTTATTATTGGAAACAATGGAGCCGACCGAAGGGAGACAGCCAGCCGACAGGCTGCCCCGCAGGGGTGGAGCGCAGCGGAAGCAACAGACCACGA
>JANOAR010000019.1:0-8710 GCA_031411235.1 Verrucomicrobiota bacterium | reverse complement strand
ATTCAGCGGTGGCTAGCTTTGCCAAGGCTTGAGTCTCAGGCGGTTTGGCGATGGCGGGACTGTATTGGAAAATACCGAGCCCGCCGTCGCCGAACCGCATCAGGCCAAGGATGGGTGAAGAGAGTCGCCGATCAATCGCGGTGTTCGGGTTAAAGGCGATTTACACCTGCCGCTGGTCAATCGGAATGAGGATGTTGAGCGCTGTAATCATGCAGCGGATCATAGCTGGCGACTTGAGATTGCCTATAACAGATCGCGCTTTGCCAAGTGCAGATCGACCCCGAGTTCCCCATCTACTGCTTCACGTCGGCCTTCACGCTTCACAGGAAACTCAAAGGCCACACGACAACGCCACATGGCTGCGTTAGTGAGGCGATCCCCCCCTCAACTCCGCCTACATGCCCATGTCCATATTTCGCCGTGCCCTGCCTTCATTGAGTCGTCTATCTTTGGTAACCTGCGCACTGGTCAGCACGGGTTCATTCGGCGCGGACGTTGCTCCGGCAGTGATTCAAACAAGCTGGCAGCAGGCGGGCTGGGGTGGGGGTGGATTCTATTTTGCCGCAGCCTATCACCCGACGCAGGACGGTGTGATCTACATGGCTGGGGATGTGAATGGGGTTTACAAAACGACAGACCACGGGCGGCACTGGCGCATCATCAACAATGGCATCGCTTCGTATGCGGTCTATTCACTCGCGGTGAGCCAGAGCGAGCCGCAGACCGTCTTCGCTGCGACGGAAGCGGGTCTTTCCAAAAGCACGGACGGCGGCGAACACTGGCGCACGCTGCCGCAAACGGGGCGCAAGGAGTTGCGCATCACGGGCGAGCGTATGCTCAGCATCCGTGCCATCGCGGTGGACCCGAGCGATGGTCGCGTCGTCTATGCCGCCAGTCCGTCCGGCAAAGTCTGCAAGAGCACCGACGGTGGTGAGACGTGGGCGGTGTCCTATGAAAAGCAGGCGGTGGCGGAGGAAGGCGGTGCGTTGCGGGTGCAGTTCGGCAAGATCAACGGCGAATACTTTGGGGATTTCGCGTTGCCTGTTGAGGCCCCCAAGGATCGCTCTGCTGCGAATGGCATCGGCTTCACAATGAAGGGCGATGGCTCCACGCCAAAGGACTGCCTGCTCGTGCTCAAGACGAGTCGCGGCGTGTCGTTTCGCAGCAAGAACCTGAACGGCATTTTCAAAGAAACCGAGTGGCGTGATGTGGTGCTGAGAGCCGACGAGTTCGCGGTGGATGCAGACTATGTGACCAAGCATCCCGAGGCCGCAGGCACCGCCTTCACGGATAAAGATTGGTCAACCGTGGTGCGTCTCGATTTCGTGTGTTCCGGCAATTTGCCTCAAGCTGCGTCGGTGGGCAGGTTCACTCGGTTCTTCTTTGCCGTGAAAGCGGTCGATGGTGGACAGCCTGAGCTGGTGACGATTCGCGATTTCAAAGCCGATGTGTCCGCGCAAACCTTTGGCAACATCAAGTTCGGCGCACCGCCCTCGGGCACGATCTACAGCGTGACGGTGTCTGCGGCCAAGCCATCGCATGTGATCGCTGCGACGCACGATTCGGGTCTTGTCTTGAGTCGCGATTCTGGCCACACATGGACTTCACTCACGACGCCCGCTAGGGCAGCCAGCGCGACATTCGACCCCGCCAACCCCGACGTGCTCTATGGAGCCTTCTTCAAGGATGGCGTGATGAAGTCCACCGATGGTGGCAAGAGCTGGAGCAAACCATCGAAGGACATCGGGGATAAAGTCGATGTGCTGGAGGTCGCGGTGAGTCCAGCAAATCCGAGCGACCTCTACGCCATCGGTGCCGTCGATTGGAATGGTGCGTGTTACGTCTCCAACAACGGCGGCGAAAGCTGGCTGAAGTCCGACAAGATCAAGGTTGATGCCACGGCCAACCCCACGCTCGACGGCAGCAACAGCGGCACCGCCTACATGAGCGCCCCGCGAAACATCACGCTGAATCCACGCAATCCGAAGGAGCTGTTCATCAGCGCCAACTGGCGTCCCTGCCTGAGCAGCGATGGCGGCGTCACCTGGGAGGAGCGCGATGCTGGCACGGACATCTCCGTCATCACCGACATCCGTTTTCATCAAGGGAAGACCTATGTCACCGCGATGGATGAGGGCACGCTCGTCAGTGACAATGACGGCGGCCAATGGCGACAACTCTCGCCGCTGATGCACACGCCTGGCCTTAGCGGGCATAATTGGCGGATCGCGATCAACGAGATCAAGGGTGCCACGCGCATCATCAGCACCGTGACGCCTTGGTATAAAGTGCCGACATGCGTGGTGCGCAGCGAGGATGGCGGCAAAACCTTTCAACCCGTGCAGACGGGGCTGCCCGACTACACGATCCATCCCAACACCATGTGGGGACAGGGTCATCCCCGCGCTCTTGCCACCGATCCGAACAACCCGCAGCTCATCTACCTGGGCATTGATGGTGATGCTGCGGACGGCAAATCGGGTGGCGGCATTTTCAAATCCGAAGACGGCGGCGCATCGTGGTCGCAACTCCCGCATCAACCCGCAGGCCGCCGGATGTTTTTCGGTCTCGCGGTGGACCCGACCGATTCAAAGCGGTTGTTCTGGGGTGCCTCCGGCAAGGGTGGTGGCGTTCATCGCAGCGAGGATGGCGGCAACTCCTGGCAGCACGTCTTCACCAACGAAAACTTCGTCTGGAACCTCCACGCGACCGCCGATGGCACCCTCTACTGCTCTGGCCAAAATCTCTGGCGCAGCACCGATCATGGCACGACCTGGACACAAGTGACGCACCTTGCCGGGCAGCGCTCCATCGTCGGCCTCGAAGTGCATCCCGCTGATCCCAAGACGATGTGGATCTCCGCCACGACCTGGGACACCAAGCCCGACGGAGCCATCTATAAAACCACCGACGGCGGCACCACCTGGCAGAACATCACCGGCGACATCCCGTATGTAAAACCGACGATTCTGCGCTTCAACCCCGCCACCCGCGAGCTGTGGGCCGGCGGCGTGGGCTTATACAAAACCCAGCAATGAGCGTGAACATCGGTAGGTTCGATTGGCCATCGAATCCGTCCGTGTTCTTTGAAACGGTAGTCGTAAGGTGGGGCGGCGGATTCTACATCGGCTCTTCAAGTCACCTGTCACGTTTCCCCTCCTAAACGTCATTGGCTGTGGCAGCATAAGCAGCGACGATGAGCACAGCAGCGCAACCCAACCTCCACGCAGCCCCATTCCATACCACGCGGTGGACTCGCGTCTGCGCTGCCAAGGCGGACTCGGAAGATGGTCGCAGAGCCTTGGCGGACTTGTGCGATGCGTATTATGAGCCTGTCGTCGCCTACCTCCGCAGCGTATTCCGTGATACCGATGCGGCACGAGAGATGAGTCATGCGTTCTTTGAAGAGATGCTCGGTGGCGACACCATCCACACAGCAGAACGCGAGCGCGGACGCTTCCGCTCGTATCTGCTCGGCGCGGTGAAGCACTTTGTTTCCAACCAGCGTGTAGCATCACAGCGCATGAAGCGTGGCGGCGGCATGGAGGCGGTGTCGCTGGATGACGCGGAGGCGGTTCAAGTGCCAGACGCGCGGTTGCTGCCGCCTGACGCAGAGTTTGACCGGCAATGGGCCATGACGGTGATCACGCGCGGCATGGAGGCGCTGCGGGCCGAGTGTGTGGCCGATGGGCGTGGTACGTTCTTTGAAACCGTGAGCGGCATCTTGAACGGACACGCCAGCCACGGCGACCAGACGGCGCTCGCTGCCACCTGCGGCATGAGTTTCGATGCCTTTCGTATGGCCGTGAGTCGGCTGAAAAAGCGCCTCCGCCAGTGTGTGAAATCCGAGGTGGCAGGCACGCTCGAAGACCCCGCCAGCGTGCAGGACGAGATGGAAACGCTCTTTGCCGCGCTGGGCAGATAAAAAACTTTGTTCGGTTTTCACCGACGGTGCGTCAGTTTACTGGCATGACCGCTTTATCTCCTGATAGAACATGCCCCCACTGCGGCTCCGTCCTGCCTGCCGATGTGCCGGAGAGCCAGTGCCCGCGTTGCCTCATGGCGCAGATCATCGAGCCAACGCAGGCTGGGGAGCGAGCGGTGCCGATGCCCATCCTCACGGCGGAGCAGCTGGCCCCCCACTTCCCGCAGTATGAAATCCAGCGCATCCTCGGGCGTGGCGGCATGGGAGCCGTATATCTGGCGCGGCAGATTTCGCTGAATCGCCTCGTCGCCATCAAGATCCTGCCTGTCGATCTCGGTGACTGCGACATGGGCTTCGCCGAGCGCTTCAAGAACGAGGCGCAGGCCATGGCCCAGCTTAGCCACCCCGGTATCGTCGCTGTGTTTGACTTTGGGGAGACGGCGAATGGCCTGCTCTACATCGTCATGGAATACATCGACGGCACGGATGTCGCGCAGATGGTCGGCAAGCAGGGTCGGCTGCACAGTGCTCACGCCATGGCCGTCACTGCTCATGTGTGCGATGCGCTGGCCTACGCCCACTCGCGTGGCATCATCCACCGCGACATCAAGCCCTCCAACATCATGGTCAGCAACGACGGCGTGGTGAAGGTGGCCGACTTTGGCCTGGCAAAGATGAGTCAGGGAGAGCAGATCGCCAGCCTCACCCAGAGCGGCATAACGATAGGCACCCTGCACTTCATGGCCCCGGAGGCGCTCACACTCGGTGCCAAAGTGGATCAGCGGGCGGACATCTACGCCGTCGGCGTCATGCTCTACCAGATGCTCACCGGCAAGCTCCCGCATGGCATGTTTGAGATGCCCTCTCTCCAGGTGCCCGGCCTCGATCCCCGCTACGACGGCATCGTCGCCAAGGCCCTGCGCGAGGATCGCAACGTGCGCTACCAGCAGGCATCTGAGTTGCGTCACGACCTGGATGCCATCCTCACGCAGCCCGTGGTCAAAGTGGAGCCGCCGGAGGAACAGAAGACTCCCGCAGCCCTGCCACCCTCGCAGGTGAACGCCCAACGCCCCGCAGGCCAAGCCTACCGTCCACCGCCACCAAAAGTCATCGTGCGCACGAAGAGGAAAGGATCGCCGTTGCTGTGGCTTGTGGTCTTCGTGCTTGGTGCTGCGGCGGCGTGGATGTATTGGGAGCGCACGAAGCAAAAAGACTCCGCGCCTGCTGCCGCCTCGGATACGAACACGCCACCATCCGCTGCCGGAAGTGCAACGAGCCTATCTGCCACCAAGGGCCAGCCGTTTGTGAATTCACTCGGCATGAAGTTTGTGCCGGTGCCGATCACTGGCGGGCCGACCGATGGGCAACAGGTGAACTTTTGCATCTGGCATACCCGCGTGCAGGACTATGAAGAATTTGTGAATGAGACGAAGCACGCGTGGCCCAAGCCCAGTTTTCAGCAAGGTCCGACACATCCAGCGGTGTTTGTTAGTTGGGATGACGCACAGGCTTTCTGCCAATGGCTGACTGAGCGGGAGCGCCTGTCTGGTCAGATCAAAGCGGATCAAGCGTACCGGCTGCCAAGCGATCATGAATGGAGCTGCGCCGTCGGCATCGGAGATCGGGAAGATGTGACCAAGACACCGGCGGAGAAAACTGAGAAAATCAGCGATGCTTTTCCGTGGGGAACGTCATGGCCGCCAAAGGACTACACCGGCAACTACGCGAGCGAGGAGTTGTCTCCGCTGCTTCAGGAGGCTACAAAACCCACCAATTTCCGGGACATCATCCCTAACTATCGCGATGGTTTCGGCACGACCTCCCCGGTGGGCAGCTATGCACCGAACAGACACGGCCTCTATGACATGGGTGGCAATGCCTGGCAGTGGTGTGAGGACTGGTATGATAGCACCCAAAAGGGGCGTGTGCGGCGTGGCCCCAGCTGGAACAACGGCAGCCGTTTCTCTCTGCTGTCCTCGTATCGTCAGCAAAATGAACCATCAGCGCGCTTTAACGGCTTCGGCTTTCGTTGTGTGCTGGCTGCATTCTCGCCCGCATCTGCAACTGTCGCCCTAACGCCCGCACCCCAAGTGTCCAAGTCCTCCCCAACCCCCGCGACGAAGGACACGCCTTATGCAAACACCCTCGGCATGAAGTTCGTCCCCGTGCCCGGCACGAACGTCCTGATGTGCATCCACGAGACGCGCAAGAGCGACTACGCCGCCTTTGCAGCGGAAACCCCTGGCACAGACGGCTCGTGGAAGAATCCGACGTTGGAAGGCCTGAAAGTTAGCGAAGGCGATGATCATCCCGTGGTAAATGTAAATTCCTTTGATGCGGAAGCCTTCTGCAAGTGGCTGAGCAAGAAGGAAGGTCGCAGCTACCGACTGCCGAGTTGGCGGGAGTGGGGCTGGGCCGTGGGTACCGGGCCATTGGAGCAGGAAGGTGCCACCATTGCTGAGATGAAGGCCAAAGTTGCGGGCATTTATCCTTGGGGACGGGGATGGCCGCCACCAGAGGGCGCGGGCAACCTGGGCGATGAGGTATTGAAGGCTAGGCAGCCAACGGCAAGAATCATTGCGGGATACCAGGATGGCTATGCCACGACGGCTCCAGTCATGAGTTTTTCGCCGAATGAGATCGGGGTCTATGATTTGTGCGGCAACGTCTATGAATGGTGTGGCGACCTCTCTTCCATACCCGATTTCCGCATGGTTCGCAGCTCTCATTGGAGAGGCTTCACGCCTGATGTTCCCATCGTGTCCTCCAACCCTGGAGACGTTGGACAACCCGGTGTGCTTCGTTGGCCTGACCTCGGTTTCCGTTGTGTGCTGGAGTCGGACAGCCTTCCCAGCACTGACACTGAACCCGCCAAGCCAAAACCAATTCTTGCGCCCTCATCTGCCGCATTTATCCAACCACCCAAAACTCCCACATCAACCGATCCCGCCAAAGCCAGCAAAGACGCCCCCTTCGTAAACACCCTCGGCATGAAGTTCGTCCCCGTGCCGGATACCAGCGTGCTGTTCTGCATCCATGAGACGCGCTACCAAGACTACGCGGCATATGCGGCAGCATCCCCTGGCGTGGATGTTACTTATCAGCATCAGGGTGCCGACCGCTACTATCCCTCTGGGCGGACTGCGGAACACCCCGTCATGCAAGTGAGCTGGGAGGATGCGCAGATGTTCCTCGCCTGGCTCAGCCAGAAAGAAGGCCAAACCTATCGCCTGCCCACGGATCGGGAATGGAGCATCGCCGCAGGCATCGGGCCTGATGAAACATGGGCACCGGACACCACGCCTGCCAGCGTCACCAAAAACCTGACCGCCTTCCCCTGGGGAAACCCGTGGCCGCCACCGCCCGGCAGTGGGAACTACAGCGACGCCAGCCGGAAAGCCAGGGCACCACGCGACGATGCCAGGCATCTCGACGGCTACGATGACGACTTCCCCACCACCGCCCCGGTCATGAGCTACACGCCCAACCCATTCGGCCTCTACGACATGGGCGGCAACGTCTGGGAATACTGCGCTGATTGGTATAACGATCTGAAAATACACCGCGTCTGGCGCGGCGGCTCCTGGGACACCTACGAGCGCGATCATCTCCTCAGCTCCCACCGCTGGCATAACTCACCCACCCTCCGCAACAGCCACATCGGCTTCCGCTGCGTGCTTGAGATCAACAGCCGACCCACGCCAACGCAGAATGCGCCCCAGCAATAAGCTTCTTCGCCATCATTCCCCGGTCATCACGTCACGCAACGAACAGGAGCATCACCGCCGCGCCGCAGGTCAGCTCATGCCCTCGTCTCCCGCCAACCACCACGCCCACGACTACGCCGAGCGTGTGCGCGAGCGGTTGCCGCGTCGGCTGCAAGAGCTGCGAGTGGCTTACGGCCTGAGCAGGTATGGCCTGGAGCGCGAGAGCGGTATAAGCCGTGAGATGATTGGGAAAGTGGAGCGCGGAACCGCCAATCCCTCCCTCTGTGTGATGGCCCAGCTCAGCTGTGCCCTCGGCATGACCTTGAGCGAGTTCGCCGCGCACCTGGAGGCTGGGTAAAGGAGTGCTGAGCTTCAGCTCGCACCGATGTCGGCTAGCCCATCGGAGTCCAATCACCTTGCCCCCGCCGTCACAGGCTAAAAGCCCAGGACGACGCTGCCAATCCGTCAACGATGATTGACTACCCGCAGGGCCGGGAGCTGTGCTGGAATCGCGGGCGTCGCACCCATTGCCTGCCATGCCAAGCCCCTTCGCCAGCCCAGCCCACCTCCCGCTCTCGGGGGCCGTCGTTTTGCCTTTGGGGTGGGCATTCCAGGCTTCGGGAGGGCTGCTCCGCCGCAAAGCCGCCCTCCCGCGCCAAAAGGTATGGCTACCGGACGCTGCGGTAGCGCTACCGGCGGCATGGGTATCGACCCCGCGCCCAAAGGTAGCCATCCCGGAGCAAAAGGTAGCGATACCCAGCGGCGCGGTAGCCATCCCGAACGAAAGGGGATGGCTCCCCGGACGAAAAGGTATCCATCCCGAGCCAAAGGGTAGGACTACCGCCGCAAAAGGTATTCATACCCCGGCGATGGGTATCGACCCCGCTCGGCGCGGTATTCATCCCGCGAGCGCGACTGGCCACCCCGGACGCGGCGGGATGAGCAGACTTTCGCGAAGCGATGAAGCCGGAGCGCGGGCCTCCGAGCCCGCAGCGCACCGCAGCACCCCTAGCGTGGTGAGGTCCTTCAATGTCGTTTTCTTCGACGCTGTGCTGCGGGCTCGGAGGCCCGCGCTCCA
>JANOAR010000018.1:0-5130 GCA_031411235.1 Verrucomicrobiota bacterium | reverse complement strand
GTTGAATTACACCTTGATGCTCATCCAAACTAATAGACACGGAATAACACGGAGGGAATGCCTTTGATGCTGCAAAGCCTGCAAAACCAAGAATCCAAGCACTTTTCCCTTGACGGTGTTTTTTCAGAGAAGGCGAATCATATTGCAAAATTCCAGTAATTATTGTCCAAGAGTTCATATCACACCTTCACAGGTACAGTCAGAAGGTCATACTTCATCCGCCACGCTTCGTCACTCGTTATCAGGCGAGTCATGGCGGCAAGTTCACGGCTCACGGTGCTGCGGGTTCCCATCTCAAGCCGTTGCGCGATCCATTCCAGCGGCACCGTCGTCGTGCGCTTGAGGGCGGGATGGGGCGAGGCTTCTCGGCGCGGCCTCTCGATAATGCGAAGGGTGAATTGAACTTGAGGGTATGGCGTTGGGCTTTTTTTCCTTATGGCACTAGGCTTTGGCCAGGGGCGAAGGGGCTAAAAAGGGGCGGCGAGAGCCGGGTTTTTGACTCAAGAAATGATAATCTGGCCTCTGGAAACGATTTCCTGGGGGCGGAAAATGCTTTTCTCGACTCTGGCTGGCGTTTCCATGACTCTGGCTGGCGTTTCCATGACTCTGACTAGAGCTTCCATGACTCTGGCTGGAGCTTCCATAGCTCTGGCTGGAGCTTCCATAGTCAGGGAAACGCTTTTCTCAGGGCGGGTTGAGGCAGGGGGGACTCTCAAAACCTTGGCCGTAACGCTACAGTCGAATGCTACTGCGGCTGACTACAGCCACAAGTGGCTAGAGGCCAGATCGGCTAAAGCCTCATACTCCAGCGTGGCTATGCGTTGCCTTGGGCCGAACGTTTCCAGGCGCACGTTGGCCTCGTTGGAGTACGAGGCTTTAGCCGATCTCTCCTTGTTCCATTACATCCCCTTCCCTGCGTCATGCCGCCGGCCATTGTTCCCCCAACATGATGATACGCAGGACGATGCCTTCAGGCTCGCGAGTCGCTATCTTTTCTGGTGCGGGCAACTTATCCTCGCCTCACTCACTTCCCACCGATCTCGCGGTAGTTATTCCACATCGCTTTGTAGTTCTTGCCCACGGGTTTGTAGTTTTGGAAGCCGCCTTGCAGGCCGGGTTTCTTGCTGGTCGGGCGAGACGGTGCGCCACTGCTGGGCTTGCGCGGGCCAGTGCTTGGTAGGCCTTCGAGTGTGGGTAAAATGATGTCTGGGGTGTCGAGTGCCGATTCATTGCCTGCGGCATCGGCAGTGAGCGGCAGCGACTGGTCGGCCAGGGGCTTGGGTAGATCGAGGCCGAAGAGCTTGCGTAGGTTCTCAGGCAGATCGTCGGTGGCGATTTTTGTGGTGCCGTCTTGGTGCTGAATGGCGAACTCCTTCCAGCTCACGGAGCGCAGCGTCACATCGCGATAGGTGCGCCCCGCCGCGACGACATCGCCCAGTTTCATGCTGGGGGCCTTGGCCCAGGCGGCTCGCTGGTAGGCCATGTGATACTGCATGAAGGCCTGCTCCACGGCCTCTTGTTCGGCACGCATTTGGTCGGCCTCGATATTCATTTGGCCCATCGTCGCCCGTATTCTATCCAGCACTTCACGCTCGCGCCGCGCCTGCTCCAGCAAGGCTTTACTGGCGAGGCTTTCGGCCTTCACGACCTCTTCCAAGGCTTCGATCTCTTGCTGCAATCGTAGGACTTTCATGTCCACTTTTTTGCACCCGACGAGGGACAGGCAAAAAGCGAGAGCGGCAAATAGATGAACAGGGCAACGCATGGTGGCGAGCATGAGGAGTGCGGGCCCCAAAGTCGAGCCCAAAGTCGCCTTAGGAGGTGCGCACCTCCTCACCGCAGCTTCGCGTACAGCTTAGCGATCCCCGCCGCACTGTTCGCGAAGGTGACGTCCAGCAGCAGCTTGCCCACGTCCAGACGCGATACTTTCACGCCTGCGCGGCGCTCGGCTGCGGGGGCTTTTTTTAGCATCGCCAGCGTGCGTACGCCGAGCAGCAGCGGCAGCGCTGTGGCGTAGCGAAGCTTGCTGTGGGCAAGGCTCTGCACGTACTGCAAACCTGCTGCGAGATGCTCCTCGCAGCGCTGCACCCAAGGCTCCGCGACGGGCCAGAGGCAGAGGGGATCGCTCTCGATCTCGGCAAGGGTAAAGCCGCGCTGCTGCCACTCTTCGCGAGGCAAGTAACAGCGGCCCAGGCGAGCATCTTTGGCGATGTCGCGCAGGATATTCACCAGTTGCAAGCCCTTGCCAAATCGTGCACCCCAGGCACAGGCTTGCTCCTGCGACACACCGGGAACGAAGGCGGCTGTGCCCAGTTCGCTAAAGCAGAGCTGCGTCCAGAACTCGCCCACACAGCCGGCGACAAGCCAAGTGTACTCGTCCAACTCGGCAGCAGTGGTCAGGGAGTTGATGGTTGATGGTTGATGGCCGGTGGGCGGATACGAAGGGAAGCGCTCGATGTCTAAGCACTGGCCATGCACGATGGGTTTCAGGACTTCGCGAATGGCGTGCAGGGCCGCGCCGCGCATCGTGCCCAGCCACGCGAGAGCCTCGGGAAAGCGGCGCATCAGCGTGGCTTCGGCGTCATCGGTTTGGTGCGGGCAGAAGTCGCGGCTCAGGGTCTCGGCAAGGGTGGCGACCTCGGCAGCATCGCGCGTGTCGGCTTGCACCAGCGCCGCAAAAAGATGCAGACATACGAGCCTCGTCGCGGCATCGACCTGCGCGGTATCGGCGAGTGTGTCTGCCGTGCGGGCGAGGAGATAGGCGAGCGAGATGGGCTCGCGCAGCTCTCTCGGCAACGCCTTCAGCGTGAGGTAAAAGGAGCGCGATACCGAGGCAAGTAACTTGCCCCCGAGTTCCTTTTCGTGCGCTGTCTCGTCGGACATAGACTCAGAGTGCCCCCACAGGGCCGAGGGTTTGCGCGAGCATATGCTTCTGCCCTGGCTGCAAGCGAATGACGTCCTCGCCTGCGTTGGCCGCTTCGATGCAGAGGAAGCCGTGGTAAGCCTCGTCGGGCAGGTCGCTGAGGCGCTTGGATTTCTCGATCCAGGGATTCCACACGACGGTGGCGGCGCTGCCGGATTTGCTCACTGCGATCTCTCGCGCCCAGGCTTTGTCTTCTGCGCGCACCTTGCTCGTGCCCTCGTAGATGCGATCCACCTCGCGGTCAAAAATCACCGCGCCGTGCTGCGGCTTGCGCCCATGATGATCGAGCGAGTCGAGATAAGTCGCCGACTCCAGCCCCAGCACCGAGGTCTGCTCGATGGCCCCCACCGTGAGGTAGGTGTGCAGTGCGCCCGTGATCTCCACGGGCTCCGTGCCACGGTGCTCCATGCTCAGCGCCACCCATAACGTGTCGCCCATGGCCACGGTGAGTTGCAACCGAAACGCATGGGGCCAGAGCGCCAGCGTCTCGGCAGAGTCGGTGAGCGAGAGCTTCAGCATCACCCCCACATCCTCCTCCACCGCGCTGTCGAGCGTCCACTCCAGCAGCCGGGCAAAGCCATGCCCAGGGAGCTGCGGTGCATCGGCGCGAGGGCCGAACCACGGCCAGCAAATAGGGATGCCGCCACGGATGGGCTTGCCCTGCTGCAAGAGGGAATCGGGGCTCATGTAGAGCACCGGGCGCTGGCCACGCGGCGTCCACTGCATGACGTGTGCGCCATGCAGCGCGATGCTGCCCGTCACTTCGGCGTGGTTGATTTGCAGTATGGGGAAACCGGGCGTGGACTCGGATAGGCGGATGCTCGGAGGCAGGTCGATGGGATTCATAACGGGCCATCTTTATCGGGCAAAGGCGCGGTGGTGCAATCGCTTGTTCATGAAGCGCATAAGGGCGTGCCTCATCACGGCATGGCAACAGATAAGAGGGCATCGCCCTTGCACGACGCCCCCAGCGCTGCCACGATTTCATTCCCAAAATGAAAACAACTTCTTTACTCAAATTATCAGTTCTCTCAGCAATCGTGCTGCCGATGGCAGGATGTGTAGATCCTGGAATGCTAGGCGACATGAACGGCGGTGGAGGTGGCTACGGTGGTGGCAGCAACTACGGCGGCGGAAGCAACTACGGTGGCGGAAGCAACTACGGTGGCGGCGGTAGCTACGGCGGTGGCGGCAACCATGGTGGTGGAAGCTACGGCGGCGGAGGTAACTATGGTGGTGGAAGCAACAACGGCGGCGGGCACGATGACCACGATGACAACGATGACAACGATGACCACGGTCACAGCAGTGGCGGCAATAGCGGTAGCAGTGGCTCACACGCGAGCAACAACTGGGGCGGTTCCTCAGAGTGGTATAACAGCGGCTATCAACTCGGTAAACGTGACCGCCAGCGTCATGTCTCGAACAGCTACTCTCGGCACAATACCCAGTACGATGGTCGCACCCGCGCCAAGTTTGCCCAAGGCTACAACGACGGCTACAACGGGCATTAACAGGGTTGCGCGATTCGCGAGCACGAGTTCATAACACCGTTGGTGTTACGGAATTCTAGCTCGTAGGCGCTATCACTTTCGGTGCTGGCAACTCAACCTTCGGCAAGGCAAGTCCATCACCTTGCTTCGCCCGCGCTATCAATCCTTATGAAGAGCCTTCGCGATTGCGGGCTGGCCAACTTATGAAACTACGGGTTAACAGTGCCGAGGAGGGGACTCGAACCCCTATGAATGGCTCGGCCCTATCCTTCCTTGCAGCCGCTATTTTTAGGGCCGCTGGAAGTTCACCTCGCCGGAGAGCTTCTCATTGCTTGGCGCACCCGTCAGGGCGGGCAACAGGAAGTGACCATCGCCGATCAGCGTGTCGAGTGCGGTGGCGGGCTGGCGCAGGACGCCGCTGAAGGTCACAGGGCGAAGCACGGTTTTGGCAGCAACGACATCGGACAACTCGAAGCTGCCGGTGAAGGTGCCGGTGGTGGCGCTGAAGGTGAGAGTCTTCCACTTGGTGCTGTTTGCCACGGGCGTGGTCACGGGTAGCAGCACGCTCACGACATTGGCGGCGCTGAGCGCGACTCTGGTGGGCAGGTTGCCATCGGTGAGGCTGAGAGTGTCGCTATGATCCACCGCGAAGCTGCTGCCAGTCAGCCCGAGGCGCTGGGCCAGGGTGACGGCAGGTAGCGGGGCTTTGGCTGG
>JANOAR010000017.1:0-7031 GCA_031411235.1 Verrucomicrobiota bacterium | reverse complement strand
GCACCTCGTTGCCCATCTTGTAAGGGCGCAGCCGCACGCAGGTGATGTCCAGCTCCCGCTTGTTCAGCCACAGCACGGTCGTGGTCAGCTCCGTGGAAAAATCCGCTGACACGAGGATGATGCGCACCTCGCCTGTCAGTTCCGCCTCGTCCGTTGAATCCAGATCCAAAAAGTTCAGCACCTCGCTGCGCGCCGCATCCACGTCTCCACCATGCGTGCGTGCATACGCATGGATGACCTGCTCCAAAGTCATGCTGGACACCATCGCCGCATACCGGATGGCCTGGAGTTCCATGTGGCCACCGTCCTCGGTGCGTTTGATCTCCACCACGACCAGCCCCGTGCTCTTGCTCAAGCAAAGTAGATCGATGCGGCGGTTGCTATCCTCCCAGTCGCCGTATTCCTCGGCAATCACCATCAAATCGTCGCCGATGGGTGCGATATCCTTGCGCAGCAGACGCTGCAGATCCTTTCGTTCCAAGAGGTTTTCCACCGCAAAGGTGGTGGTGGGTACGGATTCCAATTTGTCGGCAGTGATACGGTAAAGGCTCATGGTGGAGAGGTGTTGGAATTTTCGGAGAGGAGCGATGCAGTCGCGAGACCTTGTACGTCGATCTGGCCGGTGACGGCGGCGGAGATCAGCGCGGGATAGCGCGTTTTGTGCAGACTCATGAAGTTAGATTTTGCCAGCACCGCCGAGACCATTATCGGGCCGGGGTGTCACGGATTGCGTGTGGCCATCGAAGCAGTCTTTGGCCGTTCCGGCAAAACCTCTGTAACCGTGGGTACCATTGAAGCCGTCGATCAGCAGTTGGCGCGTCGCAGCGTCTCCCTCGAAAACCTTCATCCACACACTGAAGAAGCCGTGCCCGATGGCGGCAACCACGACCGCATTAGAATTGATATTCCCCGCATCTAGGTCTGCTTTGGCTTCGAGAGCTATGCCCCAGACTTCCATGCGATCTGCCACGCGGTCCATCGCCACCTGTTTGCCATTGTCGTCAAAAGTCTGCCGGATAGCTTTGTCCAGCCCGGTGAGAGCCAGCGTGTCCTTGCCATTCTGGTCGTTGGGTTTTGCTTGGACGGTGCCATCGGGCAGGTAGTCGAAAGCAGCGAAAGTGTTGTCACGGTCAGGGAGGTAGTGTTGAGCCAGCAGCACATCCTTGTCTCCTTTCGTGCTGTTGCAGTTCACACAGGCCAGGAGGAAGTTGTGCCACGTCTTCCCCAAGGAGGCATATTTTGGGAGTCCTTTCGGCTGGATATGCTCCACCGCGAGATTCGTGGTAATCCGCCGCTCGCAGTAGGAGCAGAAATGCCCAAGCCGCGACAGCAGATAGGGTTTCGCATCCTCATAGTCCGCGAAGTTTCCCGCGACTGGGCTCGTTCCTTTGGATACGGGTCTCATGGGGGCGTTAGTGATTGCCATTGCGGAGTCTGGCCCCGAGTTTGCCCTCCCGTTTTAACTCCAGAAACGCTTGGTAAGCAGGATTGTCGGCAAACTCGTCGATCCCCTGGGACAGGCGGTCCAGGTATTGGCGCAGCTTCTCCTCGGGGGCAGTCGCCGCCGCTTCCAACGTGAGCAAGTATTCTTTGGCTGCCGCCACTTGATGACTGTAAACTGGGCTCACTTCAGGACGCTCCACGCCCATGAGTCCACGGGAAATCTTCTCGATTCCGAGGTTGTTCGTTTGAGGCACGGGCTGGCCTTCCAGCATGACCAGTTCACCTTCGCGCAGCGTCTGCACGATGAAGGGCGAGTGCGTGGTGGCGATGAACTGAAGGTTTGGGAATACCGTGCGCAGGTTTTCCAATACCACGCGCTGCCAAGTGGGGTGCAGATGCAGGTCGATCTCGTCGATAAGGACGATGCCTGGCGTCTGCTTGAACGTTTCCTCACCGAGCTGTGCATGATTCAGACGCACAGCCTTCACCGCCAGATCACCCACCAGCGCCAGCATGTTCCGTTGGCCGTCGCTCAGGTTGGAAAAGGCCTGCTCCTCTCTCTTATCAAAGTCCACCGTCACTTCCTTCATCTTGGGGGCGAAACGCAGCCGTGTGGCGTTCGGAAGGCATTTCAGCAGCGCTTTCTTCACCAGTTCGTAGCTAGGATCAGGCTCCCCCGCCTGGTAGGCATCCCAGTCATGGTCGAGCAGCCATTGATTGAGATCACGCGCACGGCACCGCGAGTCCAGACAGCCCCGGTAGGGCGCATAGCGCAGTAGATCAGCTTTGTCCTGCTTCGGGGCTCCGTCCTTGGCTTTCTTTGGAGCGTTGGGTTCCAACCAAAGGCGGCCCGCACCGTAGTAGGCCAGCACCGGCAGGACGGCTTGTGACTTCGGCTCCTGCGTCTGTTTTACCAGCCCACGCGCCAGATCCAAGCCATCGGCTGTCCCTTCCACCAGTGCATTGACGGTGTTCTTGTCCAAGTTTTTGCGGGACCGCGCCCAGCCTGCTGTCTTCCCGTCGATTTCGCCCCTGACAGCAACCATGACTTCTCCGGCTGGCACAAAGGACACACGCCCATTCTGCCCGTCCACCAGCACTCTCACCTCCTCGTCCTCGATGCCTCGGCTCCCGTATCCTTTGCAGGCCACATGCCAGATCCCCATCGCCACAGCCAGTGCGTCCAGCGCGGTCGTTTTTACCGTTCCATTATCACCGATCACCACATGCACTGAGCCATTGCTTCCTGTGGCAGCTTCTAGCGGACGCGGGAAGTGCAGAGTGCGCTCCTCAAACCCTTTGAAGTTCCGAATGCTGATGCGGTCAATTCTCATGTGGTGGCTAGACTAGGGCTGGCAGGTGAAATTGGCAATCTTCCAGGTCAGGTTGTCACAACCTCCCGCACGTCGATCTGGCCGGTGACGGCGGCGGAGATCAGCGCGGTCCTGCGTTCTTGCAGCAGGTCGATGGCGCGCTGGGCTTCGGTGGTGAGGGTGTTGATCACACGGGTTCACGTTCGACGAGGAAGAGCGTCCGCTGCTCCCGCCCTGTGCCTTCCATCTCCTCAATCTCTTCGACACACGAGAAGCGATAGGAGCCGCCGAGTTTGAGTCCTTCCAGACTTGGCCCCCCTTCTTTGATCTTCCCAGAAAACGGACCTTCCACCGTCTGCAAACGCCAGGCACCGCTCACCACATCGGCTCTTTCAAGAGCACCCGTGAGTTCAACAGACTCCGAAGTGAGATTGGAAATCCCAGAGAACGCTTCAATGAGCGGACCAGCCTCCCCTTCGGTGACTCCGCCGCTGTTCGACTTGATCAGTGTTGGTTGTGCCCAGGAGTAGCGAAGTCCCGTCTTGTGCTGCACCAGAAAACGCAGAAGACGCAAGTAGGCACCAGCGAGATGTCCACGATGCGCTTTGACGGTTGCCAGCGCTGCCACAGGATCTGAGGCGTTGGCAAACAGCGCATCCACACGTTCCAAAGCGCGCTCAAGTTCACTTTGTCCGAGCATGTCAGGGTGCTTTGCCGCTTCCAGAAACACTCGGAATGAACCCGGTGCTGCCGGGATCACAACATCAAGTAAGTGCGCCTCCGAACGGTCAATGGCACGGCGTGTTTCCAGCGACAGCTCACGCAAAGCAGCACCGTAAGCGTGCTTCACCAAGGTTTGGATGTGAACCAATAGTCCGGCGAAAGTTGAAACCCGTATCCGGTGCTCCTGCGCCGCTTCTGGTGGCTCCACTGAGACCTCCATCACCAAGTTGTTGCGTGCGCGGGCCTCCTGTAGTGCCAGCTCGGTGGTAGGACTCGTATGAAGCAAGAACCCAGGTTCCGGCAGCAATCCGCTGGAGAGAATGGGAGCCGTTTGCGTCACCAGTTTCAGCGGGCGATCCAGCTCTTCTTCGACCATGGCCAGATGCCATGCTCCGTCCCCGCCATCCAGCATCAACGAGCGCAGGTCCAGTTTCCCGGAACGAAACTCCCGGAGCTGTTCAGGAGCCACACCGGCGACCAGGTAGCGGTCATGCTCATTCTCAGGCTCCACCATCACCGCCACATAATGCCCGCCGATGGCATCGCGGGCTTCAAAGACCTGCGGCCCATCATAATAGAAGAGGGTCTGGACGTGTTGGATGGTTTTCATGCGGCCTCCATTTCACAATGCGCCAGAATATCAAACGCCGCCAGCGGCCACCAAGTATGATGACTTGGCTGGAATGTTTGTTGGATTCGTCCGGCTCCGGCAACGAGTCGGACAGGGCAGACTTGAAAACCACGAAACCGTGGCAGGAGCAGCGCTTTCTGCACGGCATCCTGCCGGTCCGTGAATACGGACAAACCGCGCGCCTGACACTCGGTGACTCCCTTGAACACAGCCTGTGGCTTTTGGGCTCGTTGGGAGCAGAAATCATCCGGGGTTGCTGGACATGCCTTCACCAAACGAAAGACACGCGTTTCCGAAACAATTTCCACCGAAGAATCGGGTGGGCAGCTTTCGGGCAATGGTTCGCGGTAGCTCATGAATTCAAAAGAGATGGGAAACTTTACTCGGACTCCAGGACACTGGCAACCTTCGTTCGCACGTCGATCTGGCCGGTGACGGCGGCGGAGATCAGCGCGGTCCGGCGTTCTTGCAGCAGGTCGATGGCTTGCTCGCTTACGGTGGTCATGTTTTGGAACAAGTCATGCATCTCAGCGATGTGGGCACAGATGGCTTTCGCTTCATCTTGTGGCGGCACCAAGACGGCGAGATTCTTGAACTCATCCCAATAAAGGCGGAGCCGAAAATCCGTCACGCCGCGCGAGTGGCGGCGCATCTGCTCGATCGCTTGAGGCGTGCGCAGCAAATGCTCCACGTAGGCCGTCTCTAAAGACCGCTTGGGCCGCGCTACGACATAGGCAGGACTGACCATTCCGGCGACTGTCACCGTTCCAAACCCGCCCTGCCATGCACGCATCATATTGTAAACAAGATCGCCGGGCGCGACCTGTTTGTATTTGGTACGGTCGTCACTCCGCGTGACCTTCCGCTCCATGTCTTCTTCGTCGATCTCTTGATCAGAAACGCCGTGATGAATGGACACGCTGAGAATCGGTAGGTCATCGGTTCCCGCTTCTGCGACTTCGCGGAACACATTGGCAACTCGCGTGACTTCCCAATGCTCCGGCACCTCCCCGAGCCATTCTATGCCGGAGGGTTTGAGGGGGGCGGCGGGGTTCAGGCCGCGGGTGACGGCGTGGGAGATGACGGCCTGGCGTTTCTCTTTCAGCAGCTCCATCAGCCGCCGCTGCTCCGCCACCAGCTCATCAATCTTCCCCGTCTCCCGGTCCAGAAACGCGGCGATGGCGGTTTGCTCGGAGAGTGGAGGCCAAACCGTCCGTAGGTTGGCGACGAGATCGACCGACAGACCCGGTTGTGCGGCGGAAACGGAATACTGATTGAGATTCATCGCCCGCAGCATCTCGCCCAGCCAACGAGTCGCGACGGGAGCAACCGGCGAAGCAACCACAGCGTGCTCTGACGCCCAGAACCTGCCGGTAGCGTAATTGATGTTACCGCAAAGCGCGCCTTGCCGTCCGACCAGAACGAACTCGCCATCGTGGGTGAATGCAGACGTGTAGCCGCGCAGGCTGTTGCCACCAAAAACGGGAAAGTCACCGGTTTCCTCAATGCTTTCCGCCGTGATTGATGCCCCACTTTGCATCCGAACGATGCGCTTTACGGCGCATGTCTCCCAATGCCCCGGCACCTCCCCCAGCCACTCCACGCCGCTGTCCTTGTAGCTCGGATACCGCGGGAAGCTCATGCGGGCACCTCAGTGGGTAGGGCGCTTGGTCCTCCAAGCGCCGTCGTGGCAGGCCGTGAGGCTTCGCAGATAACTTGAGACATTCGCAGGCCTTGCGGCCTCAAGACGGCGGGTTGAGGACAACCCGCCCTACCGGCGTGCGTCTTCATTTCGTCAGGCCTCCCAACCGAGACTGGCTTGATTCAGACATCATAGCCGAGGCGCTGCCGCCACTTTTGCGGGTCTTGGGAACAATGAAAGACGGAGTAGATGATGATGCCGTCGTCGGTTGGTTCATAAAAGATCTCATAGGGGAAGCGGCGGATGAGAGCGCGCCGGAACTCGTCCACGGCGACGGGGAACATCTGCGGGTGCCGCCGGATCATGAGCACACAGGCCTCGACGCAGCGCAGAAAATCCTCGCCGAGGCCGGGCTCGCGACTCTCATACCAGTCGTATGATTCCGTCGCATCGAGCGCGGCCTCCGGGGTGTAAATGACCTGCTCAATCATGCTGCGCGCGTGCCTGCTCCTTGACCTGCTCCCAAGTGCGCCCCGATGCCGGGCGCGCCAGGAAACGCTCTTTGCGCCGGCGAAGCTCATCCCGCTTCGCGTTTGAAAGCGCCAGGGGCGCGTCTTCCTGTGCAATGCTGTCCCAGAGGTCTTCCACGAGCTGGAGGCGCTCCGCCCGTCCAAGATTGAAGATCGGTGCAAATTCGGCGTTCATGCGCAGGTGATACCGCCTTTCCAGGAATTGTTCAACCGTGTTCGAGTCACGTTGATCACTTCGTCAGCCCTCCGATCATGGTGAGGATGCGGTCGGTGACGCCTTTCAGCTCGGCGTCGATCTCGGCCAGCGGGCGTGGGGGCTGGAAGACGTAGAAGTGGCGGTTGAACGGGATTTCGTAGCCGATCTTCGTCTTCTCGTGGTCGATCCAGGCATCGGCGGCGTGGGGCAAAACCTCACGCTGAAAATAGGTGTCCACGTCTTCGCTGAGCGGGACGTTTTCCGTGTCGCGCAGGGCGGCGTCGGGGACGGGCTGGCCTTTGCCTTTGCCCTTGGTGGCGAGGACGACGTTGCCTTTTCCATCCCGCTCGGGGCGCTCGACGGTGATGGTGCGGTAGCCGAAGGCTTCGTTTTTGAAGATGCGGGAGATGGGGGTCTGCGACCCTTTTGATTCACCGTCGCGGGTGACATCCTTGCAATCGCCAAAGAGGCGGGTGATGTCCTCGATGTGGGCGGGGCTGAGTTCCTTGCGTTTGCTGCCGAGGCTTTTGCGCATCTTTTGCCAGAAGCTGGA
>JANOAR010000016.1:0-15017 GCA_031411235.1 Verrucomicrobiota bacterium | reverse complement strand
TGTTTCCAGCCTTGGTGCGTTTCATACACGGGCTTGCAGCGCTCGATCTCGGCGATGGTGGAGGGCGGATAATGGATCGTTTTGCCATCCAGCGTGTAGGCGACGCAGACATCAATGGTGTCCAAGCCATCGAGCCCGTCGAGGTTGGTGATGGCGAGTTCATCGGCACCATTCACCATGCAGGCGTAACGGATGAGCACCATATCCAGCCAGCCGCAGCGGCGGGCGCGGCCTGTGGTGGCTCCGTACTCGCGGCCCATGTTGTGCAGCATGTCGCCGATGGCTTCATTTTCGGTGATAAAGGGGCCGCTGCCTACACGGGTGGTGTAGGCCTTGGCCACGGCGACGACGTTGTCGATGTCGCGGGGCGACATGCCGGAGCCGGTGCAGACACCGCCGCTCGTCGTATTCGACGAGGTGACGAAGGGATAGGTGCCGTGGTCGATGTCGAGGTAGGTGCCCTGGGCACCCTCGAAGAGCATGGTCTTGCCCTCGCGCTTGGCCTTGTGCAAGGCGACGACGGTGTTGGTGATGTGCGGGGCGAGTTGCAAGGCGGCGGCGTGCAGCTTCGGCAGGACTTCATCGGCATTCACGGCGTCGATGCCAGCGGCGACAATGAATTCGTTGTGCATCGCGATGCGCTCGGCGACTTCGGCACAGAGCGCGTCGGCATCGAGCAGGGCGCTGCCACGCAGGCCGGTGCGCTCCACTTTATCCGCGTAGCTGGGGCCGATACCACGGCCTGTGGTGCCGATTTTCTTGGCTCCACGATTGGCCTCACGAGCCTTGTCCAGACCTTGGTGATAAGGCATGGCGAGGTGGGCGCAGTCGGAGATGAGCAGGTTCTGCGGAGTGATGACGACGCCGTTGCCGCGATGTTTGGCGATCTCTTCGCAAAGTCCGATGGGGTCGAGGACGACGCCGTTGCCGATGACGTTCAGCTTGGTGGGCCAAAGGATGCCGCTGGGCACGAGGTGCAGCACATGCTTCTGCGTGCCATTGATGACGGTGTGCCCGGCGTTGTTGCCACCCTGCGCGCGCACGACGACGTCGCTATGCTCGGTGAGGTAATCGACGATCTTGCCTTTGCCTTCGTCGCCCCATTGGGCGCCGACTACGATTGTGTTAGCCATGAGTTTGAGAGTTGGGGGCGTGGGAGGGAGTCAGGTTGATAGGGGCAAGGGATAAGGAACAAGTGACAAGGGTGATGTGGGAAAGAGGATCAAAGCGGAAGTTTAACACCCAGGGCGCTTTCACACCGATGGCTGGGCATAGGACATTCTTCCCTTGTCACTTGTGCCTTATTCCTTGTCCCTTTGCCTTCATCGCTATTTCCCCGCAATGCCTTGCATCAGCAAAGCGATGAGGCCCAGAGTGCCGATGAAGGCGATGATGCCGAGGGCTTTCAAACCCGCGCGTGCGCCGTCTTTTTGTTTTACGGGAGGGCCGAAGCCGCTGCGAGCTTTGCGGTTGATGGGTTCGTTGGAATAACCTGCGGTGCTGGTGGCGGCGCGTGGGGCAGCACTAGAGATGTTGCGCTGCGCTGAGGCGCGGGAGGCAGCGTCATTGAAGGTGACGGCAACATTGCCGATCTCGAATTGCGCTCCATGGCCCAGCTCGACTCGATCCACACGCTCGCCGTTGACCTTGGTGCCGTTGGTGGAGCCGAGGTCGGTGAAGGTCCAGATGCCATCTTCATTGGCAAATTCACCGTGGCTGCTGGAGACGGAGCCATCGGGGATGACGAGGTCATTGCCCTCGGCCCGGCCCACGCTCATGCGGTCAGCGGTGAGTTCGGCTTCAAAGGTATTGCCGTCGGGGGTGGTGAGTTGGATTTTGGCCATAAGAGTTGCGGTAATTAGAGGCTATGGGTTGTACCGAGTCTAGCGGGTTTCATCAATCAGTTTGGCGAAATCGCTGAAGAAATAACTGGCTTCGTGTGGTCCTGGCGCTGCTTCCGGGTGGTACTGCACGCTGAAGACGGGCTGCTCGCGGTGGCGGATGCCCTCCACGCTGCCGTCATTGAGGTTGATGTGGGTGACCTCGACGTTGCTCGGCAGTGACGAGGGGTCGATGGCGAAGCCGTGATTTTGCGCGGTGATGGAGATGCGGCCTGTGCGCAAGTCTTTCACGGGCTGATTGCCGCCACGATGGCCAAACTTCATTTTGAAGGTCTTGCCGCCGAAGGCATGGGCAAGAATCTGGTGCCCGAGGCAGATGGCGAAGATGGGCGTCTTGCCCACCAACTCGCGCACTTCGCGGTGGATGTAGTCGAGCGCTGCGGGATCGCCGGGGCCATTGGAAAGGAAGACGCCATCGGGTTTGCGGGCGAGCACATCGGCAGCGCTGGTGGTCGAGGGCACGACTTCGACATCGAAGCCCTGCTGGCGCAGGCGGCGCAGGATGTTGCGCTTCACGCCGAAGTCATATGCGACGATGCGATGGCGCACCGGAGGCAGCGGGTGGAAGCAGCCATCGGCACCGCCTTCGCGGTTTTGGCTGGGGCTGGGGATGTCCCAGGCACCGCTCACGCTGCTGCCGGCATCCCAGCGGTAGGCGGTGGGGGTGGCGACTTCTTTGACGAAGTCGGAGCCCGCCATCGGGGTGCTTGCTTGGGCCAAGGCTACGGCCTCGGCGACGCTGCCAGCGTCGCTGGTGATGACGGCACGCATGGAGCCGAGTGTACGTAGATGTTTGGTGAGCGCTCGGGTGTCGATGCCCTGGATGCCGGGGATACCCCATTTTTTCAAATAAGTATCGAGATCCATCTCGGAGCGCCAGTTGCTGACGATGGGGCTGAGTTCTTCGATGACGAAGCCGCGCACATGTGGCTGCGAGCTTTCGTCGTCGTGGCGATTGATGCCATAATTGCCGATCTGCGGGGCCGTCATGGCGACGATCTGGCCTCGATAGGATGGATCGGTGAGAACCTCCTGGTACCCGGTCATGGAGGTATTAAAACAAGCTTCACCAGTGGCAGTGGCGGCAGCGCCAAAGGCTTCACCTTCAAAGTATCTTCCGTCTTCCAGTGCGAGGAGGGCTCTCATCAAATCAGTGTCGTGGGTGGGGGCAAAATGCGGCTGCGTTCCTAGCGGGGAAGGCGAGCGGGTGCAAGGGCGGATGCTAGCGTATCGTCACCGGCAGCGCCTTTTGCAGCGCAGCGACCACGCGGCCATGCGCCAGTTCCACCTCAGCCGTCTCCAGCGTGCGGTCACTGGCGCGGTAAGTCAGCGTCCACGCGACGGATTTGCGGTCGATGGCGAGCTTGGTGCCGGTGGTGTCGATGAACACATCGAACAGCTCGGTCTTGATCAGCAGCGGCTCTTTTAGGCCATTGAAGAAGGCGGCGACCTTCGCGTGCGGGGTGTCGGCGGGCAGCTCCATCGCCACGTCGCGAGTGATCGCGGGGAAGCGCGGCAGGTCTTCAAATTTCGCTGGGCCGCTCGTGCTCTGGCGCAGTGCGCTGAGCAGCAACTCGGCGACATAGACGGGCTGCCGTGCGCCCAGTTGCCGGGCGCGAGCGGGATGTACCTGCGCGATCCAGCCGAGGTTGCGATTGCCCACGCGCCACTCGCTGGTGAGGAGGAATCCGGGGCGGTCAGCGATGCGCTTCAGTTCGCCTATGGTACCTGCCACGCCGGGCAAGGTTTCGATGATGCCTTTGAGATCAAACACATCACACGCAGCGGGTTCGCTGGCGTGGTGACTTGATGGCGAAGCCGGGCCGCTTAGCAAGATCGTCACGCGCTCTTCTTCGCGCGTCTGACCGTTGGGCAGCTTCAAGAAGACGCGGCCAATTTCAAAGAAGCGCAGGCGTTGCGCGCCCTGGCGAATGTTCAGCGCAGCCGTGGCGAGCAGCCCTGGCACGATGCTGGGGCGCAGCATGGTGTGGTCTTCACTGAGCGGGTTTTTCACGGGCACGCTTTCCTTGGCGATGTCGCGTATGCCGAGGCTGTCATCAAGCTGTGCGGTGGAGATGAGGCGCAGCGTCTGGGCCTCGTAGAAGCCGCGATGGGCGAGCGATTGGCGCAGCGTCATGGCGAAATCATAGACGCGATCCGCCGCCTCGCTGGGCACGCTGACGGCGGCATATTTGGAGGGCACGCGGTCGAGTCCGATGACGCGCGCCAGCTCCTCGACGAGATCAACATGGCGTTGCAAATCGAGGCGATAGCTAGGCACTGTCCACTTGCTGCTGTTCTTCGTCGCCGATTTTTTGATGAGGCCCAGCTTGCCCAGGATGCTGTGTATTTCGTCTTGGGCCAGATCAGCCATGCCCAGCAATTTGCGGGCGAGGGCTTCATCAAGCGCCACCTCGTGAACCAGCTCGGGCAGCTTGCCTGCGGCGGTGATTTCTTCGGCGGTGCCGCCTGCGATTTCGAGGATCAACTGGGTCGCCAACTCAGCCGCGCCGAGCACTTGCTGAGGATCGACGCCACGCTCGAAGCGGTAGCTGCTATCGCTGCTGAGGCCAAGCCTACGCGAGGTGCGGCGCACATAGCTGGGCACGAAGTAGGCGGCTTCCAGCAGGATGTCGGTGGTGCTTTCGGTGACGCCGCTGTGTTCGCCGCCCATGACGCCAGCGATGGCTTGCGGGCCGAATTTATCGGCGATCACGAGGTCATCCGTGGTAAGTCGGCAGTCACTGCCATCGAGGGATTTGAAGGCTTCACCATCCGCAGCCTGCCGCACGATGATACCGCTGCTGAGCTTCGCGAGATCGAAGGCATGAAGCGGCTGGCCCATTTCCATGAGCACGTAGTTGGTAATATCGACGAGGTTATTGATCGGGCGCAGGCCGATGCTCTCCAGCCTCGCGGCAAGCCATGCCGGGCTCGGCCCGACCTTCACGCCACGGATGATGCGGGCGGCGTAGAACGGGCAAGACTCGCTCTCGATGCTGACTTGCGCGGCCTTCGCCATCGCAGGCTTGAGATCGTTGGCAACGTGATCGCGCGGGCCTTTGAGCGGAATGCCGGTGAGCGCCGACAGCTCGCGAGCCATGCCGAGGTGTGACAATAAATCGCTGCGGTTCGGCGTGACTTCGAGATCGAACACCGTCTCGGGTTTGCCCATAAGATCACGCAGCGGCGTGCCGACGGGCGAGGCCGCATCGAGAATCAGTAAGCCATCCACATCTTCGCCGAGGCCAATTTCTTTGCTGCTGCACAGCATCCCCTGGCTCTCGACGCCGCGTAGTTGCCCGACCTTGATCTCGAAGCCACCAGGCAATAACGCCCCAGGCTGAGCGAGTGGCACCTTGTCACCCGCTTTGAAATTCTTCGCGCCACAAACGATCTGGCGTGTCGTGCTGCTGCCGTCGTTCACGCTGCAAACGCTGAGTTTATCGGCATTCGGGTGCTGGATGAATGAGTCAATTTGGGCGACGACGATCTTGTCCGAGGCGATGCCTTTCTCATCAATGCCTTCGACTTCGACACCCGCGAAGGTGAGCAAGTCGGAGAGCTGGGCGGTGGTGTAGGCGCTGAGGTCGAGATGAGTGGAGAGCCAGGAGAGTGAGGTGTGCATGGGGGGCGGGGAAAGGGATAAGATAAAAGGGATAAGGGGCGGAGTGCTGGGGCGTGGAGAGGTCAAAATTGGACGTTATAGATCGAGGCGATGTGGCAGTAGTATTCGGGGCTGCCATCGGCTCGTTGAAACGGTTGTAGATGGCCGTCTGAGCCATGGAACTCTAGCAAATGAGCCAAGATGCTTTGAGCTGAGCTGAGGGTTGGAAGCAAGGCAAACATAGTGAGTGCTTGATTGATGACTTCAATATCGTTGCCCCAGTTGGTGAGGAGTGAAATGTGATCTCTGAAGTCAAACACATCATAGCCCAGGAAGTGTGGAGAGCTTTCATCGTGGTCTTCCAAGCGTATTTCTTGAAGCTCCCCTTCGCCAAGTTCAAGGAGCTTTTGAGCCGCATAATCACGGCCGGTGAAGTAGCTCAGCATGAAACTGGTGTTAACCACATGATCCCAGTCCTCATCCGACACGGGGCCATCAAAAGGGCTTGGTCGAAGCATCCCATCAATGGAGTGAAATGCTTTGAACTCAATGCCGCGCCATTGGCAGTAGTTTGTCCAAGCGTCGCCGTCTGCTGGTGAGAAGGATTTTAGGATGGCGTAAAATGTCATGTGAGCATCGGGACTCCGAGTCAGTAATGCATCGCCGCATTATAGTTGTAGCAACTTCACCGAACACGGATGACGCAGGAGTTCGGGTGATCGGGGTTGGTCATGACTCGCTGGCGCGTGCAGTCCACCAAGAGGTCGGTACCTTCTAGCGCGGTCTGCCCGATGAGGACTTCGTCGCCGAGGACGATGAACAGCTCCGAAGTGAGGCGGTCGAGGATCTCCATGTCGGCTGGCTCGGTAAGCTCACAGCGTTGCTCAAAGCCGTTCGCCATGCGGGCGTTGATTTCTTTCACGGGTTTAAGCCCGAGTTTAAGCATGATGTCCACTGGCATGACCGAGCGGACTGCACCCGTATCGACCACGGCTTCGACATCGACGAAGTGGATTTGATCCTTGGTAATCAAGCCACGTCGGAACATGCCTTGATCCATCGAATTGGTGATGCGGACTGGAACTTTTACTTCTCCCATATTGGGCGGATCGTATCAGGTTTAACCAAGCAATGCAACCTCACGCGAACTGCCCCAAGAAGCGCACATCGTTGTCGATGAGATGCCTGATGTCAGTGATGCCGTGCAGGATCATGGCGAGGCGGTCGAGGCCGAGGCCGAAGGCGAATCCGGTGATTTTCTCGGGGTCTAGCAGGGCGTCGGTGCGGTTCTTGGTGATGGCGGTGAAGACGGCGGGATCGACCATGCCGCAGCCGGCGATCTCGATCCAGCGGGCTTCTTTGCCCTTGGCTTCGAGCTTCACGTCGATCTCGAAGCTGGGCTCGGTGAAGGGGAAGAAGTGGGGGCGGAAACGCAGAGCGGTGTTGGCTCCGAAGATCTCGCGGAAGAAGGTTTCCAGCGTGCTTTTGAGATCGCCGAGGCTCACGTTTTCATCGACATACAAGCCTTCGAGTTGATTGAAAACGCTGAGGTGCGTGGCGTCGATCTCGTCGCGGCGATACGCGGCACCGGGGGCGATGATGCGGATGGGCAGGGTCTTGGCCGTCTCCATGGTGCGCACTTGCACGCTGCTGGTGTGGGTGCGCAGCAGGCGGCCATCGGGCAGGTAGAAGGTGTCCTTCTCGTTACGCGCGGGGTGATCGGCGGGTGTGTTCAGCGCGTCGAAACAATGCCACTCGGTCTCGATCTCGGGGCCATCGGCCAATACAAAACCCATGCGGCGCAGCGTGCTGATGGCGAGGTGGCGGATCTGCGTGAGCGGATGCAGCGCGCCTGTGCCGAGCGCGGGACGACCAGGAAGAGTGATGTCGATGCCTGCGACGGAGGCGGCATCTTTGGCGTTTTGTTGCGCGGTTTTTTTTCCTTCGATGGCGCTGGTGATAGCGTTGCGCACGTCGTTGAGCTTGGCTCCGACTTCGGCTTTCTGGTCAGCAGGCACATCGCGCATTCCCTGGCTGAGCGCGGTGACGCTGCCTTTTTTGCCGAGGTAGTTCACGCGGATGGCTTCGAGCAAAGCTTCGTCGTGAGCAGCATCCAGAGCGGCGAGGGCTTCGGTTTTCAGAGTGTCGAGTTGGGCAAGCATGGGGCGTGGCGTGGGGGAAATTGAGGGCGGGCAGTATTGGAGAGACGGGGGAAAGGGCAACCGCATTGTGGATGTTCGATTCTCCTCAACACCCGTGCTTGTGCTATGGGCGATGCGTGCGTCTATTCGCACCCCCTTTCCCCAAAACTAGAGACAACGAGCAATGAGCGACGATACCACGCCCCCACCACCTGAAAACAAGGTGGACCTCTCCGACCTTCGCCTGATGCCGAGCTGGGTAGCCAGCTTTGGTAAAGAAGACAACCGCGCCCGTGCTGCGGAGTCCTTTAGCGAGGAGCGCGATGGCCGAGGTGGTCGTGGAGACCGTCGCGATGGCGGCGGCGGACGTGGTGGCTTTGGCGGTGGTGCTGGCGGCGGCGAACGCCGTGCGGGTGGTGGCAGTTTTACGGGGCAGCGCCGCGATGGTGGCGGTGGTGCAGGCGGGGCTCCTAGTGGCCCTCGGCGCGATGGCCCTGGTGCTGGCACAGGCTTCGGTGGGCCACGCCGCGAAGGTGGTGGTGCTGGCTTTGGTGGGCCTCGCCGTGATGGCGCGGGTGGAGGTGGTTTTAGAGGTGGGCAGCGCGATGATCGCGGGCCTCGTTTTGATGATCGTCCTGCTCTGCCACCAGGGTTGAAGCTCTTCGTCGAGCCTGAGGAAAAAGCAGCCGATGCACTGGCGCAGCATGTGCGTGGCCAGGGCCGTGCCTTCAGTCTTTTTGAAGCGGCGAAGCTAGTCCTCGCGGGTGCTGACAGGCATCGGGTGCGGATTTTTTGTGAACCCGAGCGTGTGACGGGGCTGTTCTCCGTCGCTGCGGACGGGGCGTTATTTGAGACACGCGAGGAGGCGCTGCGGCATCTGATCAGCGACCCTGCTGTGCTTGCGAATTTTTACTCCTGCGAAGAGGTCGAGCTGGAAGAGCCCAAGGGTATCTTCAACTCCGTGGGCATCTGCGGGCTAAGCGGCACGTTGCTCGGCCCTGCCAGCCACCACAGCCATCTGACGGCGCTGAAGCGCCTGCACAATGAGCGCTACTCGAACATGAGCTTCGAAGACTACCGCCGTCGTGTGCGCACGGAGAACGATCCTGAATTGGTCGCCAAGTGGAAAGAACAACAGCGCAAGGGCACCAAGTGGATTTATTTAAAAGGTGAAGGTGCTGCCCCAGCTCCTGCGGCTGTTGTTGCTGAAGCCGCTCCCGTCGAGACGACTCCAACCGAAGGTGTTGAGCCTATCGAAGGCGCTGAAGTTTTGGAGAACACTGAGGCAACAGAGACAGCGCCCGCTGCATTGGATACTCGTTTGAGTTTCAACAGCCGTGCAGAGATGGAGGCGCACTTCCGCCGCACTCATGCCGAGGGCGCGGTGACGGAGGTTCGCGAGGTCGTCATCAGTGGCGCACTGCGCCGCGAGCAACTCTCGCCGGGCTTGGGCCGTCTCGTGCATCGCACTGTCGAGGATGCGCGGAAGCACTTGTTCGAGCTATCTCAAAAGATGTCCCAAGGCCTGGAGCGCCGTGGTCTGAAGCTATTCAAGCGTCGCGGTGGCAAGATGTTCGTTAGCCGTGTGAAGCCCAAGGCAATTGACTCGGGCGTCATTTTCTCGGCACGTATCACGGCGATCGTCGAGTTGGTGAGGAAGCAGCCAGGCATCCTAATTTCAAAGGTCGCCGAGACACTCGCGCCCCACCCCGAGGAAGCTGTAACCGAGGCCATTGAGCCATTGCCAGATGCAAGTGTGGCCGTGGAGGCGCCCACCGTTGAAGTGACCGCAGAAGCCGCTTCTGAGGATGCCACAACCGAAGCAGCGACTGAAGCACAGCCAGCCGCTGCTCCACGCAATAGACCCCAAGGCAAAGGCCGCCCAGAAAAGAAGGAGCCAGCGAAGCCGCTCACCGATGATCAAGTCGCGATCATTCGCGATCTGCGCTGGTTGGCCGATGAAGGTTATGTCATCGAATACGGCGACGGGGCCGTGTTTATCGGGGTGCAAAACGATGCGCCACGCGAAAAGCCAGCGAAAGCTGAGGGCAAAGGCAAGGCTGAAGACGTGCCACAGGACACGGCTAACGACGCCGAGGCGAGCGCTGACGAAGGTGAACACGCCGAAGCTGAAGAGGCTGGCGAGTCCGGCGAGGAGGAGGTAGCTGTGGAAGCAGCAGATGAAGGCGCTGCTGAACACGAACCCGAGACGGCACCTCAGGCCTAGCTAAAAAGGAAGCAAGCAGGGGCGATAGATTGCGCCCCTCGGCCCGGCTTCAGGTTTCGATAGCCCCCAAACAAAGCTCGCCGCTTTGCCTGGGCTATGAAGTCTGGTTGCCCACGACCGCGCGGAGCACCTTCACCGCTTGCACCGTAGCGCGGACGTCATGCACGCGGAAGAGTTGCGCCCCGTGCGAAATCCCAGCGGCAATGCAGGCGATGGTGCCTGCATCACGGTCGAGCGGATTGGGTTGTTCGAGCACTTGGCCGATGACAGTTTTCCTCGAAACAGGCAGTAGGATCGGCCTGCCGAAGCGGTGTAGGCGCTCAAGTTCTCGGTAGATGGTGAGGTTGTCCTCGCGCTGCTTGGCAAAGTCAATGCCGGGGTCTAAGAGGCAAGACTCTAGGGGCAATCCAGCGCTCACAGCTAAGGCCAAGCGTTGCTCAAAAAAGGTATCGAGCGTCGCCATGATACTCGTATAGCCCACATGCGTGTGCGGCACTTTAGGCTGGCCGACGCTGTGCATGATGAGTAAGGCAGCGCCGTGCCGTGCGCAGAGCGCTGCATTTATCGCCTCGGGCAGGGCGCTGAGATCGTTGATCATGTCGCCGCCATGCGGTAGCACCGCTGCGATGACCTCGCTGCGCCATGTATTGATCGAGAGCAGTGGTGGCCAGAGCTGCTCGTCATCGAAGCGAGAGTCCGATGTCCTAGCGACGAGCTGTGGCCAGGCATGGATGAAGGGCAGCAGTCGAAGCACTTCTTCCTCGCAAGAGATGGGCGAGCGATTGGTCCGTGCGCTCTCGGCCCCGATGTCGATGATGTCGGCCCCGGCGCGTAGTTGCGCCTCGGCCTGGGCGATAGCTGCGGCGGCATCCAGCGTGCCGTCCCCACAAAAGGAGTCGTCATTGATGTTAACGATCCCCATGACCAGAGGACGACGAGGGAAGCGAATGATGTGTTGGCGAGCGCGTAAAATCATGATGGGATAGGCCATGCCTCCGGCAAGTCATCAGCGTCGGCCTTGGCAATGACTGCTGCCACGGCCTGGGCCACATAATCCCCCTTGCACCCCAGGGCAAGGCGGCGCAGGGCTGTGGGTGGGTGGCAATCGGCGAGCATGTGAGAAAAAGGAAATAAATCTTGAACAAACAAGCGCACTCGCGCTAACCTGCACGCGATGAAGAGAATTTTAGCATCCCTAGCCGTCGCCGTCCTCGGTATTAGCACCCCCGCCTCCGCCATTGTCGGTGGGCCATTCGATAATGGTTCCCACAGTGCGCAAAACGAAGCGGGTGCCTACTACCAATGCATCCTGACTTTTGGAAATGGGTCAGGATTTATGACCTTTTCTCCAGAGGCACGTATCACCCTCATTCAACAGACGGACGTACCTACTCGCGGGAGCATCGTTAACCGTTCGGTTCTATATTACAAGGGCGTTACTTATGTGGGTGGCTCTTTTGGCACGGTTGATGATGATGCCAAGTACGTGCAAGGTGAGTTGAATGCCGCCACTGACGTATCGAACTCCGTCCAGCAGAATACCACAAACAATGGTTTCTTTTCCTTCTCTTCAACCACATCATCGATCAGCACCGCTGTCGTCACGAGCAATCGTTCGTTTACTGTGAATGGCCAATTTGAAGCTCATGTCTATCAGACAGCGCCCATTCTAAAGTTCAAAGGCAAAGGCGAATTGTCTTTCCTCTCTCCCAGTGGTGCAGACAGTCTTGCGGGTCTGGCTTTCAATGGTTACACGGGTTTGATCAATGCCATTAATCAATCCGTGGCCAGTTCCGGCGGAGCCTTTTCCACGACTGACTATCCAGGTGCTTCACAAGCTATCCAAGACGCTCTTGCCGATTTGTCACCCTACCTCACCAATGCTGGTATCAATAGCACTTTGGATGGCGCTGAAATCCGCAAGATGAAAGTTCGTGGAACACGCCGCTATATCTCTGCAGCACCTAATCAATCAGGTTTCTAGGGCTTGGATCATTTGTTTTAGCTTACTCTTCCACGGCGTCGCCATTCGATTATGGCGACGCCGTTTTTGTTCTTCTCATTATGCTCATCAATCTGCATCCCCCGACACTTCGCAATCAAGGCAAGTCCTTGCTCGAACTGCTCATCGTCTTGGTGATCATCTCCATTTTAGCTTCGTTTATTTTCCCTGTATTCAGTTGGTTCAAAAAGCGTGCGGAGGATGCAGGCTGCATGTCGAATCTGCGTGGCTTGCATGCGGGCTTCAGTTCTTATCTCAGCGATAATGCCTTCGTCTGGCCGCAGAGCCCGGAGAACCGCGATGGCGCTGAAGATATTGAAGAAAATGAGGTTAATAAATGGTGGTTTGATCAACTCAAGCCCTATGGCATCGCAAAAAAACATTGGCTATGCCCAGGTGACCGTAATGGAATAGAGGACATCACCGACGAGCAGCATTACGACCTTTCTTATATTCCCACGAACTTCGACGAGGTGCCCAACCGGGCCTACGAGTGGACGCGGCAACCTTGGCTTATAGAGCGTGGTGGGTTCCACGAGAAAGGCATGATCAATAAAGTGATGCCCGATGGCTCCATTCAGAAGGACGCGATGCCGGGTGGATTTTAGTCCTCTCAACAACGAGGATCAATATACCGCTAGCGCTGCCTTAACAAAGGCCGCCATCTCGCGAGCATCGGCTTCCATCACGGCTTGTTCTTTCCCGCACTCAGCCGCTGAGAGTTCATAGCGGTGGGCGATTTGGCCAGCCTTCCACACCCAGGCTTTGGGGTTATGTGGCCCGACTTTTCGAGGGTCGCTCCAGGTGTGGATGCCGAGGGTGTTATCGTTCACCGCTGCGGCGATGTGCATCGGGCCGCTGTCCACGCTGACGATGAATTGGGCGCGTCGCATGAGCCAGATGAGCTGTGAAAGGGTGGTGCAATGGGTCATGTCGCAGACGTGCGCTCCGCCTAAAGAAATGGGGCTGGCACTCATGCCGACAATGATGATGGGGTGTGGGGCTAGACTGGTGCACAGGGCTTGCAGGCTGGGTGCGTCCAGCGACTTGCCTTCCCCCCGCGAGTAGGGATGCACGAGGATGAAGGGCTGGTGGGTCGCCTCTGTCTCGATGAGAGTACCCGCCGCTAATGGGAAATAGGGCTCAGCCACAGGCACTCCGAGCGCTCGGGGCAGTTCCAGGTAACGATCCACCGCATGGGCTCCCGCATCGACGGTGATAAGGTGATCGTAAAACCAGCGAGCGCCCTCACGGGCATCGGACAAGCCAATGATGGGCCGTGAACCTCGGGCGCGGCAGATCATGGCGCTGCGCAGCAGCCCCTGAAAATCGAAGACGATCTCGGGGTGCTCCCGTGGCATGGCACGTAGCTCACGAGCCAGCGAGCGCCAGCGACTCAGTCCTCGGAGTCCGCGTAATTCCTTGCGTGGAAAAATGAGGGTCTCTGCGATGTCGGGTGAGCCATCGAGCAGCGGTAGCCATTCGGGGTTGGCGATCCAACGAATGGCGAGGTGCGGGTGCGCGGCCTTGATGGCGTGGACGGCTGGCAGTGTGTGGACGATGTCGCCGAGCGAACTGGGCTTCACGATGAGAGCCGAGCGGTAGTCGCGAAGGTCTGGCAGGGCAGCCATCGGGTCGATGGTTTAACGTCCGAGCGCTAGGCGCTCCGCTAGCAGTGAGGGCAGGCCAGCGTCGAGGATTTTCTGCATCGCGGTTTCGATGTCGTAATCGAGGCGTCGTATCTCGACGCGCTGCGCGACGACATCATAAATGGCGTATGAGGCACGCCAGTCGCCGTCGCGAGGCTGACCGACGCTGCCGACATTGACGAAGTACTTGGTGCCTCGGGTGAGCGTGACGTCCATGCCGCGAGCCCCGCGGACGGCATCATCTTTCTCGAAGATACGTGGCGCGTGGGTGTGCCCGTAGAAGCAGAGTTGGGTGAACTGGTAGCTGAAGCTGGCCATCGCATCGAAGCGATTGGTCACATAAGTCCAGCCGCCTGGCGAGTCGAGTGTGGCATGGACGATGGTAAAGTCGCGGACTTGTCGGACGAGCTTCAGGTCGCCGAGCCACTGGCGTTGCTCCTTGGTGAGTTGGGCTCGCGTCCACAACAGTGCGGCTTGGGCGAGTGGATTGAGGTCTTCGAGCTTGGAGTCGTTGGCGGCTCCTTCATCATGATTGCCACGCACGACGGGGCAGTTCATTTCACGCACGGATTCGAGGCACTCGGCGGGGTTTGCGCCATAGCCGACGATGTCGCCGAGGCATACATAGTTAGCACAGCCTTGCTCCTGTGCGTCGTGGAGCACAGCCTGCAGGGCTTCGAGGTTGCCGTGGATATCGCCGAATATTGCGAACTTCATCTCGCTGGGTTCATCTCGCTAGGAATTGTGGGCGCTCATAGTCCAGCGTTGGGTTTTGAAATCAAGCGCTTAGAAAGACTATTGCAAAGTAGCCAGCCTCGTAGCGAGCATTGCGCGGTGCATAACGCTCATCACGCGGAGCACTTGACACCTTGGCTGCTCTCTATTGCTATGTCCCCCATGTCGCCACTCTTTGCTGTTGCTGCCACCCATGCCCTTCACCCTTCGATGTGGATGGTGCTACCGTTTGTGTTGTTGTTGCTGTGCATCGCGTTGATGCCCTTGCTGGCCACGCACTTCTGGGAGCACCATTATGCAAAAGTCGCTATCGCCCTGGGCCTTGTCACAGCGAGCTACTACGCCTTTGTGCTGCACGCGCCTGAGTCGCTGCATCATGCGGCGCAGGAGTACATCAGCTTCATGGCGCTGGTGGGCTCGCTGTTTGTGATCTCGGGTGGGATTAATATCGGCGTGAAGGGCTCGGCCACGCCGATGGCCAATGTTGCCTTCCTCGCTATCGGCGCAGTGCTGGCCAATATCATCGGCACCACGGGGGCGTCGATGCTGCTGATCCGCCCTTGGATCAAAATGAACAAGGTGCGTATCACGGGCTACCATGTGGTGTTTTTTATCTTCATCGTGAGCAACTGCGGCGGTGCGTTGACGCCTATCGGTGATCCACCGCTGTTCCTTGGCTTCCTTCGTGGGGTGCCGTTTTGGTGGGTGCTGGAGCACTGCTGGCAGGCTTGGCTTTTGTGTGTGGGGCTGTTGCT